>PQAN01000306.1 GCA_003105285.1 Methylocystaceae bacterium
TTTTTGCCGATCCCACCGTTTCTGATCGATATCGGGCTGGCCTTTTCGATCGCGCTGTCCGTGTTGATCCTGATGGTGTCCTTGTGGATTCAAAAGCCGCTCGAATTTTCGGCTTTTCCGACGATCCTGCTCGTGGCGACGATCCTCAGGCTGTCGCTCAATATCGCGACGACTCGTCTCATCCTCGGCCATGGCGCCGAGGGGACGACGGCCGCAGGTTACATCATCGCGGGCTTCTCGAAGCTCGTCATGAGCGGCGATTTCGTCATCGGCCTGACAGTGTTCGCGATCTTGATCACCGTCAACTTTCTGGTCATCACCAAGGGTGCGACGCGTATCGCGGAAGTCGGCGCGAGGTTTACGCTCGACGCCATTCCCGGCAAGCAGATGGCGATCGACGCGGATCTTTCCGCCGGTCTCATCGACGAAAAGCAAGCGCAACTGCGCCGTCGCGAGCTCGAGGAGGAGAGCTCGTTCTTCGGATCGATGGACGGCGCGTCCAAATTCGTTCGCGGCGACGCCATCGCCGGCCTCATCATTTTGGCGGTGAACATATTCGGCGGCATCGTCATCGGCGTTACGCGGCACGGAATGCCGCTCGCGAGCGCCGCCGACATATTCACGAAGCTGTCGGTCGGCGACGGACTGGTTTCGCAAATTCCGGCGCTCATCGTCTCGCTCGCGGCGGGTCTTCTCGTCTCGAAGGGCGGCACGCGTGGCTCGACCGAACAAAACATCGTACGTCAGCTCGGCAACTACCCTAAGGCGCTCTATGTCGCGTCTTCGCTCTTGTTCGTCCTGGCGCTCATGCCCGGGCTGCCCTTGGCTCCTTTCGCTCTGCTCGGCGGCGCGATGGCCTTCGTCGCCTATATCACTCCGAAACAGGCGGCGAAGCTCCTGGCGAGCGAGCAGGCCAGGCGCGCGGAAGACGAGAAGCGCGCTCAACAGGAGGCCAAGGACTCCGTAAAGGAATATTTGAAGACGCCCGGCATCGAACTTTGTCTCGGCAAGCAGTTGTCGGCCCGTCTGTTGATGTCGCACGACGAACTCGCTCATCGCGTCGGCAAGATGCGGCGCAATTTCGCGAAGCAGTACGGCTTTGTGATTCCGGAAATCAAACTGTCCGACGATCTTGGGCTGAAGCAGAAGTGCTATCAGATCAAAATTCACGGGACGGTCGTCGTGACGCAGGAGCTGCGGCTCGGACAGCATTTGATTATCGTCGGACACGGCCGGGCGCCAGATCTCCCGGGAGAGGAAACCGTCGATCCGGCATTCGGCGTCAGAGCCTTTTGGATACCGGATGCACTCGTAAACGAAGCGCGGCGGGAAGGATTCGAGCCCGTCGATCCGATCTCGGTTCTGCTCACTCATATTTCGGAAATCCTACGAAACAATCTGTCGCAGCTCCTGTCATACAAAGACGCCCGAATGCTCGTCGATCGGCTGGAGCCGGAGTATCGGCGGCTGCTCGATGAGATGATCCCGAACTTCATATCGAATTCTGGGCTGCATTCGGTTCTCAAACTTCTGCTCGCCGAGCGCGTCTCCATCCGCAACATCGATCTCATTCTGGAGGCGATCAGCGAGGTCGTTCCGTATGTTCGCCGCGCCGAAGCGATCGTCGAGCATGTACGGATTCGCCTCGCGCCGCAGATCTGCGGCGAAGTGGCGGTCGACGGCGTGCTCGGCGTCTTGCGTCTGGGAAGCCGATGGGATCTCTTTTTCCACGAGAGCCTGCGACGCGACAGCAAGGGCGAGATCGTCGAATTCAACGCTGAACCGGCGCTCATAGAGCAGTTCGGTCAGGAGGCCGCGACGGCGATTCGCGAGAGGATGGAGCGTGGCGAAGCGTTCGCGCTCGTCACGACGCCGGAGGCGCGGCCCTATGTCAAGATGATCATCGGACGGCTGTTCAGCTCGCTGCCAATTCTCTCGCATCTCGAGATTGCGCGCGGCGTAGAAATCCGCGCCTTGGGGACGATCTCGTGAGCGTCGGTCTCGACGGTCTGGCGGCGGGACTGTTCTTGTTGTTCTGCAGGATTGGCGCTTGCGTCATGACGATGCCGGGCTTCTCGAACGCGAGAATTCCGATGCGTGCGCGTCTCTATATCGCGATCGGCGTGACGCTCGCGCTCGCCCCCTCTCTGGAGAATACCGTAAAGCCGTTGATCGCGGGCGCGTCTGCCGCTGCGCTGGCGTTCCTGCTGATCGGCGAATTGCTTGTCGGCGTGCTGATCGGTTCGCTCGCGAGGCTGTTTTTCTTCGCGCTGGAGACATTGGCGACCGCGGCTGTCATGACCATGGGACTCGGCAATATTCTGGGCGCGCCGATCGATGAAGCGGAACCGCTTCCGGCCATGAGCTCGCTCGTCATGTTGGGCGCGACGACGCTGATCTTCGTCCTCGACCAGCATTGGGAGATCATTCGAGGAGTCTTTCTGTCCTATACGGCCATTCCTATTCGAGAGTCGCTCAGCGTTCAGAGCATGTTGTCTGAATATATGAAGGTGCTCGCCGAGGCTTTCTTTCTCGCCATGAGAATCAGCAGTCCATTTCTGCTCTTCGGATTGATCGTCAATCTGGCGTTCGGCTTCCTGAACAGAATGACGCCGCAGATACCGGTGTATTTCGTCTCGACGCCTCTCCTGGTCGCCTTGGGCGTATATTGGTTCTATATCGTCGCGGATGATTTCTTTGCCGCCTTCTCTTCGGAATTCGGTTCCTGGCTACTATCGGGATGAGCGTCATGAACTGGAAGAACCAACGTAGAATCCTGGCGGTTCACGAACATCTGCATCGTATCGAGGTCGCACGCTTGTCGAAGCTCGAGCGCGAGGCGCGAGAGTTGAAGGAAGAGGAGGCGCGCATCGTCGGCTATCTCGACGACAATCGGAACATGATCGCCATCTTCCCGGAGATCGTTCTCCAGCGGTTGAGGCTGAACATTCAGCAGCAGCAGGACGCCCGGCGCGCCGTCGAATGGCAGGCCGATATCGCGCTCGAGCAGGCAAGGCGCGTCAAGCAGGCGGAAAGGCTCGTCGCCAATGCGGAGAAGGCGAGAGACCGCGTTCGCGCGCAGGACGATTTGAGAGAAATCATCGAACGCGCGTCGTCGCGGCGCGACATCAGCGCGCCGTAAGCTTCACGCGCTACTCCCATGCGCAAAGAGGGCTGATGCCGTATGTCGATCTTCCCCGCCACCGATCTCGTCGCCGAGGTTGCGCGCGCCGCCGATCCGCGAAGACTGAATGCGGCCGTGACGCGTCTCGCTGATCTGTCGTCCAGGAAAGTAAAGCCAGAAGAATTCGCGAATCTCGTCGAAGGCGCGAGCGGCGCCGTGAAATCGGCGCCGCCGGCTTCGAGCGCCGGTGCGACTGTCGATGTGTCGTACGGGCCGGCGGCCGGGGGCGGAGTCCGGTCTTCCAGCGGGTCGATCGAAAGCGCGCGGGCAAGCGACGTCACGGAAAAATTCGAGGCCTATATCATCCAGACTTGTCTGCAGACGATCTTGCCGCAATCGGAGCAGGGGCTGTTCGGGCGCGGGACAGCGGGCGGCGTCTGGCGTTCGATGGTCGCCGAGCAATTGGGTAATCAGATCGCCAAGGCGGGCGGCGTCGGTCTGCACAAAATGCTCGACCAGCATTTGGCTCGTCATGCGGCGCGCGCCGAGGCTTCGCGAGGGCCGAGCGATAGCGCGACATGAAGCCGTGAGGTAATGGCGGTCGGATTTGGCGAGATGGGAGTTGGATGGGCGCCATGAGCTTTTTTCCCGCAACGAGCGCGCGAGCCAGGGCCGACAGCGCATCGCGTCCTGTTCGCGGCGCTGGCGATGCGGCGCGGGATCTGGCTCACATGGCGCTCATCGGATGTATCGAGCGTCTCGAACAATTGATCGAAAGGGAAACGGAGGCGCTCAGATCCCTCGCGCCTATCGACTTCGAGGATTTCAACATGCGCAAGGCTCATGCGCTGCTCGAATTCTCACGTGCGTCGCGCTCCATTTCCGGACCCGCCTCGGATGCGATCGAATCGAGCCTCGCGAGGCTGCGGGCCCGTCTCGCTGAAAACAATTCGTTGCTGGATCAGCATCTTCGAGCGATGCGAGAGATTTCCGGCATTATGATCAAAACCATCGAGATGGCCGAGTCCGACGGGACCTATTCGAACAGGTTCTTCGGAAGATCGGTAACAGCGGAATAGCGCCATGTTACGACTGCTGGCGATCGGCATATGGGCCTGCTCGGTGACGCTCGCATCGACATATGGCGCCGCATATTGGAAGACGCATAAAGTCGCCGCCTCGCAAGATGCGCATGCCGAAAAGCTCGAGGTGCGGAAGGTGAAGCCGATCACCGTTCCGATCATTTCCAACGGAACTCTGAAAGGCTATATTTCCGCGGAGTTCTCATACGTCGTAGACGCGCCGAACAAGTCACACGGATCGTCTGATCCAGACAGCTATTTGATGGATGAGGCGTTCCGCCAGATCTATGCGGACAATAGCCTCGATTTCCATCACATCGAGAAGTTCGATCTCAACGCTCTGACCAGAGAACTTACACAGCGCGTCAATCAGCGATTGGGATCGAACGCATTGAAAGAAATCTTGGTCAAGAGCTTCGCCTTCATCCCCAAGGAAGACATTCCCCGCTGATCAGGTAGCGAGACGTCCGTTGTGATCGGCCTCGGGGGAAGAGCGTTCGGCGCGTGAAAAGGAAAGGCAAGATTATTCAGGCGACCAGCAAGTAACCCAGGAAGCGCTGTGAATCGATGGGGTCATGACCGAGCCGTGCGCGTAGCTTCTTGCGCAATTTGCTGACATGGCTCTCGACGACGTTTTCCTCGACGACCTCGTCGAACAGCCCATAGACGGCGTTGAATATTTGCGACTTCGTCAGCCGACGGCCTTTGTTCATGACGAAATATTCGAGAATTCTACGCTCTCTGCGGGGCAGAGCGAGCGGCTCGCCATTGATGAGAGGATCGCGTCCGTCGAAGAACACCTGCATCGCGCCGACGACCGCGTAATCGCGCCGCGCCTCCGCGCGTCGCCGAATTGCGCAGACGCGCGCGAGAATTTCCTTCACATGAATCGGCTTGCGCACGACGTCGTCGACGCCGGCCGTGAAAAGTCCGAGCGTCTGCTCGAGCGACGGCGCTTCGTTCAACGCAATGACCGGGGCCTGCGAGCGCCGACGGATCAATCTCGGCAGCACTTCCCGCTCGGGACATTCGCCGATCAGGAAGGCTTCGACCGCCAGCATCTCCGTCTCGACGGCGGAATCGACCCAGTCGATAAATTGTCCGGAGCAAAACCCCGCGGAGGAGATTCCTTCTTTGCCGAAGTGGCAGGCGTACCCACTCGTCACCAGTTCACGCTCATCCACGATTATGAACATCGCCGCCCCCTCGACACCCTGCCCGTCGTCGTAACTTACGCGAATCGCTATACAAATACTTAGCCGCAACGATTCGTCGGCGTCAACGAAATAGTAACCATTGGCGTTCGAGGCAGCGTGTCTGCGCCGCGTTGCTTCTCGCAGAAAACCGCGACGCGCTGCGCCGGTCTGCGCGCTGAGCGTTTTTGGGCCCGCAAGCCACACGCAAGCCGCGTAGGTCAATTTGCGCTCGCCATCGATGGGGATCGAAGCGTCGCGCCATGCGGAGAATTAGAGCGGGGATCATCAGCGCCGTTATCGTGACGGGCGTCGGCTTCGGCTCTATGGCGGCCGCGGGTCACGCTGAGCCGAAGACGGACGAGAGCTCCAAGAAGGGGGACGCCTTCAAGAACAACGAACCGCGGTCGGGCGCCGCTGCGGACGCGCAGCAATATTGCGCCAATATCGCGGCTGCCGCCGGGGCGGCGCGCAACGTGCGACAGGAAAAGCAATTGCTCGAGATCGAGCAGCAGATCGCGAGGCGTCTGTCCGAACTGGATGCGAAGCGCCGCGAGCTGCAGGAAGTGTTGGATCGTCACGACGCTCTGGTGAAGAGAATCGACGATGGGCTCGTGGCGATCTATGCGCGCATGCGGGCGGACTCGGCCGCGGCGCAAGTCGCCGGCATGGAAGAAGAAGTGGCGGCGGCATTGCTGATGCGGCTGCAGCCGAAGCAATCGAGTTCGATCTTGAACGAGATGGAGGCTTCGAGAGCCGTCGCGCTCACAAAGAAGATCGCAGGGTTTTCGACTTTCGCGCGCTCTGGAAGGAAGCTATGAGAAAGTCGATCCGCCTTCTCGCCATCGCGCTCTCGATCTCCGGATGCGCGGCGGATCCGCGCGATATCGGGCGCGAACCGCACATGACGCCGGTGGGCAGCGGGCTGGCCTCGTACGACGATCAATTGCCCATCGGGCCGACGCGCGACGGCGCCTTGGGCCCGCAGATGCGCCTCGACGACAGTCGCATCAATTTGTATCGCGATCTGCGCGCCATGACGGTCGGCGATGTCGTGACGGTCAATGTCTCCATGGACGACAAGGCGATCCTCGGCAATTCGACCGACCGTTCGAGAGACGCGAAGGTCAAGACGACCTGGTCGTTTCTCTTCGACTTCCTGCCGGGCGCGAAGCCGGCGGCGGGAGCCGAGAAGAAATGGACCGGCTCGGTCGACAATGATCTGCAGTCGAGCTCGTCGACGCAGGGGCAGGGGGCGATCAATCGTTCCGAGCAAATCCGCCTATCGATCGCGGCCGTCGTGACGGCCGTGCTTCCGAACGGCAATCTGGTCATTCGGGGA
The DNA here is from genome assembly GCA_003105285.1 of Methylocystaceae bacterium. Taxonomy (GTDB): domain Bacteria; phylum Pseudomonadota; class Alphaproteobacteria; order Rhizobiales; family Beijerinckiaceae; genus Methylosinus. The sequence goes on from PQAN01000306.1 coordinate 6,742, forward strand.
TCGCAGGAGATCAGGGTCAATTACGAGTTGCGCGTGCTCAACATAGCGGGCATCGCGCGTCCGCGAGACATCGGCAGAGACAATACGATTCCCTATGACAAGATCGCGGAGGCGCGTGTGTCCTACGGCGGTCGCGGAAGATTGTCCGAGGTGCAGCAGCCCGCTTGGGGGCAGCAAGTCTACGACATCCTGGCGCCGTTTTGATTACGGGAGGAGAGAACGTGTCGGGGCCTCGAACATCTTCGACTGCCGCGGGCGATCAGAAGTCGTCGTCGTTCGGTCAGTTCGTCGCCGTGCTTCTCGTCTCGACTCTGATCGGCGTCGGAGGCGGGGGATTTCTCGGCATGACTCTGGGCGTGGAGTCGCCGACGGCCGGCGCCGGCGCGGTCGAAAAGCCAGTCGAGGCGGGTGATCGGCCCAGCCATCTCAGCGAAAAGGCGAAGAAGGCCCATGGCGCTCACGGGGCCGGCGAAAGCGCCGCCAAGGAGACGACGGCGGCGGCGAAAGTGAAGCTCGAGGAACTGCCGCCGATCGTCACCAATCTGGCGGAGCCCGAGACCGGCTGGGTGCGTCTGCAAGCCGCCATCGTCTACGACGTCCAGGCGGTCCCGCAACCCGAAATTCTCGTCTCGGAAGTGATGGCCGACATCGTCGCCTTTTTGAGGACGACGACGCTCGCTTCCATCGAAGGCTCGGATGGTCTGAGGCGGCTGCATGAAGATCTGACCGAGCGGGCGGTCATTCGTTCGGAAGGCCATATTCGCGAATTCATCATTCAAGCCTTGGTCGTGCAATGAAGCGATGGGCGTTCCTCATTCCGATCGTTCTGGTCCCGTCGAGCGCGTTGGCGCAGGGGTTCGATCTCAACGCGCTCCTGCCTTCGGGCGGAGGGGCGGCGACGGGCAAGATCGTGCAAATGCTCGTCTTGCTGACGGTCTTGTCCATCGCGCCCGGCCTGCTCATCATGGTGACGAGTTTCACGCGCTTCGCGATCGCCCTTTCCTTCCTGCGTAGCGGGCTCGGCCTACAGAGCACGCCGGCCAATCTCGTGCTGATCAGCCTGTCCTTGTTCATGACGTTCTATGTGATGACGCCGACCTTCGACGCCGCCTGGGAGGCCGGTCTGAAGCCGCTCATGGAAAACAAGATCTCGGAGGTCGAAGCGTTCGACAAGATATCGCAGCCGTTTCGCCGGTTCATGATCGCCAATGTGCGTGACAAGGACATCAAATTATTCGACAGCCTGACGAAGGAGAAGCATCAGACCGGCGACAACGACAAGCTCGGCCTGCAGGTGCTGGTTCCGGCCTTCATGATTTCCGAGCTTCGCCGAGGCTTCGAAATCGGCTTTTTGATCGTTCTGCCTTTTCTCGTCATCGACATGATCGTCGCCGTGCTCACAATGTCCATGGGCATGATGATGCTGCCGCCGACGGCGATTTCACTGCCGGTCAAGGTGCTGTTTTTCATCTTGATAGACGGATGGAACCTGCTGGTCGGGAGCCTGATCCGGTCCTATGTCTGATCGGCGCGCCCGTGGCTCGTTAACTGTTCGTTAATCGCATTTTCCTCGAATTGTCGCGCTTTCGCTCGTCACATGTATGATCCGGCTGTCCAGCGGGAACACGGAGTCGCTATGCGCTCCTTCGCTGTCGACAAATTGCTTCGGATAGGGCTGGCGCCCAAAGGCATGATGCCGTTTCCGTCGAGCCGGTGAATTTCCGGGATGTCGTGTTCACATCATCAAGGATCGACGAGTCATGTCCAGCGTTCTCACGAATCCATCCGCGATAACCGCCCTCCAGACACTACGCGCCACGCAGCAGTCGCTGGCGTCCACGCAAAAGGAAATCTCGACGGGTCTGAAAATTTCCGGCGCCGCCGACAATTCCTCGACATGGTCGATTGCCGAGACCATGAAGTCGGACAAAGCCGTCCTTTCGACGATTACCGATTCGCTCGCCGTGAGCTCATCGATGCTCAATGTGGCGTCGGCGGCGGTGACCAACGCGATTTCGGTGATCAACAATATCAAGAGCGCGGTCGCCCAGGCCGAAGCGCCCGGCGCCGATCTCGAGAAAATCGGCACGGCGCTCGCCGGTCTCAGCACGCAGCTCACCGGCATCGTGACGTCGGCGAGCTTCAACGGCTTGAATCTGACCGACGGTTCGCAGACGACGATCAGCATCACCTCGTCTTATACGGATGGCGGCGGCGCGGCGGCCTCCTCGATCGGAACGATCACCCTGACGGCGCAGGCGCTCACCAATTCCGGCGGAACGGGCATTCTGGAGTCCTCGCAGGCGACCGGCGCCTCGGCCGCGACCGACTTCACCAATCTGACTTCGGCCGACATTGCGAGCGGCACAGTGGCCGACACATTGTCGAACGCGGACAAGGTGATCGCTACGCTCACCTCCTATGCGGCGCAGATCGGCGCCACGCAGACGAGCGTCAACGCGCAGGCGAATTTCATCAAGACGTTGAACGACGCCTTGACGACAGGCGTCAGCTCGCTGGTCGACGCCGATATGAACGAGGCCTCGACGCGCCTCCAGGCGTTGCAGACGCAGCAGCAGCTCGGCGTGCAATCGCTGTCGATCGCCAATCAGAACAGCCAGATCATTCTTCGACTTTTCCAATAGCGGACTGTCGCAGGTTTTCGAAGGAAGGCCGCGCCGTCTGGCGTGGCCTTTTTCATTTCGAAGCGTTCCGATACGATGATCGGCCGAAGTCCTTTCTCGCGCTTGCGCAGGAGAAAAGACTTCGGCTCTCGCTTTTTCGCTTTCGCGCCGGTCGTCCGACGGTTCGCCGGCCCGTGACGCATTTTTAGTTGTTTGTTAACGCTATCCGGCTATGGTTAAGAAGTTCCGGTTGTGTCGTAGCGATCCGGGCCGTGTGGGAGTTGGGCGTCATCGAACCGATAATGATCCCACGGTGAGGCGGCGCTCCGCCGACGACCGCTTCGGATAGGGCCATGAGCCCAAAGGCATGATGCCGTTTCCGTCGAGCCGGTGAAATTCCGGGATGTCATTCCTCAGTGGTCTTCACCCTTCAGGGATCGATGAGTCATGTCCAGTATTCTGACAAACCCCTCGGCTATCACCGCTCTTCAATCGCTCCGCTCGACGCAGCAGTCTCTGGCCGCGACCCAGAAGGAGATTTCGACGGGCCTCAAAATATCGAGCGCCGCGGATAATGCTTCGACTTGGTCGATCGCCCAGACGATGAAGTCGGATCAGGGCGTTCTTTCGACGATCACAGATTCGCTGTCCGTGAGTTCGTCGCTGCTCAACGTGGCTTCGACCGCGGTGACGAATGCGATCTCGGTGATCAACAATATCAAGGCCGCGGTCGCCCAAGC
>PQAN01000307.1 GCA_003105285.1 Methylocystaceae bacterium
CGCGACAGCCCCTTATGCGCCGCGTCGGTCTTGGCCACGACGAGCAGCCCGGACGTGTCCTTGTCGATGCGGTGGACGATGCCGGGCTTCTTCACGCCGCCGATGCCGGAGAGACTGTCGCCGCAATGGGCGATGAGCGCATTGACCAGCGTGCCGGTCTCATGCCCGTGGGCGGGGTGGACGACGAGGCCGGCAGGCTTGTCGACGACGAGCAGATATTCGTCCTCGAAGACGATCGAGAGGGGGATCGCCTCCGCCCGCGGCTCGGCCGGTTCGGGCGGCGGCACGGCGAGGACGAGAGAATCGCCCGCCGCGAGGCGCCGGCTGGCGTCGCGCACGGTCGCGGCGCCGATGGTCAGTCGTCCGTCCTCGATGAGCGCCTTGAGACGCGTGCGCGACAGATGCGCTTCCGCGAGTTCCGGCCGCTCGGCGAGAAATCGATCGAGCCGAGAGCCTGCGGCCTCGGGCGGAGCCTCGAAAGAAAAAAGCGTGTCGTCCAAGACGGTGGCGTCGTCGATTTCGTCCAAGGGCTCGCGCATCGAATTCCTTCAGCCGATCTGCATCCGGCGTGCTACCAAGCGGCGCCGTTCATCCGTCCCTAGTCCAAGCTCGGAGCCGAGCACATCGTCGACCACTCCGCCTCGCCTACCTGCGCCGTCATCGGCGCCGGACCCGCCGGCCTCTTCGCCGCCGACTCGCTCGCGCGGCTCGGCGCGAGCGTGACGGTCTATGAGCAGAAGCCGAACGTCGCCCGCAAGTTCCTGATGGCGGGGCGTGGCGGCCTCAATATCACGCATAGCGAGAGCCTCGATAGATTTATCGCGCGCTATGGCGCGGCGGCGGAGCGGCTCGCGTCGTTCGTTCGCGCCTTTCCGCCGGAGCGGCTGCGGGCCTTTTGCGCAGAGCTCGGCGAAGAGACCTTCGTCGGCTCGAGCGGACGGGTGTTTCCGAAGAGCTTCAAGGCGTCGCCGCTGCTGCGGGCGCTGCTGGCGCGCCTTGCCGCCAATGGCGTGAGCGTCGCCGTGCGCCATCGCTTCGACGGCTTTTCCGAGGGCGGAGACTTGTTGCTGACGAATGAGCGAGGGGAGCGGCTGAGCCGCAGGGCGGACGCTACCGTGCTGGCGCTCGGCGGCGCTTCCTGGCCGCGACTCGGCTCGGACGGCGCCTGGACGGCGATGCTGGCCGCGAGGGGCGTCGCCATCGCGCCGCTCGCGCCAGCCAATTGCGGGATCATGGTCGAATGGCCGGAGACCTTCCGCGCCGTTTTCGAAGGCCAGCCGTTGAAGACGATTTCCGTCCGCTATGGAGAGGAGCGCGCCTTCGGCGACATCGTCGTCACCAGATCGGGCCTCGAAGGCGGACCGGTCTATGCGCTTTCGTCCCGCGTGCGGCGCGCGATCGAGCGGGACGGAGCGGCGACGCTGCATGTCGATCTGCGCCCCGACAGTTCGTCGGAGGCGCTGGCGGAAAAATTGTCGCGGCCGCGCGGCAAACAGTCGAGATCGAATTTTTTTCGCAAGGCGTTGGGATTGTCGAAGCTCGAAATCGCGCTGCTGCGCGTCGCGCATGGCGGGCCTCCGCCCGACGACGCCGGCGCGCTCGCCGCGCTCTGCAAGGACGCCCCGCTCGTCGCGACGGCGACGGCCGGACTGGAGCGCGCCATATCGAGTTCCGGCGGCGTCGCCTTCGCGGAACTCGACGAAAACCTCATGCTGAAGAAATTGCCGGGCGTGTTCGTCGCGGGAGAAATGCTCGACTTCGACGCGCCGACCGGTGGCTATCTGCTGCAGGCGGCGTTCGCGACGGGCCATGCCGCCGCGCTGGGGGCGGCCCGCTATCTGGGGCTGCGCGTGGAGCGAGCCTGAAGGCTCGCGACACGATCTCGTTCGCCTCTATTTCTCCTGCGGCAGCAGCGACAGCAGCGACGCCATCTTCGGAGCCGCGCTCGGGTTCATCATGCCCACCACATGATAGCCGGCGTCGACATGCAGCACCTCGCCGGTGACGCCGCGCGCCCAGGGCGACAGCAGATAGACGGCGGTCTCGCCGACCTCCTCGATCGTCACGACGCGCCGCAGCGGCGAATTATATTCGTTCCAGCGCAGGATGTAGCGGAAGTCGCCGATGCCGGAAGCCGCCAGCGTCTTGATCGGCCCGGCGGAAATGGCGTTGACGCGAATGTTCTTCTCGCCGAGATCGGCGGCGAGATAGCGCACGGACGCTTCCAGCGCCGCCTTGGCCACGCCCATCACATTGTAATGCGGCATCCATTTCTCGGCGCCGTAATAAGAGAGCGTCAGCAGCGAGCCGCCGTCGGTCATCAGCTTCTCGGCGCGCTGCGCCAGCGCCGTGAAGGAGTAGCAGGAGATCAGCAGCGACTGGGTGAAATTGTCGGCCGTCGTGTCGACATAGCGGCCGTCGAGCTGGTCCTTGTCCGAATAGGCGAGACAATGGACGACAAAGTCGATTCTGCCCCACAGGCGCTCGACCTCGGCGAAGACGGCGTCGATCGTCTCCGGCTCGGAGACGTCGCAACGGCCGGCGACATGCGCGCCGAGCTCCTGGGCGAGCGGCCGCACGCGTTTTTCGAGCGCTTCGACCTGATAGGTGAGGGCGAGCTCCGCGCCGGCGTCGCGCGCCGCCTTGGCGATGCCCCAGGCGATCGACCGGTTATTGGCGACGCCGAGAATGAGCCCGCGCTTGCCGGCGAGAACGCCGCTCTGAAAAGTGCCGTTCGACGTCGGTTCTTGTTGCGACATATGCGAAAAAATCCATCGTGTGCGATCGACGGGGCCGGCGCGACGCCGCCCCTTGTCGAGACCGCCGTTGGTGGGCTGCGCACTGGGCGCGCAAGGGTGGACATGGGCGCGGGCGGATCGGACGACACGTCCCAAAGCCACGCTTCCGGCCCGGCGCAGAAAAACACATAAATCGCAGGGCGCGGAGATAGTCAATCGCGGCGGAGTGGCATAATATTTGGCTCGAGAGGGAAACGAACCAGAGCCGCGCGAGACAACGATTTTCAAGAGCTGTGCGGAATGGGCCGAACATGGGCGCTTCAGACGATTTCGACGAGACTCTGGAGAAGTTGACGCCGGGCCTGCGCCGCTACGCCCGCGCTCTGCTGGCGGGCGCCGCCAATGACACGGCGGACGAACTCGTGCAAGCCGCGCTGCGGACGACGGCCGACGAGGCGCGGCCGGAGGCGTCGCGCGCCGCTCTCGATCTGCGCGCCGATCTCTATATCGCGCTCACCAATGCGGCGCTGCGCAAATTGCGCTCGGGCTCGACCTTCAGGCCGTCGCTCCGCCAGCCGGCGATCATGCACCGCCTCGCCGATCTGCCGTTCGAGGAGCGCGAGACCCTGCTGCTCGTCGCCCTCGAGGGCTTCACCTACGACGAGGTGGCGAGGATCACGCGAACCGACCGCCCTGTCGTGCTGATGCGCCTCATGCGCGCCCGTTCGGCCCTGACCGCGCTCGACCATCGTCCCTCGAGCGGGTCGGACGGCGGGCGGCGCTCCAGCTCGCATCTGCGCGTCGTGAAATAACGCATGCCCGCGTCCGAGCACGTCGACGAATCCGAGCTCCACGCTTTCGTCGATGGCGAGCTCGACGCCGAACGGCGGCGCGGCATCGAGGATCATCTGCACAAGAACGCCGAGGACGCCGCGCTGGTCGAAGGCTGGCGACGACAGAATGCGGCTCTGCGGGCGGCCTTCGCTCAGGCCGCGAAGGAACCGCTGCCGGCCTCGCTGCGCGCCTCGAAGGCGGGCGCCGGCCGCAGCTTCGGCTCCGGCGTCAATTGGGCGCGCTTCAGTCCCAGCAAGGCCTCGTCGCTGCGATCGATGCGCCGCGCGGACACGAGCCGCAGGACGCCGCGCCGGTCGGCCGTCGCCGTATCGATCCTCACTCTCTTCGCCGGAGCGATCGTGGCGGGCGCCGCGCTGCTCGCCTTCACCGGTCCGGCCACGCCGCCGGACAAGGCGGTCCGCCTCGTCACGGCGCCGGGCTTCGTGACGCGCGCCCATATCGCTTATCTTACCTTCGCGCAGGATGCGCGGCCGGTCGAATTGAGCGCGGAGCAGAGAGCGGAGCTTTCCGCCTGGCTGCTCGAGCGCACCGGTTTCGGCGGCCTGCCCGATCTCACGACGGCGGGTCTCGAGCTCCTCGGCGGTCGCCTCGTTCCGGGCGTCGCCGGCCCTGCCGGCTTGCTTCTGTACGAGACGAAATCCGGGGTCCGCGTCGGCCTGTTTTTCGAGCGCGCCATGAGCGAGGCTGCGCCGGCGGAGCCGCCGAGGGCGACGCCGGGCCTCACGGCAGTGGAATGGCGCGCGGCGGGACTGGCCTTCGTGCTGCTCGGCCCTCTGTCCGGCGAGGCCGGACAGGCCGCCGCCGAGCGCGCGGCGAGCGAGGTTCTGCGGTGAGGAGCCGTTTTTTCGCGTCCTCCCGGTTCTCGTCGGCCTTTTGGCCCTGAACATGCATGAACGCGCCGACGGTCCAGGCGCCGCGAATCCTTTCGCACGAAAAGGACGGGGCGGAGCGTCGGCTCATGCATGAAAGCGCGCGGCATGACGGACGAAGAGGATTGGGTCGTCTGGAACGGCTCGATGGGCATCCTCGTTATGGCGACGATCGGCCGCATCGAGGATGGCGAGGGCAGTCGGAGCGCCTTTCTGGCGCCGCCCTATGATGTCGTGGGGCCGTTCGATCTCGACGAACTCGAGCAGCACGGCCGGGTCGCCTTCGGCGAATGTCTCGTCATGTCGCGCGTAAGATGGCGGGAGGATCAGGTCGATCTGCGCCTCGAGGCGCGGGAAAAACGCCGGGCCTTCCTATTTTTGCCGGATTTCGACGACGATCGGGAGCACCGCGAGGTCCTGAACCTGCCGATGGAGGGCGCGCTCGAGCCGTCGGAGATCAATGCCGCGTTCCGGCGGCAGGCCAAGACAGCGCATCCCGACGCCGGCGGCAGCGACGAGCATTACCGTCGCATCGCCGAGGCGCGCGACGCTCTGCTCGAGCAACTCGCCAGCGCCTCGTAGGCCTGGGGCCATATGCGCCCGAACGTCTAAAGTCTTTCCGTGTTTCATAGAAACACGGAAAGACTCTCCAGCTTCTTGTTTTGACGCGTTTCCGACGCCGAACCGGTTCCCCCTTCGGCTGGAAACGCTCTAGACCATGCCCTTGCGCGGATCGTAAGGCTTGCCGTTCCGCCACTTCTGGGCGAAAGCCTCGAGTTCCGGGTCGGCGCCCTCGGGCAGCACGATCTTCAAGGTGACATAGAGGTCGCCGGCCGGCTTGCCCTCGACGGCGGGCAAGCCCTTGCCGCGCAAGCGCAGCACGCGGCCGCCGTTCGATCCCGCGGGGACGGACAATTCCACCTGCCCGTCCAGCGTCGGCGCCGCGACCTTGCCGCCGAGCACGGCCTCGTAGAAAGCGAGCGGCAGATCGAGCTTCAGGTCTCGACCCGAGACCTGAAAGAAGGGATGCGGCGCGATCTTGACGGTCACCAGCGCGTCGCCCGGCTCGCCGCCCAGAGGCCCCGGCTGACCCTGGCCGCGCAGCCTGATCTGCTTGCCCTCTTCGATGCCGGGGGGAATCGCGACTTCCAGCGTGCGCCCGGTGGGGAGGAACACGCGCGCATGGCCGCCCTTGACCGCCTCGACGAGCGAGACGGTCACCTGGGTGGCGACATCCTCGCCGCGGCGCGGCGGAGCGCCCGCGCGGCCGCGCCGCGCGCCGCCGCCGCCGAAGAGATCGGCGAAAATATCGGAAGGATCGAAGCTCGCGCCGGCGCGGCCATGCGCCGCATCGCCGCCGAAATGGAACTCGAAGTGCTCGGCTCCGCCCGGACCGCCGCCGCGCGCGCCCCGCGAGAACCCGCCGGGACCGGCCCCGAAACCCTCGAAGCCGGAAAAGCGCGGCTTGCCCTCGGCGTCGATCTCGCCGCGGTCGAACTGGCCTTTTTTCGTCGCGTCGCCGAGAATCTCGTAAGCCGCATTGGCCTCGGCGAATTTCTCCTTGGCCTTGGGGTCGTTCTTGTTCTGATCGGGATGGAATTTCTTGGCGAGATGGCGAAACGCCTTTTTGATCTCGGCCGCGCTCGCCGTCTTGGCGACGCCCAAAACATCGTATGGATCGCGCATGTCTCGTAAAGCCCATCGGCGCGTCCGCCTCGAAAGCGGCGCGGACGCTCATGTCTGTCATGCTATTTGGGAGAAGGAAAGGCCGAGCGCAAGGATGCGCTTTTGGTCTCCGTTAGGGGTCAGGCCTTCTTCCATGGCTTGATCTCGATCAGCCTCCATTCGGCGGCCTTGTCGCGGCAGGCCGTGCCCTGCAATTGCTCATGAGAGTCTTTCGTTCCCACTTCGGCGAGAAAGGCGCGACAGACCTTGCCGTCCGCGGGGTAGGGCTGGCCGACCGGCGTGAACGAACCCTTGGCGCTCGTCGAAGGGTTGTCCCAATTCACGGAGGCCCCGCCGCCCTGCGGATCGAGCGCGACGCCGAGAGCGGCGCTGGCGCGGCGCCAGTCCTCCCGATCCAGCGTGTTCGAGAGCGTCGGCGTCTTGGCCGGAATGGAGCCGGTCATGTCGTCGCTCGACGCCGTCCAGGCGGTCATCGGCTCGCCGACTGGAATGGCGAAGGAGCATCCGCCGAGAGAAACCGCCGCCGCTATCGCCCCGATGAGCCGCGCGAGGCGAAACGAGGTTTGAGAAGCAGCCTCGGCGGCGTTATGTGTCATCGGCCTAAAATGCAAAGCGCCACCTTCGACTAGAACGCCGCGCAGCTTTCTGGCGGCAGCTGAGGATTTTCCCGTGAAGGCGTTAACACTGGGTGACTTTGGCGAGGCCGCAGAGCCTTTCGCCCTGTTTGGAGACTGGTTCGAGGCCGCCAGAGCGCATGAGCCCGACGTTCCCGAGGCGATGGCGCTCGCCACCGCCGACGAGGAGGGGATGCCCGACGCACGCATGGTGCTGTTGAAAGAGTGGGGCGAATCGGGATTCGTATTCTACACCAACGGCGAGAGCGCCAAAGGTCGGCAACTGGCGGCGACGATGAAAGCCGCCGCGCTCTTCCACTGGAAATCGCTGCGTCGCCAGGTGCGGCTGCGTGGCCCTGTCGAACTGGTCAGCGCCGAGGAGTCGGACGCTTATTTCGCCAGCCGGCCGCGCGACAGCCGCATCGGCGCCTGGGCCAGCAAACAGTCGCGGCCGCTCGAGAGCCGATTCGCCTTGGAGAAGGCGGTCGCGCATTACGCTCTCCAATTCGGGCTGGGCGAAATCGGCCGTCCGCCCTATTGGAGGGGATATCGAATCATTCCCACGGCGATCGAATTTTGGGCCGATCGGCCGTTTCGATTGCATGATCGAGTGAGATTCACGCGCGCGGAACGAGGGTCTCCATGGGTGAAGGAGCGACTTTATCCCTAGAGTCGCGCCGTGTTTCATTGAAACACGAAACGACTCTAGGTCGTTGTTTTGACACGTTTCCGACGCCGAACCGGCGTCCGCTTCGGATGGAAACGCTCTAACAAAGAGAAGCGAGACGATGAAGCGTTTGTCCTTCGGTCTCTGCGTCATTGCGTGCGCGACGCTCTGCGCCGCCGGTCCGGCGCCGGCGCAGGATTTTTTTTCGGATTTGTTCGGCGGCGGCTGGCCGGCGGCGAGGCGCGCGCCGCCGCCGGCCGTCGAGCGCAGGGTTCAAAAGCCCAAGCCCAAGAAGAAGCCCGCCGCGAAGCCGCCGCAGCAGGCCGCGCCGCCGGCGCCGGGCGCCGCCTCTCCCGGCGCGGTCGTCGACGGGCCGCCGCCGCCTTACGAGCCGCAATTGCTGCGATTGTCGGAAATCCTCGGCGCGCTCGCTTTTCTGCGCGATCTGTGCGGCGCGAAGGACGGCGACGATTGGCGCGCCAAAATGGCGTCGCTGCTGGAGGCGGAGGCGAAGACCGCGGCGCGGCGCCAGAAACTCGCCGGCGCGTTCAACCGCGGCTTTCGCGGCTATGAAACCACCTATCGCGCTTGCACGCCCAACGCCGAATCGGCGATCTCCCGCTATCTGGAGGAGGGCGGCCGCATCGCCCACGACATTACCTATCGCTACGGCAACTCCTGATAATAAATTGCGAGCGCGCCATTAACCGTCCGGCAAGACCTGTCTCGCGCGAGCGCGCGGGCTTGTCTAGAGTGCCCGACATGATGCGCTCTCAATTCTCCGCCCTCGACGACAACGCCGGCTCCGACGAACGGCGCGCCGCTCTCGTTTATGTCACCGAAGCCTTCGCCGAGGCCATATTGGCGGGAATCGAAAGCGACTCCTTCGCCCATGCCGCGCTGTCGGCCGCGCTTCACGAACTCGTCGCGACCTATGGCGAAGAGAAAGTGGCCGCTTTCGCCGAACGCCTGCCGAGGCGCGTGCGCGACGGCGAGTTTTCGTCGAGCGCGCGCCATTGAGAGCGCTTGCGTGACGTCTGCCGGCAGGGCGCCTGGGCCGCACTGTCGACACATTGGGCCGACATCACGAAAGCCGCATGAAGAAGCCCGCGAAACCGACCGGCGTGGCGCCGTCCGTGGAGATCCTCTCCGCGCCGTCGAGCGACATCGCGGCGCTGCCGGCCGGCGTTCGCGCCATGCGCGACAAAATCCTGTCGGCTTGCGAGACCAACGACATCGAAGCTCTGCGCATTCCCATCGATTGGAACGAGGTGCGTCCGCTGTTCGAGCGCGGCGTCAAGCATCCGGCGGGAACCGATCCGATCGAGGTGTTGAAGTCGCTCTCCTTCGACCGCAAAGGGCGTGAAATTCTCGCGCTGGCGCAGGCCGTGCTCGCGCAGCCTTTCGTGCGCGTGACGCGCGGTCCGTTCGAGAGCTACGAATGGCCGGCTTTCGCTCGTCACGCCTCGCCGCCGGCGAACGAGGACGAGGCGCGGGCCTTATGGGCCTGCGTGCGCTTCGCCGATCTCGCGCGCTCCAATGAACGAGGTCGCCCGCATGTGATGCGGCTCGGCGTCGGCGCGGATGGCGTATGGCATTATTTCTGGAGCGAAGGCGTCGGTTGATTCGCGGACATCGCTTTCGCCATATCCTCGGCGCCCGCGTCGCCTTCCGCCAGAAGCCCGGCGATCACGCCGGCGCGATCCGCAGAGTTGCGGTTCTGGCTGAGCTTGCGCTTGGCCTCGATGCGCGAGACGGCGATCTCGATCCCGACAATGGCCTTCGATTGCGCGTCGATGAAATCGGCCGGCGCATCCTCCACCGCCCAGGGCTTCGATCGCCGCGCTTCGTGTCGCGCCGTCAGATCGCGCAACAGCGCCCGCGTCCAGTCGGCCTCGTCGATCGCGCGCAATCGGCCATAGACATGGACGACCTCGTAATTCCATGTCGGCACGACCTTTCCCGTCTCTCGCTTCGTCGCGTACCACGACGGAGTCACATAGTGTTCGACGCCGGAAAAAATCGCGAGCGCGTCGACCGAGGGATCGAATGCGCGCCACAAAGGATTGGCGCGCGCGACATGCGCCCGTAGCGTCTTGCCCCCGGCGTCCAGCAGAAAGGGAATGTGATCGGCGACGATCTCGCCCGCTTGCAGCGTCACCAGCGTCGCCAAAGGATGGCGCTCGACGAGCGACGCGATCTCGGCAAACTCCGTCTCACGAAAAATCTCGGTAAGATACATGTTCGCTCACAACGCCTGATGGAACCGCATCGGCTCTCCTCTCGACGGCGTGAGCAGTTCCCCTTCCCACATCACGCACGCGCCGCGCACGAAAGTTCCGACCGGCCAGCCTGTGACATCGACGCCGTCATAAGGCGTCCAGCCGCAGCGGGAGGCGATCCAGGAATTGCGGATCGTCTCGCGGCGTTTCAGATCGACGATCGTCAGATCGGCGTCATAGCCGACGGCGACGCGGCCCTTGCCGGCGATGCCGAACAGCCGCGCCGGTCCCGCGCTGGTCAAATCGACGAAGCGCTGCAGCGTCAGTCGGCCGGCGTTCACATGATCGAGCATGAGCGGCGCGAGCGTCTGCACGCCGGTCATTCCCGAGGGGCTCTCGGGGTAAGGCTTAGCTTTTTCTTCCAGAGTATGCGGCGCGTGATCGGAGCCGAGAATGTCGACGATCCCTTGCGCGAGGCCGCGCCACAATCCCTCGCGATGACGCGCGTCGCGCACCGGCGGATTCATCTGCGCGAGCGCGCCGAGACGCGCATAATCGTTCGACGACAGAGTCAGATGATGCGGCGTGACCTCGACGCTCGCAATGTCCTTGTGACGCGAAAGAAATTCGATCTCCTCCGCGGTCGAGACATGCAGCACGTGAACGAGCGCGCGCTTCTCGCGCGCGATGCGAAGCAGCCGTTCGGTCGAGCGCAGAGCGACGATCTCATCGCGCCAGACGGGATGCGATGAAGGGTCGCCGGCGACGCGGAGAGCTTTGCGCTCTTCCAGACGATATTCGTCTTCGCTGTGGAACGCCGCGCGGCGGCGCGTCTGCGAGAGAATGGCGCCGACGCCCTCGTCGTCGGCGACGAGCAGCGAGCCGGTCGACGAGCCCATGAAGACCTTGATCCCGGCCGCGCCCGGCAGGCGCTCGAGCTCCGGAATGTCGCGCGCGTTCTCATGCGTGCCGCCGACCCAGAAGGCGAAATCGCAATGGGCCCGCCCGCGTCCGCGCGCCACTTTGTCGGCGAGTTCGGCCGCGCCCGTCGTCAGCGGCTTGGTGTTCGGCATTTCGAACACGGCGGTGACGCCGCCGAGGACCGCCGCGCGCGAACCCGTCTCCAGGTCTTCCTTTTGCGTCGCGCCGGGCTCGCGAAAATGCACTTGCGTATCGATGACGCCCGGCAGAATGTGCAGACCCGAACAATCGACGCGCTCGCCGGCGGAAACGGTCGAAAGATCGCCGATCTCGGCGATCTTGCCGTCGTGAATGGCCAGGTCTCGAACGCCGACGCCGTCGTGATTGACGAGCGCGCCGCCGGAAAGAACGATATCATAGGTCTTCGGCATGAGTGGCGCCTCGCTTGCACTGCCCGGTGTAGAAACTATCTTCTCGACGCGAACCGGGTTTCAATTCGCCTATAGATGATCTAGCGCACATCGGAGCCGGCCGAAACCGGCTCGATCGTTCGGCTTTGCCTCGCCAAAGCGAGCGTGTGCGGGCGCGCGTCCGACAGACGGAAACAGTCTCGTCGGTTTGCGAACCAGTTTGGAGCACATCGGACAATGACCAATGCCATCATTCTCGCGGATCGAGGCGTTGTCGAGGTCGCCGGCGCCGACGCGGTGAAATTCCTGCACGGTCTTCTCACCAATGACGTGAAATCGCTGAAGGCCGGCGAAGCGCGTTTTGCCGCGCTGCTGTCGCCGCAAGGCAAGATTCTCGTCGATTTCCTCGTCTTCGCCAAAGAAGGCGAAGACGGAGCCGTGTTTCTTCTCGACTGCCCGAGCGCGCTCGTCGCCGATCTTCTTCGCCGGCTGACGATGTATAAGCTGCGGGCGAATATTTCGATCGTCGACCGCAGCGCGGAATTCGTCAGCATCGCCTTTCCGGACGCGGCGGAAAAGCCCGAGTTCGAGGCCGTCGCGCTCGCGCCCGACCCGCGCTCGCCGGGCCTCGGCTGGAGAGGCTTGGCGACGCCCGCGGTCGCAGCGACGATCGCCGCTGCGGCGCGCGAAGCCTATGAGGCGCGACGCATCGCCGCCGGCGTGCCGGACGGCGGCGTGGACTTCGTCTATGGCGACGCCTTTCCGCATGAAGCGAATATGGATCGGCTCGCCGGCGTGGACTTCAAGAAAGGCTGTTTCGTCGGCCAGGAGGTCGTCTCGCGCATGAAGCATCGCGGCACGGTGAGGAAGCGCGTCACGCCCTTCCACGCCGAAGGCTTGGCGCCCGCGCCCGGAACGCCGGTCACGGCGGGCGAGGTGGAGATCGGCGTCACCGGATCGCGCTTCGGAGGGGAGGGGCTCGCGCTGATCCGTCTCGACAAGCTGGAGGACGCGAAGGCGGGAGGGGCGACGCCGCTGGCCGGCGGCGTGGCGCTGCAATTTACTGTGGCGGAGGAGTGAGGGCGGCGTTTTTCGCTTCCCCCCGCTTGCGCAGCGCGACGAAGGCGCCGATGGCGACAAAGAAGCAGGCGAAGAAGACGTAGCCGTAAAGCTCCTTGTTGTTCAGCAGGCCCACGGTGAAGCGATGGCGGCCGACATATTCCTTCGCGCCGTCGTCGCTCGTCAGCCTCGCCAAGAGGACATATTTGCCAGCGGCCGCGAAATCATGGTCGAAATTCACCATGCCGTTCCGGTGCTTCTCGGTCGGCAGGCGAAACACCATCTCGCCGTCCGCTCCGTCGACGTCGTGCAGGACACGAATGTCCCAATTCATCTCCCGCAGCTCGGGGTCGGGGGCGTCGAGCGCGATGACGGACGGCCCGGCTTCGGGGAGAGCGTCACATATGCGTTCGATGCTCTTCTTGGGCTGCATGGTGACGAATTTCATCGTCTTGGACGGGCCGAGCGCGATGGGGCACTCCGGATCGTAATACTGCCAGCCGGCCGCTCGCGCGGCGCTCGCGCCGAGAGCGAGGCCGATCGCGGCGAGCGCGGCGAAGGATGATCGAAGCGTGAGGGAATGGCGGCGACGCGAGACCAATTTTCCAACTCTCCCGAATATGCTCGAGGAGAGCGAAACCTGCAATTTTTTGTGAGATTTTGCAATTCGAAGAGAGCGGGTTCGACCTGACCGCCGCCTCCCATCCGACCGCGGCGCGCCTGTCTCCGGGCCGACGCAAATCCGCCGCCGCCTTTTTTGAGAGCGAGCCTGAAGGCTCGCTTTCGCGGGTCCATTCCAGCGGCGCGACGTATAGCTCGCCCCTACTGCTTCTTCAGCACACAGCCCTCGTCGCAGGTGTCGCGGAAGATGCCGACCTCGTGAATGTTCGGCAGCGACGGCTCGAGGTCGCGCCAGATATAGGCGCATAGATTCTCGAGCGTCGGCTTGCCGAGCCCTTCGAGTTCGTTGAGGAAGGAATGGTCCAGTCGTTCGCGCAGCTCCTGCAGGCGACGGCCGAGCTTGCCGAGGTCGATGACCCATTCCTCGCCCTCGAGGCGCGGCCCGCGCAACGTCACCCGCACGCGGAACGAATGCCCGTGCAGATTGCGGTATTTGCCGCCGGTCGGATGCTCCGGGTCGTAGAGGGCGTGCGCCGCCTCGAAACAGAACTCCCGATACACTTCGAACAAGGTCGTCACGTCTACTTCACCCCGATCGTCTTGTGGGTCTGGTGAGAAAACCGCCAGCGCGGATGCGCCAGGCAATATTCGATCGCGGCTCTCGTATTGCGCAATATGTCCGGTCCGTCCATGGGCTGGAGCAGGAAATGCTCGAAGGCGAGCCCCTCGAAACGCTCCGGCTCGGCGCCTTCCTGCGGATAGACGAGCTTCAGCTCGTCGCCGGACGTCTGCACGAGCGGCGCGCCGGCCTTGGGGCTGACGCATATCCAGTCGATGGTCGAAAGAACCGCCGAGCTTCCGTTGGTTTCGATGGCGATTTCGAAATCTTCGGCGTGCAGCGCGTCGACGAGCGCGGCGTCGACCTGCAGCATCGGCTCGCCGCCCGTCAGCACGACGAAGCGATGCTCGCGCTCCGGCCCCCACAGGGCGGCGATGTGGCCGGCGAGCGATGCGGCGTCCGCGAATTTCCCGCCATTCTCGCCGTCCGTGCCGACGAAGTCCGTATCGCAGAACCGGCATGTCGCGGCGGCGCGATCCTCCTCGCGCCCGCTCCACAGATTGCAGCCGGCGAAACGGCAGAAGACGGCGGCCCGCCCAGCTTGGCGGCCCTCGCCTTGCAGCGTCTTGAAAGCTTCCTTGACCGCATAGGCCATCGCGCGTGTTCCGGTGCTGGAGACCGGCGCTGATTAAGGCTTTAGGCCCGCCCGGTCCAGCGCGGCCATTCGCCGCTCGTTAACCATTCGTGGGCTTTTCTCGTTTTTCGCCGTCCGGTTCGCGAGGCGGCGCCGGCCGCGGGTCGAGACTGCGAATATAGGCGACGATATCGTCGATTTCGCTGCGCGTGAGATGCAAATCCGGCATTTTCGGATGCGGATCGACGAGAAAATTGCCGAGCTTTTTCGCGTCGCTTCGACGCAGAGCGATGTCGGCGAAAGACGGAACGTCGGCGCTGGCGCTCTTTTGGTCGCTCGCCACGACATGGCACGCCGAGCACCAGCGCGCGGCGATCATCTTGCCGCGCGGGACGTCGGCCGCGAGGGCCGAAACGCAGGRCAGGGCGAAGAGTCCCGCCATGAGGATCATCATATGTGAGGCGCGCCAGACGATCATTCCCTTAGTCCCTCCCCTGCGGCCGATCGTCACGCGCTCATCCGCGAAGCGATTCGGGGCCGAAATGAAATCACAAGTCGCGGCGGATGAGTATCTGAACGCCGAGGCTGCTCCAAGCGGCCGGTCGGTCGCAGCCTCGCCCCTCGGCTCGATCATCCGCGCCTCGCGTCGGACTCTGTCGCGGCGCATCGAGCGGGCGCGCCGATGCCGCCGATGCGCGTTATCGCCTGTTCGGCCTCCGCATCGTCGAGGCTGGCGAAGCCGAGGCGCAGGCCTCTGCCGTGATGCGGCGAGGCCGCGAAGGATAGAGACGGCAGCAGACGAATGCGGCGTTCGGCCGCGCCTTTCTCGATCGCGTCGAGTCTCGACGCGTCGCGAAACGTGGCCCAATAGGCCAAGCCGCCGTGGGGAACTTCGAAATCGATCGCGTCCGCGAACTCGCGGCGCAGCAATTTCCCGAATGCGTCGCGCCGCCGCAGATAGACCTGCCGGGCCTTTCGAACGTGCCGGCGCAATTCTCCGGACGTTATCAGCTCGGCCACGGCGAGCTCCGTCAGCGCGTTCCCCTGGCGATCGATGCTCGCCGCCAGATTGGCCATCGACCTGACGACCGCCTCGGGCGCCGCGACATAGCCGATGCGCAGCCCCGGCAGAAGCAGCTTGGACATCGACCCCACATAGATCGTCCGATTGTGGGCGTAACTCGCCATCGGCAGCAGAGGTTGACCTTCGAAATGAAATTCATGGTCGTAGTCGTCTTCGATGATGGCGAAGCGGAAACGGGCGGCGAGGTCCAACAGGCGAAGCCGCCGCTCGGGCGTGAGGGAAACCGTGGTCGGGAACTGATGGTGAGGCGTCACATAGACCGCGCGCACCCTTTTGTGACGGCAAAGCCGCTCGACGTCCTCGACATCCAATCCCTCGGCGTCGAGCCTCGCCCCGATGACCTCCGCGCCCGTCGCCGCAAAAGCGTCGCGGGCGGCCGAATAGCCGAGGCCCTCGACCAGCACCGCATCGCTCGGAGACAGCAGGATTCGGCCCGCCAGAAAAATGCCCATCTGGCTCCCGCGGGTGATGCAGAGGTTGTCGGAGCCGACGACCAGTCCGCGATGCGCGCCGAGCATTTCGGCGATCGATCGCCGCAGATCGCCCGATCCTCTCGGGTCTCCATAGCTCAGGCCTCCCGACCGCTCGGCGCGCTGTGCGGCGCTGCGATAGGCGCGCGCCAAGGTTTCGGCCGGGAATAAGCGAGGGTCCGGCAGTCCGTCGTCGATCGTCAGCTCGTTCTCGCCTGGAAATACGAGCGTCGGGTCCGGCGTCGCGCGGAACGGAAAATCCGCCTCCGTCGGATTGAGAGGATCGTCGGCTCGATCGGCCGGGGCGGTCGCGGGCAGGGTTTCCGGGAGCTGCCTCGAGACGAACGTCCCCCGCGTTCCATGCGCCGAGAGCCAGCCTTGCGCGATCAGATCGTCATAAGCGAGCACGACGGTCTTGCGATTGACGCCGAGCGCCTCGGCCAATTCGCGCGTGCTCGGCAGCGCGGCGCCCGGAGTCAAACGGCCGCGCCGGATATCGTGAATGAGAGCGTGGACGATCTGCAGATAGATGGGGACGCCACGCCGCGGATCGATCGTTTCGCGCAGGCTGAATTTCCACGGCCGCAGCATTGGACCCCCTTGTTTCTATTTGTTGGCTATTTTGCACGGTCCAAAGAAAGCTACAGTCCGTTCGCTCGAAGCTGTCAAGCTCGGAAAAGGGATTTGGGCGGCGCCCACCAAGTCACTCAGCATCTCGCCGATGCCGAACGTTGCCGATCTATCCCGTGAAATCTGCCGGGGGCTGAAATTCGGCGCCTATGCGGCGGCCGGGAGCGGCTTCGGCCGGTTCCCGCGGCGGGGCGACGAGCTGGACGTCGAATGGTCTTTCCGAGGCGTTCGGCTCCGGGGCAGATGGCCGCCCAGGCCGATATGCGTCACTTCCGGCCGATCTCGATCGACCATTCGGGCCCCGACTCGACGCCGTGTCGCTTCGCGAAATTGTCGAGATTGATCGCCACGGCGAGATCGAGCAGGCTATTGACATAAACGAGCGGGCTCCCTTCGGGAACTTCGCCGAAGGTGCGCCGATAGGGTGCGACCAATTCCGCGACGAGTTGCTCGCCGCGGCGGATGCGAACGCGTAGCTCGTCTCCGAGCTCGACTTTCAGCTCGTCGAACAGGGCTTTGGGAATATTCGTCCAGACATTGCCATATTGCGCGTCGAGCACGGGAATGATCCCCGCGACGACGTCGCCGTGGCGTTCCGCCTTGCGATAGGGAATCTTCACCAGGGCGTCCGGCGCGAGCTTCGGCCCGATTTGGTCGAAGCGCATGAGCCCGGCGGCGAGGCGCCCGCCCGCATAGGCGAAAATGTCGCGGCCGTGGAATGTGTGCGAATCTTGCGATCCTGGGCGGCGATTGACGGTTTCGTCGATGCGTCGCAACTCCTTCACGCCCTCGCGTTCGGCGACGAGCGTCAGCAGGCCGTTGTCGGGCGCCAGAAAATAGCGTCCGCTGTTCGTCTCGAGCGCGACGGCCAAGCGCTGCGTCCCGACGCCCGGATCGACGACCGCGACGAACACCGAGCCTTTCGGCCAGAACGTCTCCGCCTGATAGAGCCGGTAGGCGGCGGTGAAAATGCCGCCGGGGTTCTCATGGCTGAGATCGGAAATCAGCAGGTCCTGCGACACGCTATAGGCGACGCCTTTGACCGCGGAGACGGCGCCGTCGGCCGTGCCGAAATCGGTGTAGAGCACGAGGGGCGAACGCGCCTGCGCGGCTTCCGAAAACAAAACGAGCATAACGGCCACGAAGAGTCGAAACATGGCGCGCGCCTTTCTCCAGATCGAGGCGAGCTATAGCCTGGGCCGCACGCCGAGGCCAATATCGCTTCGTCCACTTCGGCCGGAAGACTTGAGTTTATTGCTTCGACGCGTTTCCAACGCCGAACCGGCATCCACTTCGGCTGGAGGCGCTCTATTTGAGGGGAAAGGGCGCGCATCGAGCGAAAGGGGCCGCCCATGACCTACGAGCTCTATTATTGGCCGGGCGTTCAGGGCCGCGGCGAATTCGTCCGGCTCGCGCTGGAAGACGCCGGCGCGGATTATGTCGACGTGGCGCGGGAGCGCGGCGGCGAGGAGGCGCTGCTGGCGTTTCTCGAGAGGGAAGACCTCGTCCATCCGCCTTTTGCGGCGCCCTTCCTGAAAGACGAAGACGTCGTCATCGGCCAGACGGCCGCCATCCTGCTCTATCTCGGCGACCGCCTCGATCTGGCCCCCAAAGACGAGGGGCTGCGGCTCTGGACCCATCAAATCCAGCTCACCATCGCCGATCTCGTCGGCGAGGCCCATGACGCGCATCACCCGCTCGGCGCCGATCTCTATTACGAAGACCAGAAGCCCGAAGCGCTTCGGCGCGCGAGGAGCTTCCGCGAGGAGCGCATTCCGAAGTTTCTCGACTGGTTCGAGGCCGTTCTCGCCCGCAATCCGCAAGGCAACGGGCATCTCGTCGGCGATGCGGCGACCTATGTCGATCTCTCGCTCTTCCAGGTCGTGGAGGGGTTGCTCTACGCGTTCCCCAGGACAACGACCGCGGCGCTCGCTCGCGCTCCATGCGTTGCGGCCCTGCATCGCGCCGTCGCGCGACGCCCGCGCATCCGCGCCTATCTCGCCAGCCACCGCCGCATCGCCTTCAACGAGCAGGGGATATTTCGGCGCTATCCGGAACTCGACGGCTGATTGCGACGCTATTTCGCGCCGCGAAATCCCGTCGCCAGCACATAGAGCTCCGCCGAGTCGGCGCGGCTCGCGGCGGGCTTTACGTGACGGACCTGTGCGAAGTCGCGCTTCAGCGACGCGAGCAATTGGCCTTCCGTGCCGCCCTGCAGCACCTTGGCGACGAAGAAGCCGCCAGGCGCCAGCACTTCTCGGGCGAAATCGGCGGCGAGTTCGGCGAGGGCGACGATCTTGAGATGATCTGTTTGCTTGTGGCCGGTCGCGTTCGCCGCCATGTCGGACATCACGCCGTCGGCCTGGCCGCCGAGCATGGCCTTTATCCTTTCCGGCGCCGCTTCATCGTTGAAGTCGAGCACGGCGAATTCGACGCCGGTGACAGGCTCCATGTCGAGCAGGTCGACGCCGACGACCTTGCCGCCGCCGTCCTGCGCCTCGACGCGCTTCGCCGCGACCTGCGACCAGCCGCCGGGCGCCGCGCCGAGATCGACGATGCGCTGGCCCGGCCGAAACAGCCGGTAGCGCTCGTCCATCTCGAGGAGCTTATAGGCGGCGCGCGAGCGATAGCCCTCGCGTTTGGCCTGCGCGACATAAGGATCGTTGAGCTGGCGCTCCAGCCACAGCGTCGACGACAGCGAGCGCTTCCTCGCCGTCTTGACGCGCGTCTTCAGCGATCGGCCGCCTTCGCGCCCCGATGATCGGCCGCCCTTCGTCACGCCGCGACCTTGTCGCTCGGGACGAAACGTCCATTCGCCGCCTGCTCCATGGCGATGTGCCGGTCGTGGAAGGCGAGCAGGCTGGAGCGATGGCCGATGGAGACGATCGTCGTAGCTGGCAGGCGTTCGCTCAACATCCGATAGATGTCGCTTTCCAGTCGCTCGTCGAGCGCGGAGGTCGCCTCGTCGAGGAACAGCCAGTCGGGCTTGGCGAGCAGCGCCCGCGCGATGGCGACGCGCTGCTGCTCGCCGCCGGACAGGCGCTGCGACCAGGAGTCTTCTTCATCCAATCGATATTTGAAGGCTCCGAGCCGCGCCGCCTCCAGCGCCTCCTCGAGCGCGCTGCGAGAATAGGCGCTCGCCTCGGCGGGATAGGCGACGGCGTTGGCGAGAGAGCCGATCGGAATATAGGGCTTTTGCGGCAGCAGCAGCACATGCGCGCTCTCCGGCACGCGCAGGCCGCCCTCGCCATAGGGCCAAATGCCGGCGATGGCGCGAAACAGCGTCGATTTGCCGGAGCCGGAAGGCCCGGTCAGCAGCGTGCTCTCGCTCGGCCGAAGCGCGAGATCGCCAACGTCGACGATGCGTCTGCCGTCCGGCAGCGAGAGCGTCAGATCGACCGCCGCGATCTCGCGATCGGCGCCGCGCTCGATCTTCGGCGCCTTGGCGCGGATATCGGCCGCGCGTTCGATCGCCTCGTCGAAGGACGAGAGACGGTCCAGCACCGATTTGAAATTGGCGAGCGAGGTGTAATAGGTGATGAAGAAGGTCAGCGCGTTTTCGACATGTTCGAAGGCGCGCGCCGTCTGAGTCATCACACCGAGATTGATCTTGCCGGCGAAATAGAAGGGCGCGGTGATCAGATAGGGGATGATCGGCGACAATTGCCCATAGGTCGCCGTGAAGCTGATCATCTTCTTTCGCGTCGTGACGATGCGCAGATAATTGACGATGATCGCGCCGAAGCGCTTCACCAGAGACGCGCGTTCGGCGCCTTCGCCCGATAGCAGCGCGACCTGCTCGCTATATTCGCGCAGCCGCGCCAGGGAGAAGCGGAAGTCGGCCTCGCGATGCTGACGCTCGAAATAGAGTTTGGACAATGTCCGCCCGAGGACATGCGTGACCAGCGTGCCGACGGCCGAATAGATCAGCGCCACCCAGAACAGGAAGCCGGGAATGTGCACATCGGTTCCGGGCAGAGCGAAATTGCCGGAGAGATCCCATAGGACGATGGAGAAGGAGACGAGCGAGCTCAGCGTCGAGATCAGGAGGATCGAATAGGAATAGATGCCGTATCCGTCCGTTCCGCCATCGATGAAGCGATTGACGTCCTCGGCGATGCGCTGATCGGGATTGTCCGTCTGATTGCCGGCGAGCGTCATGTGATAATGCGTGTGTCGTCCGAGCCATCGGGACACATAATGCTCCGTCAGCCAGCGTCGCCAGCGAATGATCATCAGCGACTGCACGACATACTCGATAACGGCGCTCGCGATGTAGGCGAAGGCCCAGGGCGTGAAAATGAAGAGCAACTGGCGCCAGAATTCGGCGGCGTTCTTCTCCTGGATCGCATTGAAGAGGTCGCGATTGTAATAGGAGAGGCGCACATTGACGCCGACCTGCGCCTGATTGATGAGCACGAGCATCACGATCATGGCGACGGCGATGTTGCGTTCTCTCGCGCCGAAGCGGAAGCCCGGCCAGATGTTGGCTTCGCCCCGATCCGGGCTGTCGAAATAGAGGTCGGCGATGCGCGTCATCTCGCGCACGACGCCGATGTGGGAGACCGCGAAGACCAGGATCGAGAAAACGGCGACGGTGAGAGGCATGCTCTCCGGCAGAGCATATTCGGCGAGAGAAGCGGGCCATAGGCCCTCGACGGTCGTCAAATGGGCGAGACCGAAGACGATCGTCTCGCTCGAGAAAATCGCGACGAAAATCCGCAGAAAGCCGGAAATCGCCGCGCTGCGCCAAGTGGTGTAGGCGCTGGCCGAACAGGCCGCAGCCAGCAGGAAGAGGTCTCGGTCGCCCGTGTGGAGGCCCGAGGCGAGCGCCAAGAGCGCGAAGACGGCGACGGCCGCGCCGAGTCTCTGCATGTTTTATCCTTATGTTTGCGGAGGCTTCGCCTATTAGGCGTGTTCGGCCGGGGAACCAAGCTCGAGATTGCGCCATTCGCGTGACGAGACGCTCGCTCGTTCTTTCTTGCGATAGCGCGATTTCGGCCTCGAGCGCAAATTCACGCCGCCGTCCGGCAGAGGCCCCGCTCCTGCGCGCCGGCGACCGCGCATGGCGATGCGGCCTGAAAAGCCCGGCTAAATCTGTCTCCGTCATCGCGAGCGTAGCGAAGCGATCCGGGGACCGCCTCACGGCTCCCGGATCGCTTCGCTCGCGATGACGCCCGAGATGGGGGCCGCGACCTCTCCTGAAAGCTCGCGTTCCCGGATCGCTCCGGGGCCGCGCGCCGTCAGGCTCGCTCTTCGACTCGCTCGAAGGACGATGCGCTAATCCGTTTCTTCGAGGTGGTTCGTCGGCAGGCCGTTGACATGGGCGATCAGCACGGGCGACGCCTTGAACGTCAGCACTTTGCGCGGACAGATCGGCGCCTCCACTCCGGTCTTCGGGTTGCGGCCGATGCGCTCGCGCTTCGAACGCACGTTGAAACTGCCGAAAGACCGTAGCTTGACCGATTCTCCCCGCACCAGCGCTTCGCTGATCTCGTCGAAAGTCGCGTCGAGGATTTGACGGGCTTCTGCGCGCGACAGCGTCGGACAACAACTGTAGACGGCTTCGCGCAGGGCGGCCCGCGTCAATGTGCGCCCTGGTTCACTCTTCCTCGTCATGCTAATAATACGGCAAGCACCAGCGTAGCCGCTACGCGGCTCTTCGATCGCGCCATGACAATGCCCCCCCGCTGCCGGCGCCATTTTTTTGCGGCGCCAATTCCATTTTGGTTTGTAAGCAGTCTAAACAACATAGTAGCGGGAATTTTGGGGGGCGCAAGAGCGCGTCGAATTTCCGCTGACGGCTCCGCTGCTTAGGCCGGGCCGTTGCGTCTTTTTCGCCATCGCCGCCGCTCGCGGCTCGGGCGATCGCCGAAGCCGCGGGCGTTTCCAGCCAAAGCCGGCTTTTGGAGCGTTTCCAGCCGAAGTGGAAACCGGTTTGGCGTCGGAAACGCGTCAAAACAAGAAGCTAGAGTCTTTCCGTGTTTCATTGAAACACGGAAAGACTCTAGCATTACAGTTGCTTTTT
>PQAN01000308.1 GCA_003105285.1 Methylocystaceae bacterium
TTCTCAGCGAGGCGTCTCACATTGGCGTTCTCGGCGGCGTCCGTGCCTTGCACCTGATAGCCGAGGTCGAGCAGAATTTCGGCTATGCCGGACATGCCGATGCCGCCTATGCCGATGAAATGAATAGGCCCGAGTTCGCGCGGCAGTCTCATGCGGGTCTCCGTTCCGGCGTACTGGCGATGCCGAGCACGACATCGGCCAACCGCTCGGCGGCGTCGGCGACGCCGACGCTTTTCGCCGCGCGGGCGCGTTCGATCAGCAGCGACGGATCGGCGGCGAAGGCGGCGATGCGCGCGGCGAGCGCCTCGGGCGTGAAATCCGTCTGGCGAAACACTTCGGCCGAACCGGATTTGGCGAGTTCGGCGGCGTTCGCCGCCTGATCCTGATCGAGCGCATGCGGCAGCGGCACGAGGATGGACGGTCGGCCGATGACGGCGAGCTCGGAAACCGTCGAAGCGCCGGCGCGCGCGATGACGAGATGCGCATTCGCGATGCGTTGCGGCAGATCGGCGAAGAACGGCGCGATCTCGGCAATGATTCCAGCGCGTGCGTAGATCGTCGCGACGCGCGCCAAATCCTCTTCGCGCGTCTGCTGCGCGAGCGCGATGCGTTCGCGCACGTCCTCGGGCAGCGATTCGAGCGCCGCCGGCACGATATCGGCCA
Organism: Methylocystaceae bacterium; assembly: GCA_003105285.1. Lineage (GTDB taxonomy): Bacteria > Pseudomonadota > Alphaproteobacteria > Rhizobiales > Beijerinckiaceae > Methylosinus. The sequence goes on from PQAN01000308.1 coordinate 664, forward strand.
TCACGCGCGCGCCTTGCGAACCGCCAGTGACGAGAATGCGCAATTTTCCGTCGGCGAAATCCGGATAGGGTTCGCGCGCCGCCGCGAGAACATTGGGGCGCAGCGGATTGCCGGTGACGACGATCTTGTCCTTCATGTTCGCCGCCGCGCCCGCCAGAGGGAAGCCGGCGGCGATCCTGTCGACGCGGGGCGCGAGAAAGGCGTTGGCGCGGCCCATGACGGCGTTCGCCTCGTGCAGCACGGTCGGAACGCCGAGCAGCGCCGCCGCCGTGAGCGGCGGAACGCTCGGATAGCCGCCGAAGCCGACGACGGCGCGCGGGCGCAGCCGCCGCAAATGACGGAGGGCCTGCAGCGTGCCGAGCCCGAGTCGCGCGATCGCCTTCGCCTTGTCGACGAGCGAGCCGCCGCGCGGCGTGGCGGCGGCGATCGTGTGCATGGCGCGCGCCGGAAATTCTCCGCCATAGCGGAGCGCGCGCTCGTCGGTGACGAGTTCGACCGGAACCCCTCGCGCCTGCAGCGCATGCGCCAGCGCTTCGGCCGGAAAGAGATGGCCGCCGGTGCCGCCGGCGGCGAGAAGAATGGGCCGCTCGCTCATGCCGGCGCGCCCGCGGCGGACAATTCGACATGCACTTGCGAGCGTGGACGCCGCCTGGTGAGGGCGAGCAGGAACCCCATGCCGAGCGCGAGCGAGATGAGCGAGGAGCCGCCATAGGAGATGAACGGCAGCGTCATTCCCTTGGCCGGCATGAGTTGCAGATTGACGGCCATGTTGATGCAGCTCTGCAGGCCGAACAGCATGACGAGTCCCGCCGTCGCGAAGGCGCAGAACGGATCCTCGTTGCGCGCCGCCGAGAACAATCCCCGCAGCACGATGAAGGCGAACAGCGCGGCGAGCGCGATGCAGACGACGACGCCGAACTCCTCGCCGATGACGGCGAAGATGAAATCCGTATGCGCATCGGGCAGGATGCGCTTGTAGGTGCCCTCGCCCGGCCCCTTGCCGAGCCAGGAGCCGCCGATGAAGCTATAGAGCGCCGTATCGGCCTGGAAGGTGTCGGCGACGCCCTGTCCGGCCGCCTGCGGCTCGAGAAAACGCGCGATGCGCGCATGGACATGCGGCAGGAACTTGTACGCCGCCACGACCGCCGTCGCGCCGACGCCGCCGATGCCCGCGACCCAGAACCAATGAATGCCGGCCATGAACAGCAGTCCCGCCCAGACGAGCGAGATCAGCATCGTCTGGCCGATATCCGGCTGCAGGACGAGCGGCGCGATGGTGAGCGGCAGCAGAACGAGCGCGATCGCATTGCCGGGCACGTCCCTGCGCTTCGCGCCTTCCGAAAAGGCCCAGGCGACGACGATGACGAAAGCGGGCTTCAAGAATTCGGACGGCTGGACGCCGAAAATCCAGCGGCGCGCGCCCTTGACCTCCTGGCCGAAGAACAAAGTCGCGACGACGAGCCCGAGCGATGCGACCCACAGAATTATCGCCGCGCGCCGCACATGGCGCGGCGACAGGAACGACACGCCCAGCATGATCAGCAGCGCCGGCGCGAGATACATCACCTGACGATTGACGAAGTGGAACGTCGGCAGATGCAGACGCTCGGCGACCGGCGGACTGCCGGCCATCGCGAACACCAGGCCGCTGACGACGATCAGCGCCAGAGCGGCGAGCAGCCAGCGGTCGATGGTCCACGCCCAATCTGAAAAAGCCGATCGCTCCGCGCGCGAGATCATGATTCCCCTCCGGCAATGGACGATGGACTGGCGTAGACTTCGCGCGCCAGAAGGCGGAACGCGTTCCCGCGCGCTTCGAAATTGGCGAATTGATCGTAGGACGCGCAGGCCGGCGACAGCAGCACGACGGGTTCGCGCGCGTCGCTCAGCGAAGCGTCCTCGGCGGCGCGAGTGAGCGCTCGATCGAGCGTCCCGCAATGTTCGAAGGAAACGCCGCCCTCCAGCGTGCGGGCGAAGTCTTCGGCCGCCTCGCCGATCAGATAGGCCTTGCGGATGCGGCCGAAATGCGGACGCAGCGGCTCGATGCCGCCCTCCTTCGCCTTGCCGCCGACGATCCAGAAAATATCATCGAAGCAGACCAGCGCCTTTTCGGCCGCATCGGCATTGGTCGCCTTAGAATCGTTGATGAAGAGGACCCGGCCGCGCCGGCCGACCTCCTCCATCCGATGCGGCAGGCCGGGAAAGCTGCGCAGGCCGCGCGCGATCTCGTCGTCCGTGAGCCCGCAATGCCAGGCCGCGGCGCAAGCGAAGGCGGCGTTTTGCGCATTATGCGCCCCGCGTAGCGCTCGCGCGTCCGAAAGATCGCCGAGCGTCTCGATTTCCTCCGGCCCGTGCCCGAACTCTCGAAACAGCGTCTTCGCGCCTTCGACATAGAAGCCCCATTCGAGCGTGCGAGCCGCCGAAACGGGAACGACGCGTTGCTGCGGCCGGCGCGCTTGCGCGAGCCGTGCGCCGATCGCATGGGTAAAGACATCGTCGACGCCGACCAACGCGATCTCCGCGCGCGCGACGAGACGCTCCTTGATCGCCGCATAATTCTCCATCGTTCCGTGCCGATCGATATGGTCGGGCGTCAGATTGATGAGAATGCCGATCGCCGGCGCGAGCGACGGCGAAAGATCGATCTGGAAGGACGAGCATTCGATGACGTGGATGCGCCCCTCGGACGGCGGCTGCAGATCGAGGATCGGCGTACCGATATTGCCGCCGAGCTGCACATCCTTGCCGGCCTCGCGCAGAAGATGGGCGATGAGCGCCGTCGTCGTCGACTTGCCATTCGTGCCGGTGATGGCGATGAAGGGCGCGCCGGACGCGCGCCTCTCGCGCTCACGGCAGAAGAGCTCGATGTCGCCGATCACTTCGACGCCCGCGTCATAGGCTCGTCTCACCGTCCAATGGGGCTCGGGATGGGTGAGCGGAACGCCGGGAGAGAGAACGAGCGCGTCGAACTGCGTCCAATCGGCGTTTGCGAGATCGTAGACGTCGAGCCCCTGCTCGAGCGCCTTGGCGCGGCCCGCTTCGCCGTCGTCCCAGGCGACGACGCGCGCGCCGCCGGCCAGCAGCGCGCGCGCGGTGGAGAGGCCCGAACCGCCGAGGCCGAAGAGCGCGACGCTCTTGCCCTGAAATGTGCCGACCGGCGTCATGGTCACCTCAGCTTCAGCGTCGAGAGGCCCAGAAGGGCGAGCACGAAGGATATGATCCAGAAGCGGATGACGATCTGCGGCTCCGTCCAGCCCATCTGCTCGAAGTGATGATGGATCGGCGCCATGCGGAACACGCGCTTGCCCGTGAGCTTGAAGGAGGCGACCTGCACGATGACGGAAGCGCCCTCGAGCACGAACAGCCCGCCGATGATGACGAGCACGAACTCCTGCTTGATGGCGACGGCGATGGCGCCGAGCAGGCCGCCGAGCGCGAGCGAGCCCGTATCGCCCATGAAAATCTGCGCCGGCGGCGCATTGAACCACAAGAAGCCGAGCCCCGCGCCGATGACCGCCGAGCAGACGATGGTGAGTTCGCCCGTGCCGACGATGTGATTGATGCCGAGATAATCCGAAAAGATCGAATTGCCGGCGAGATAGGCGATGATCGCGAAAGCGGCCGCCGCGATCATCGACGGCACGATGGCGAGGCCGTCCAGGCCATCGGTCAGATTGACGCAATTGCCCGCCGCGACGATGACGAAAGAGCCGAAGACGACAAAGAACCAGCCGAGCGAGAGAACGAAGCCCTTCATCATCGGCACGGCGAGCTTCGACATGTTCTCCCCGCCGATGCGCGTCAGCGCATAGCAGGCGAGGCCGGCGACGAGAAACTCGAGCAGCAGGCGCGCGCGTCCGGAGAAGCCGGCGTGCGATTGCTTCGTCACCTTGAGATAGTCGTCATAGAAGCCGATCGATCCGAACAGCGCGGTGACGAGAATGACGATCCACACATATGGGTTCTTCAGATTGGCCCAGAGCAGCGTGGCGACGAGCAGACCCGAGAGAATCATCAGGCCGCCCATCGTCGGCGTGCCCTTCTTCGTGAGAAGATGCGAAGCCGGCCCATCCTCGCGAATAGGTTGGCCCTTGCCCTGCTTGATGCGCAGCGCGTCGATGATGCTCGGACCGAAGAAGAAGACGAAGAGCAGCGCCGTCGCCGCCGCGCCCGCGGCGCGGAAGGTGATGTAGCGAAACAGGTTGAGCGGACCGAACCAGTGCGAAAGGTCCGCGAGCAGCGTCAGCATTCGTCTTTCCTCTTATACCGCATCGCTATGAGCAGAAGCGAATTTCGCCCTGATCGCCTCGACGATGCGCGTCATTCGCGAGCCGTTCGAGCCCTTGACCATCACCACATCGCCCTTGCCGATCGCCGCGACCGCATCACCCTCGAGCTCCGGCGCATTGGCGCGATGCGCGCCGCGCATCTGCTCCGGCGCGGCGTAGAAGAGACGCGCCATCAGCGGCCCGGCGGTGAACAACAGATCGACGCGCGCTTTCTCGAGATCAGGGGCGAGCTCGGCATGCAGCTCGCCGGCGCTCGGCCCGAGCTCGAGCATGTCGCCGAGCGCCGCGATCCGCCGACCGGAGCCGGACGGCGCCGTCGCGGCGAGAAGATCGAGCGCCGCGCGCATGGAGGTGGGATTGGCGTTGTAGCTCTCGTCGATGAGCGTGAACTCGCCGTCGTCGACGAGAAATTTTTCGCGCCGGCCGCGTCCCTTGGGCGGCGTGAAGTCTTTCAGCGCGTCGACCGCCTCTTGCAGATCGAAATCGAGGACATGGGCGATCGTCAGCACGGCGAGAGAATTGAGCGCGAAATGCCGGCCCGGCGCGCCGATGCGGTAGCGCAATCTGCGTCCGAAGATATCCGCCTCGACCGAGCCGTCGCTCGGCTCATAGGCGAGGAGGCGGGCCTGCGCGCCTTCCGTGGCGCCGAAGCCGAAGACATGATCCGCCTTGGAGGCCGCCGCGGCTTCCAGCAGCCGCTCGAAAGTCTCGTCGTCGCGGTTGAGGATTGCGACGCCGCCGTCGACGAGGCCGGTGAAAATCTCCGCCTTGGCGTCGGCGATCGCCTCGAGCGACGAGAAATGTTCGAGATGAACCGGCGCGACGCGCGTCACAAGCGCGACATGCGGCTTGACGAGATCGACGAGCGCGGCGATCTCGCCGGCGTGATTCATCCCGACCTCGAACAGACCATAGCGCGCCGATGTCGGCAAGCGAGAGAGAGAGAGCGGCACGCCCCATTGATTATTGTAGGACGCCGCCGACGCATGCGTCTCGCCGAAGCGCGAGAGAACCGCTTTCGCCATGTCCTTCGTCGACGTTTTGCCGACCGAGCCGGTGACGGCGACGATATAGGCGCTGGAGCGTTCGCGCGCCTTCGCGCCCAGACGCTCCAGCGCCTCCTGCACGTCTTTCACGACATAGAGCGGCGCGAGATGCGAGAGCTGCGCCGCATGGGCTTCGTCGACGACGGCCGTCGCCGCGCCGCGCCCGAAAGCCGTTTCGACAAATTCATGTCCGTCACGCGCGTCGCCCTTTATGGCGAAGAACAGATCGCCGGGCTCGAGGCTGCGCGTATCGATCGACACGCCGTCGACGTCGCGCGGCAAGCCGCCGACAACACGCGCGCGCAACGCGCCGATGAGGCCGAGCCCGGACCAGAGCGTCTCTCGAATCATCGATCTTGCCTTTGCAACGCCGCCGCGATGACGGCGTGATCGGAGAACGGGAGGACCTGATCGCCGACGATCTGGCCGGATTCATGGCCTTTCCCGGCGACGACGAGAGCGTCGCCGCTGCGCAGCCGCGAGACGGCGTCGAAAATCGCCTCTCTCCGGTCGCCGATCTCATGCACCTTCGCGCGAGCTGCGTCGCGCGCGGCCTCGACGATGGCGGCGCGAATAGCGGCCGGGTCCTCGCTGCGCGGATTGTCGTCGGTCACGATGACGACATCGGCGCGGCGGCCGGCGATCTCGCCCATTAACGGACGCTTGCCGCGATCGCGATCGCCGCCGGCGCCGAAGACGACGAACAGTCTCCCCGGCGCGAGCGGGCGCAAGGTCGCGAGCACTTTTTCGAGCGCGTCGGGCTTATGCGCATAATCGACGAAGATCGGCGCGCCCCGGCTTTCGCCGACGAACTCCAGTCGGCCGGGCGCGCCGCGCAACGTCTCGAGCGCACGAAACACGTGCGGCGGCTCTTCGCCCGACGCGATCGCCAATCCCGCCGCGACGAGAGCGTTCGAAACCTGAAACGCGCCGGCGAGCGGCAGCTCGATGTCGTAGTCCTCGCCCTCGAATCGCAGCCGCAGATGCGTGCGCAATGCGCGCGGCGCGGTCGAGAGAAGTCGTACCGCCTCGCCCTTCGCGCCGACGCCGAACAGTTTCAATCCACGCGCCGCGCAAATGGCGGCGACGCGGCCCGCGACGTCGCTGTCGGCGTCGACCACCGCCGTCTGGCCCGGCTGCAGAAGCGTGTCGAAAAGGCGCATTTTGGCGGAGAAATACTCCTCGAGATCGGCGTGATGATCGAGATGATCGCGCGAGAAATTGGTGAAGGCGCCGACGCCGAGGCGCACGCCGTCGAGGCGGCACTGATCGATGCCGAGCGACGACGCCTCCATGGCGAGATGAGTGACGCCGCCCGCCGCGAGTTCGTCGAGCGTCTCATGCAGAGCGACGGGACCCGGCGTCGTCAACGAACCATAATGCGCGCCGGTCTTGTCGACGACGCCGATCGTGCCGAGCGAAGCCGCCTCGCGCCCGAGCGCAATCCAGATCTGGCGCAGGAAATCGACGACCGAACTCTTGCCGCTCGTGCCGGTGACGGCGGCGATGACGCGCGGCTGACGCGGGAACAGCTTCGCCGCGGCATGCGCGAGCGCGGCGCGAACATTGTCGACGACGACGAGCGGCAAATCGATCGCGGCCTCGCGCGAAGCGACGACGGCGCGCGCGCCGCGCGCCTTCGCGTCGGCGACGAAGGACAGGCCGTCGCCCTTGAAGCCGGGCACGGCGAAAAACGCGAAGCCTTCTCTGATCTCGCGGCTGTCGGCGGAGACGCCGGCGATCTCGAGATCGCCGAGCTCCGGCGGAAGCGCCACGCCGTGGAGAAGTTCGGCGAGCCGCATCAATGTCCTCCCCCGCCGGCGGCGGGAATATTGGCTGCGCCATAGCCGAGCTTGGCGAGCAGCGGGAAAGGCTGCTGCGGCAATTCGAAGCGCGGGGCGAGGCCGACGAGCGGCCCGACGCGTTCGATGATCTGCGCCGTCACCATGCCGGCGTTATAGGCGGCCGTGGCGTAGCCGCCGGTCTCCGGCAGGCCCTGCGGCTCGTCCATGATGGTGAGGAACAGATACTTCGGTTTGTCGGACGGCGCCACCGCCATGAAGGTCGTGAACAGGCGGTTCTTGGAATAATGCCCGCCGACGACCTTCTCGGCCGTGCCGGTCTTGCCGCCAACGTAATAACCGTTGACATTGACTTTCTTAGCGGTGCCGATCTCGGCGTTGAGACGCATGAGATAGCGCATGGCCTCGCTGGTCTCGGGCCGCACCACTTGCGGCGCGGCCGACTTGGCCTCGGCCTCGCCGCGTTTCAGGAAGGTCGGCGTGATGAGATAGCCGCCGTTCATCAAGGCGCCGACGGCCATCATCGCCTGCAGCGGCGCGACGGCGAGACCGTGACCGAAGGCGATGGTCATGGTGTTGAGCTCGCCCCATGTCTTCGGCACGATCGGCTCGGCGCTCTCTGGAAGCTCCGTGCGCATGCGCGTCAACTGACCCATCTTGCGCAGAAACGTCTTGTGCCGCTCCACGCCCTGGCCGAGCGCCATGCGCGCCGTGCCGATATTGGAGGAATAAGTGAAGACCTCGGGCACGGTCAGCGCACGATTTTGCGCGTGATAGTCGTGAATGCGGAAACGTCCGAAGCTCAAGGTTCCGCGCGCGTCGAGCCGCGAGTTGAGATTGACCTTGCCGGAGTCGAGCGCCATGGCGATCGTCAGCGCCTTGAATGTCGAGCCCATCTCGTAGACGCCGACATTCATGCGGTTGATGATCGTCGGATCGCGCATGTCGCCCGGCTTGTTGGGATCGTAGTCGGGGAGCGAGGCGAGCGCGACCACCTCGCCCGTATTCACGTCGAGAATCGCAGCGGCGCCGGCCTTCGCCTTGAAATGCGCGATGCCGCGCTCGAGCTCGTCGCGCACGGCGTGGGTGGCCTTGAGATCGATCGACAGGGAAATCGGCCGCAGATCTTCCGGCGTCACGCTGAAGCCGGCGCCGTGCAAATCGGCGAGGCCCTGTCCGTCGATATATTTCTCGATTCCGGCGATGCCGGCGTTGTCGATATTGACATAGCCCAGCACATGCGCGCCGATCGGCCCATTGGGATAGACGCGCTTGTTCTCCGGCAGCAGACCGACGCCCGGCAGGCCGAGGTGAAACACCTCCTCGCGCTGATGCGGCGTGACCTCGCGCTTGACCCAGACGAAGCCTTTGCGCGACCCCAAGCGCTCGCGCAGCTCGCGCGGCTCGAGACCGGGCAGGACGGCGGTCAGAAGCTCGGTCGCCTCGTCCTTGTCGATGATGCGGCGCGGCTCGGCGAATACCGACATCGTCTTCACGTCGGTCGCGAGAATTTCGCCATTGCGGTCGAGAACGTCCGGCCGCGCGGCGGCGGCGGCTTCGGCGGCGGCACGGCGCATCGTCGTCGGCTCCGGCTTGAAGCCGAGATAGACGAGCCGCGCGCCGATGACGCCGTAGAGGCCGAAGAACAGTAATGCGACGAAGCGCATTCGCGAGCCGCTCTTCGCCAGAGTGGTGGAGAATAAGTCGGCGACGACGCGCCGCGCGCGTTGCGGGCGGGACTCGCCGGGCGCGGCGTTCTGCTCGGGCGCGGTCATCATCGCTTCCCCTTGGGCGTGGTGGGCGCGGAGTCGCCGCCGCTGCCGGGCGTCGTGGCTGCGCCGCCGAGCCCCAGCGCGTCGAGCTTGCGGCCGATCGAATCGGTTCGCTCGGGCTTCTCCGGCAGGGACTGCGCCGTGACGATCTGTCCGACCGTCAGCGGCTGCAGATCGAGATATTTGTCGGCGAGCTGCTGCACGCGCTCGGGCCGCGTGAGAAACGACCATTCGGCGCGCAGCACGGCGATGGCGTCGCGCTCGGCCTTCGCCTCGTGCTTCATCTTGTTGATCTGCTCGGCGCGCAGGATCGTCTGATATTTGATCGAATAGGCGTAGACGGCCGAACCCACCAAGGCGAGGATCGCGACGACATTGAGAAAGCGCAGCATCAGCCTCTCCCTTTCACGCGCTCTGGCAAGCGGGCGAGCCGCGCCAGCGATTCCTCGACGGCGCGCGGC
>PQAN01000309.1 GCA_003105285.1 Methylocystaceae bacterium
CCCCGCTCGCCGCGGCGCTCGAGGGCGTCCTTCCTGCGCTACGCGGCTCTGCGTCTTCTGCAGATGATTCCGACGCTGCTGATGATCGTCGTCGTCGATTTCGCGCTGCTCGATCTCGCGCCCGGCGATCTCGCGCAGGTGCTGGCGGGCGAGGCCGGCGCCGCGACGCCCGACTATATCGACCATCTGCGCTCGATCTATGGCCTGGATCGGCCCGCGCCTTTGCGGCTCGCGCATTATGTCGCGCGCATCCTCGCTTTCGATCTCGGCTATTCGCTGCGCTATCACGCGCCGATCGCCGATCTCATCGCCGCGCGTCTGCCGGCGACGATCCTTCTCGCGGGCGCCGCGCTCGCGATCGCCGTCACGCTCGGCGTCGCCGCCGGCTTCGCGGCGGCCTATCGGCCGGGCTCCTGGGCCGACCGCGCGATTTACGCGCTGGCCGCGCTCGCCTGCTCCACGCCGAGCTTTCTCTTGGGCTTGGCGCTCGTCATTCTGTTCAGCGTCGAATTGCAATGGCTGCCCACGGGCGGCATGGCGGATGTCGCGGCGCCGCCTTCGGCTTGGGGCCGCTTCGTCGATCTCCTCGCCCATCTCGTCCTGCCGGCGACGACGCTCGGCCTGTTCTTCGCCGCCGTTTATTCGCGCGTGACGCGCGCCGCCATGCTCGAAGTCCGCGACCAGGACTATGTCCGCACGGCGCAGGCGAAAGGCGTCGCGCCCCTCAGGGTCGCCTATCGGCATATTCTGCGCAATGCTCTCTTGCCGATCGTGACCGTCGTCGGCCTTCAGGCCGGTTCGCTGCTCGGCGGCGCGGTGCTGGTCGAGACGGTGTTCTCCTGGCCCGGCCTCGGACGCCTCGCCTTCGAATCGATTTCGCAGCGCGATTTCAACCTGCTCAGCGGCGTCGTGCTGGCGGGCGCCGTCGGCGTTCTGTTCGTCAATCTCGCCGTCGATATCGTCTACGGCCTGCTCGATCCGCGCGTGCGGCTGCGATGATCGCGCGTCTTCCCGCTTTTCTTTCCGGACACGCCGCGCTGTCGTTCGGAGCGCTGACGCTGCTCATGGAGATCGGCGTCGCCGTCGCCGCGCCCGTCCTCTATCCCGGCGATCCGTTCGACATGGTCGGCGCGCCGATGCTGCGCCCTTTCGTCGATCCGGCCTTTCCGCTCGGGACCGATCTGCTCGGCCGCGATCTTGCGGCGGGCCTCGTTCACGGCGCGCGGACGTCGCTGATCGTCGCGCTTTTCGCCTCCGCGCTCTCCATCGCGCTCGGCGGCGCCGTCGGCGTCGTCGCCGGCTATGCGGGCGGCTGGGTCGATCATCTGGCGATGCGGATCTGCGAGCTCTTCCAGACGATTCCGCATCTGCTGCTGGCCTTGTTCGTCGTCGCCATATGGGGCGCGACGCTGGAGACGATCGTCGTGGCGCTCGCCTCGACCGCCTGGCCGAGCGTCGCGAGGCTGGCGCGCGCCGAAACGCTGCTGCTGCGCGAGCTCGATTTCGTCGGCGCCGCCGTGGCGATGGGGGCGAGCGATTTGCGCATCGTCCTCACCCACATCGTCCCCAACGCCATGCCGCAGGTGCTGGCGAGCGCGTCGATCCTCGGCGCGACGGCCATTCTCGCCGAGTCGGGTCTCGCCTTTCTCGGCCTCGGCGACCCCAATCGAATGAGCTGGGGCTCGATGATCGGCGGCGGACGCGAGGCCGTTCGCAGCGCCTATCATCTCGTCCTGATTCCCGGCGCCGCGGTGCTCGTGACGGTGCTCGCCTTGAATCTCGTCGGCGACGGACTGACAGCGCTCTCGCGGCCGCGATCGCGGCGCTGACGCGGTCGCCGCGCCTCAGAGCGGAGACGCGGCGAAGCGCTCGATCGAGTTCGCTTCGCGACCGCTCCTCGAATAATATCATATTGTCGAAATAATTTTACGCCTCGGCGAGGCCGGCTGTCGCCCTCGTTCGAGATGCGGCCTCGACCGCCCATCGCGCTCGCATCGCTGTGGCGGGCAAAACTTGCGTCGCGACATCAATATGTTAAATCTTCGCTATGACGCATCGAACAGATTTTGGCGCTATGGAATGCCCGGTTGCCCGCTCGCTCGATTGCGTGGGGGAATGGTGGAGCATTCTCATCCTGCGCGACGCGTTTCAGGGCGCCACCAAATTCGACGAATTTCAGAAGAGCCTCGGCATCGCGCCCAATATGCTGGCGCGCCGTCTCAAGCATTTGACCGCCAACGGCATGTTCGAGACGAAGATGTATTCGCAGCGTCCGCCGCGCTACGAATATGTGCTGACGGAAAAGGCGCGCGATTTTTTTCCGGTCGTCGTCGCCATGCTCGGATGGGGCAACAAGCATCTCGCGCCCGAGGGCGTTTCGTTGGAGATCGCCGACCGCCGGACGCTCGCGCCTTTCACGCCGCTCGTCGTCAATGGCCAGTGCGAACCGGTCTCGCTCGACAATGTCGCGCTCGTTCCCGGCCCTGCCGCATCGAAGGGGATGCGCAGGCGCCTCGAGGGGGCGAGGGCGCTACGCGCCGGGCCGACGCCCGAATAGGGCGGTTCATCCCGCGAACTGTGCGGGCCCGTGTCGGTCCGGTCCGCCCCACAGCCATGCGGCGCCGCGCACGCCGCTGGCGTCGCCGTGGAGATTTCGCACGATCTTCGTGTCGATCGCGTCGGAAAAGGCGTGATGCTCGGTGAGGTCGCGCAGGCCGTCGTAAATCCTGTCGATGTTGGAGACGCCGCCGCCGAGCACGATAACGTCCGGATCGAGCAGATTGACGACGCCGGCGAGCGCGCGCGCCAGCCGGTCACGATAGACGTCGAGGCTTTCGAGCGCCGCGGGCTCGCCGGCCTCGGCGCGCTCCGCGATCTCCTCGCCGATCGCCGGTCCGCCGCCGCGCGCGTGATAATCATGCGCGAGGCCGGGGCCCGACAAAAAGGTCTCGATGCAGCCGTGATGGCCGCAATAGCAGAGGCGGCCGGGAAATTCCTC
>PQAN01000310.1 GCA_003105285.1 Methylocystaceae bacterium
CTCGCGGCGACGCTGAACGAGATCGCCCATCAGTCGCGTGTCGGCGTCCGCATCGAGGAGGCGGCGATTCCCGTCGCGCCGCAGGTCGCGGCGGCCTGCGAACTGCTCGGCCTCGATCCGCTGTTCGTCGCCAATGAGGGAAAGCTCGCAGCCGTCGTCGAGCGGCGGGCGGCCGAGTCTCTGCTCGCGGCGATGCGCGCGCATCCGCTCGGGTGCGACGCGGCGCTCATCGGCGAAATCGTCGAGGACGATCATTGCTTCGTGCAGATGACGACGGCGTTCGGCGGCGGACGCATCATCGACTGGCTCTCAGGCGAGCAATTGCCGCGTATTTGTTGACATGAGGCGCGCATGGATCGGCAGACGGATCGCGTGGACATGACGCATGACGCGCAGCGAGCGGATGCGGCGACCGCGGCGACCGTGCTCGTCGTCGACGACGAGAAGCGCTCGCTCGAAAGCCTGCGCAGAGTGTTGAGCTCCGAATTCGAAGTCGTTTGCGCCGCGAATGTCGCGGAGGCCGAATCGGTGCTGGCCGGGGATCTCGTGCAGGTCATTCTCTGCGATCAACGCATGCCGGGCGAGAATGGCGTCGATTTCTTGAAGCGCGTGCGCGATCAATGGCCGGAGCCGGTGCGAATCATCATCTCCGGCTACACGGATGCAGAAGACATCATCGCCGGCGTCAACGAGGCCGGCATCTATCGATATGTCACCAAGCCCTGGAGCCCCGAGAAGCTGATCGAAACGGTGCGCGAGGCTTCGCAGCTCTATGCCTCGCAGAAAGACGGCGGCGCGGCGCCGCCGCTCGAGGCCAAGCCGTCCAACGAGAGATTACGACGCCTGGCGCATGACCAGCGCCGCGCCGAGCGGCGCATGTTCGAATTCGGCCGCATCGCCCATGCGCCGGACAGTCCGATGCGCGCGGCGATCGCGCTCGCGCGCCGCGCCGCCGAATACGACATCTCCGTGCTCATCACCGGCGCCTCCGGCACCGGCAAGGAGTTGCTGGCGCGCGCCATTCACCATGGCTCGGCGCGCGGCGACAAATCCTTCGTCGTCGAGAATTGCGGCGCCCTGCCGGACGAATTGCTGGAGAGCGAACTCTTCGGCTGCAAGAAAGGCGCGTTCACCGGCGCCTATCAGGATCGCATCGGCCTGTTCGAGGTCGCGGACGGCGGATCGATCTTTCTCGACGAGATCGGCGACACGTCGCCCGCATTCCAGGTCAAGCTGCTGCGCGTGTTGCAGGAGGGCGAAATCCGCCCGCTCGGCGCGCAACGGCCCAGGCGCGTCAATGTGCGCGTCATCGCGGCGACGAACCGCGACATCAAGGCGGAAGTGGAGGCGGGACGCTTTCGCCGCGATCTCTATTATCGCCTGGCCGCCTTTCCCATTCATCTGCCGACGCTCGCCGAGCGCGCCGGCGACATCCCGATCATCGCGGCGCGAATCCTTCTCAACGTCAATCAGAGTTTCAACCGGCGCATCCCCGGCTTCGAGCCGGAGACCTTGCGCCTGATGGAGCGCTATTCCTGGCCCGGTAACGTCCGCGAGCTGCACAATGAAATCCAGCGCATGGTCGTGCTCTGCGACGGCGACACCAATCTTTGTCCCGATCTTCTGTCGCCGGCGATCGTCAATCACGGGCGGCCGGCTGCAACGAGCGAGGATCACACGCGCTTCACCTTGAAGGAGCGGGTCGAAATGTTGGAATGCGCCGTCATCAAGGAGTCGCTCGAGCGTAACGGCCGCAATATCAGCCATGTCGCCGACGAACTCGGCCTGTCGCGCGTCGGCCTGCGTAGCAAGATCGCGCGTTACGATATTTCCCGCGTCGTCGATGACGAAGCCTGACACGAAGCATTCCGCCAAACGCGGCGATCTGATCGCGCTCGTTGCGGGCAAGGAGGAGATCGCCCTGTCCGAGCGCGGCGAATCGATGTGGCTCGAAGTCATTCAGAAGATGGACGAGGTCTATGCCGATCTCATCGGCTACGAGACCGATCTGGAAAAGAAGAACGCGCAGCTCGAGGAAGCGCGGAACTTCATCTCCAGCGTCATCGCCTCCGTTTCCGACGTCTTGCTCGTCTGCGACGAGAAGGGATCGATCCTGCAGGTCAATCCCGCGTTCCAATCGCTCATGGGGCGGTCCGAGCAGGAGCTGCTCGGCAGGCCGCTCTGCGAGCAGTTCGCGCCCGAGGATTGCGCGCGCGCCTCGGCGATCATCGGTTCGGGGCTGGCGCGCGAAGTGGCGAGCGTCGAATTGCGGTTCCAGACGGCTGATGGTCCGTCCGATCTGATGGCGATCAATTGCTCGGCGCTGTTCAATTCCGACGGGCGGCGGGCCGGCGCCGTCTTCACCGGCCGGCCGATCGGCGAGTTGCGGCGGGCCTATGAGGCGCTGCATCGCGCCCATATCGATCTGCAGCAGGCGCAGTCGCGGCTGATCGAGCAGGAGAAGATGGCGAGTCTCGGCCGGCTCGTCGCCGGCGTCGCGCATGAGCTCAACAATCCGATCAGTTTCGTCTACGGCAATATCCACACGCTCGATCGCTACCGCAAGGCGATCGCCGCCTATCTCGATGCGATCCATTCCGGCGCCGGGGCGAAGGAACGAGACGAGCTCAGGCGCCGCAGCAAGATGGATGCGATTCTCGCCGATCTCGAACCGCTGATCGAAGGCACGCTCGAAGGCGCGGTGCGCATCAGCGAGATCGTCAAGAATTTGCGGCGTCTCTCTTTCAGCACCAAAGCGCCGCGCGAGGCGATCGCGCTCTCGAAGGTCGTGCAGACGGCGGCGCAATGGGCCTCGCGCAGCAAGATGGCGAAGGCCGCGATCGAGACGAAGCTCGAGCCGGAGCTGTTCGCTCTCGGCCAGAGCGGGCAGATTCATTCGGTGCTCGTCAATCTGATCGACAATGCGCTCGACGCCGTGCGCAATGTCGACGAGCCGCGCGTCACGATCGAGACGCGCAGCGAAGGGGACGTCGCGATCGTCGAGGTGAAGGATAACGGGCGCGGCATTCCGGAAGACATTCGCAGCCGGATCTTCGAGCCCTTCTTCACGACCAAGGAGGTCGGCGAAGGCACGGGGCTCGGGCTGTGGATCAGTTATTCCATCGTTCACGAGCATGGCGGCGCGATCGAATTCGACGATGCGCCAGGGGGCGGCGCTCGTTTCACGCTGCGCCTGCCGCGCGGCTACGAAAGCGAGAAGTAGACCCGGCTCAAAGGGACGCGTCGGCGCGGCTCGCGAGCTCTACGCCGATCGCCGCCGCTTCTCTCGGCCTCGCCTCACCATGCTTCCGCGAGGCCGAGACGGCCGAGCGCCTCGCGGCGCAGCTCGGCGAGCCGCGGATCGCCGCGGTGACGCGGATAGGGCAGATCGACAGAGATGTCGGCGACGACGCGGGCCGGCCTTT
>PQAN01000311.1 GCA_003105285.1 Methylocystaceae bacterium
ATCGACGGCCAGCATCGCGTCTACGGCTTCAATCTGGCGATGCGGAGCGTCAATGTGCCGGTCGTCGTCTACAACAAGCTGACGCGCGCGCAGGAATGCCAGCTGTTCATGGACATCAACACCAAGCAGCGTCCCGTGCCGCCGGAGCTGCTGCTCGACATCCGCCGTCTGTCGGAGACGGAATCGGCCGCCGAGGCTCTGTTGCACAATGTCTTCGACCTTTTTGCGAGCGACGCCGACAGCGTGCTCGTCGGTCTGCTCAGCCCGTCGGAGCGCCGTAAGGGAAAAATCTCCAGAGTGACCTTCAATGCGGCGCTGAAGTCGATCGACGGCGCCTTCGTCGACGCGGCGCCGGTCGACGTCTACCACGTGCTCAACGCCTATCTGAAAGCCTGCGTCGGCGGCCTGCAATTCCACGGCGCGCAGGAGAACATCGTCAATCCCGCGCTCTTCAAGGCGCTGATCCTGTTGTTCACCAATGTCGCCGAGCGTGTGTCGGACCGCCATGGCGGCCGTTACACTGTGCAGAATTTCGAGGAGGTGCTCGGGCCCTTCTTCCGCAAGCTGAAGAAGGGCGATCTGCCCAAGCCCGCGACCGGACATCTGGCGCTCTATGAGAACTACCGCAAGGCGCTGAGCTCCGGCTTCTCGCTCAAGCAGTGGCTGTTCGCCTGACATTGCGAGACGACGGCGAGCGGCGGCTCGAACAGCCCATGCTCGGTCTTTTCCCAATGGAACGGCCGCAGCCACAAATCCCGCGCGGCGCGCCACGCCGCCAGCATGAGCATCAGCGTCCAGAGCGGGGACAAGAGCAGGGCCGGCCAGAGAGCGAAGAGTTTTTCTCGCCGCATCGCCACGAGTTTCGGCGGGAGCGCCGCGCAGATCCCGAGGATCGCGACAGAACACCATAGGCTGCTCAGCGCCGCTTCGCCCGCCGTCGCGGGCGTGAGCAGCTTGCCGAACGCCGCCTGATAAAAAAGCGCGCAGGAGGCGAAGGGCCCGACCAGCGGGCCGACGATCCCGCCCGCGAAAATGGCCAATACGGCGATTCCGCGCGCCGCGCCGAGATCGGCGAAGAAGCGGGAAGGATCGCGGCAATGGACGAGCGCGGTCTGCATCCAGCCTTTGAACCAGCGCGTGCGCTGGCGCAGAAGCGCTCGAAATTCGCTCGGCGCTTCTTCGAGCGTCCTGGACGCGAGCGTTTGCGTCTCATAGCTGCGGCGCGCGAGCCGCAGGCCGAGATCGGCGTCCTCCGTCACATTGAACGCGTCCCAGCCGCCGACGGCGCGCAGGCTCTCGACTCGGAAATGATTGGACGAGCCGCCGAGAAAGAACGGCAGGCTCATCGCCGCGAGTCCTTTGTTGAACACTCGAAACAGATTCGCGTAGTCGATGGCGAACATGGACGTCATCCAATTGTGCCCGCCATTGTGGATGCCGAGGCTCGCCTGCAGACAGGCGACATTTTGCGGCGCCTGCGCGAAGCCCGCCGCCGCCTTGCGCAATTGGTCCGGCTCGGGCAAGTCCTCGGCGTCGAACACGACGGCCAGCGACCCGCGCAGGAAGGGCATGGCGACATTGAGCGCGCGCGGCTTGGTTCTCGGCGCGCCGCGCGGCGCGACGATGATGTCGTGGAATGCGCGAGTCCGGCCTGTCCGCAGCGCCTCGGCGGTTTCGGCATCGTCGCATTCGACGATGAATTTCACATCCAGCTTGGCGCGCGGATAGTCCAATCGCTCGATCGCATCCGACAGTTGACGCGCCACCGCCGCCTCCTTGTACAGGGCGACGACGATCGAATAGACCGGGAGGTCCTTGTCATCGAGCTCGGGCGCCGTCCCGGTCTTTCGGAAACTCGCGAAGGAAGCGAAAATTCGCAGGAGAATCCCGAGCAGAAACACGATGGCGAGGGCGATCGCCGCCGGACGGGAAATCTCCTCGAGCGGAGAGAGCAGGGCCGTCGACAGAATGATACTGACGAACAGCGCTTTTGCGAGCGCTTCGCGACGCAGGGCGGGCCTGACGCAGCAGTCCGGATCGACGCGCTCCACCGCATGAGCGGCGTAACGGGCGAGTTGCGCGGCCGATGCGCGCCGCAGCGCCTCCTCGAACAGCGACGGCGCGGTGAGCGCGAACAAGGGGCGTCCGCGCGCCGAACGCGTCACGCCGACGAGCCGGCCGATCTCGGCGCCGCGCGGGGCGAACAGCCAGTTCAGCCCGCGCGAATTGCGCGGCAGACGCGCATATCCTCGCGCCGCATCCGCCGCTATATCGGCCGAAGGCTCGAGATCATGCGGCGCATCGACATAGGCGACATTCAGTTCCGCCGCGAGGGCCTGATAGAAGACATCTTCCGACACGAGCCGCTCGGCGATCAGAACGGCGTCGGCGGTCGCGCCCTGCAGACGGGCGCGCGCGGCGCCATATTGCAGCAGGACCAGGGGAACGCCATGGGCGGCGAGAAATGCGATTTCGATCGGCAGCGGCCGCCCCGCTCCAGGCGCGAGCGGTTCGGACGGAGGACGCCCGCGCTGTCTCGCCGTGGCGGGCGTCGGGTCCGGCGCCGTTTCGCGACGTCGCGGAAACGCATGGTCGTCTCTGCGAGGCGACGAATTTGCTGAAAATCTATCGACCCGATTTACGCTCATACGCTAAAATCTCGACCGGTGACGCGCGCCGCGCCGACGTTCTAAGAATGAAAAATACCAATGAGCCGCTATATCAATGGCTTTGAGATATGACATGTCTCG
>PQAN01000312.1 GCA_003105285.1 Methylocystaceae bacterium
TCAGCGCTTTCGCGGCGCGCTGGCCGGAGAGATAGGCGCCGTGGACGGTGGCCGGATAGTCGCGGTTCGTATGTTCGCCGGCGAAGCAGACACGTCCCTGCGGCTTGGCGAGTTCTTCGTACATGTCGAGCGAGGCGCCGACGGCGAGGAAGGAGTAGCTGCCGCGCGAATAGGGATCGTCCTCCCATGCGGTCGTCGTCACGCGCAGCGGCGGCGTGGCTTTCGGATAAGCGGTTCGCAGCACGGCGAAGGCTTCCGCCGCGATCTCGCCCTTCGACAGCCGGCGCAATCGCGACGCCGCCTCACCGGAGTGGAGCGCGAGCAGAACAGGCCTCCCGAACTCTTTTTCGACATTGATGAACTCTCTCCATTTCGGTTCGCCGCGCAGAATGTCGATCGTCTGCGTCTCGTCCCAAAAGACTCCTGCGAATTCGAGAAAGGTCTTGTGCAGATTGCCCATGCCCAGGGTTTGCAGCGCCCTCGTCTTCGCCTTGGACAGCGCGGGCATGAATTTTATCGCGTCGCTCTGCAGCACGCCGAGCGGAACCGTCACGATCGCATGGTCGGCGTGAAAGTCGAACTCGTCGGTCGAGACGACGACGCCCGCGCCCGAGTCGCGAATAGCGGAGACCTTCGAGCGCAGGCGAATGTCGAGCCCGCGCGCCAAGGGCTCGATCAGCGCGTCATAGCCCGAGGCGACGAGAAAGTCGCCGCCCTTGTATTCCTCGTCCTCGTTGAACCATTCGAGCGAGAGATCGGACAATTGCGTTCCGAATTCGGTCTCTATGTCGGTCGCGACGATGTGGCGGAGAATGAATTCGCGGTCGGCGTCGAAGCGCTTCTGCCTGACGTAGCGTTCGAAGGTCGCTTGCAGCGACTCGTCGGCGTCGATCTCGTCCTTGCGACGCTCGATATAGCGATAAAAACCGTCGATGGATTTGCTGTCGCCGATCTTGCGCCCGTCGCGGTAGAGCGTGATCGAATGGAAGTTCGTTTGGTGAAGGGACGCGCCTGCCTCACGCAGGAGGCGGGCGATCGGATTGCCGTTTGCGCCATGGACCCAGGAGGCGCCGATGTCGATCGGCGTCGCCGACGTGCGGTCGGTCCAGACGCGCCCGCCGATGCGATCGCGCGCCTCGAGCGTCAGCGTCCGCAGGCCGGACGCCTGGAGCGCCTGCGCCGCCGCCAGTCCCGAGACGCCGGCGCCGACGACGATGACGTCATAGCGCCGTTCGTCTCGCCGCGCGGGGCCGTCGGCGCCGAACGCCGCTTCGAAAATTGTCCGAATGGATCGGGCGATCTCCATCGAGTTCTCCGCAAATGCGCTGAAAAAGGTTCGGCTGTCCGCGCGTCTCCCAGGATGGACTCGCGCGCGTGACGCTTTCACGACCCGCATCGGCCGTGAATATTTCGCAAGGGAGAACTCGTCGGCCCGTCGAGGGTTCCTCGACGCGGCCGCCGACCGGGATATTGCCGAACGCCCGTCGAACGCTTAATTTCGACGAATGTTCGAAAGCAGATTCCAGAGCTTTGCAGACGAAACCTCGACGCGCGACAGCGCCGCGCGCCTGTCCGCGTTGCGCGCCGAGCTTGCTCGCAAAGGCGTCGACGGATTCCTCGCGCCGCGCGCCGACGAGCATCAGAACGAATATGTGCCGAAATCGGCCGAACGTCTCGCCTGGCTCACCGGCTTCACGGGTTCGGCGGGGACGGCGATCGTGCTCGCCGACCGGGCCGCGATCTTCATCGACGGCCGCTATATCCTGCAGGCGCCGCGAGAGGTCGACACGAAGTTGTTTGCGCCCTTCGATGTCGGAGTGACGGCGCCGCCGCGCTGGCTCGCCGACAATGCGCAGAGCGGCGCGAAGATCGGCTACGACCCCTGGGTTCATACGCCCGCGCAGATCGAGCGTTTCGCCAAGGCGCTCGAGGGCAGGAACATCGCCCTGATCCCCCTGGCGGAAAATCCGATCGACACGATCTGGAGCGATCGCCCGTCGCCGCCCAAGGGCGCGATCTCGCTCTATCCGCCGCGCCTCGCCGGCCAGAGCGCCAAGGCCAAGATCGCGCGCGTGCGCAAGGCGCTCGGCGACGCCGATGCGCTGTTCGTCTCCGACCCGCATGCGCTGGCCTGGGCGTTCAACATACGCGGCGCCGATATCGCGCATACGCCGATCGCGCTCGGTTTCGCCTTGCTGCCGAAGGAGGGCAAGGCTCGGCTCTATGTCGACGAGGCGAAGCTCTCCGCGAAGACGAGGGGCGCGCTGCAGGCGCTCGCCGATATCGCGCCCGCCGATGCGATCGTCGCCGATCTCGCGCAAGCGGGCGGGCGCGGCGAAGCGATCATATTCGATTCCGCCACTGTTCCCTCGAAGCTCGTCGAGCTGTTTCGCGAGGCGGGCGGAAGGCCGCGCCTCGGCGACGATCCGATCGCGCTGCTGAAGGCGGTCAAGAACGAGACCGAGCTCGCCGGCGCGCGCGCCGCGCATCTTCGCGACGGCGTGGCGCTCACGCGCTTCCTCGCCTGGTTCGACGAGGCGGCGCCGAAGGGCGAACTCACCGAGATCGCCGCCGCGCAAGCGCTCGAGACATTCAGGCGCGACAGCGGCGAATTGCGCGACGTGTCGTTCCCCACGATTTCCGCCTTCGGCCCGCATGCGGCCATTCCGCACTACCGCGTTACGCAGACGAGCGATCTGCGCATCGGACGCGGCGTCTATCTCGTCGATTCCGGCGCGCAATATCTCGACGGCACGACGGATGTCACGCGCACGCTCGTCGTCGGGCGCGCGTCGAAACGATTGCGCGAGCATTTCACACGCGTGCTGAAAGGGCATATCGCCATCGCCCGCGCGGTGTTTCCTGTGGGCGTCTCGGGCGCGCAGATCGACGCCTTCGCGCGGCGCAGCCTGTGGGAGGCGGGCCTCGATTTCGATCACGGCACGGGCCATGGCGTCGGGGCCTATCTCTCCGTTCACGAGGGGCCGCAGCGCATCTCCAAAGTCGGGACGACGCCGCTGCAGGCGGGCATGATTCTCTCCGACGAGCCCGGCTATTATCGCGCCGGCGAATATGGAATCCGTCTCGAGAATCTCATCATCGTCGAGCCGCGCGAGATCGCCGGCGCCGAGCGCAAGATGCTCGGCTTCGAGACGTTGACGCTCGCGCCCTTCGACCTCGCGCTCGTCGAGCCGAAGCTCCTGTCGGCGGAGGAGACGCAATGGCTCGACGCCTATCACGCTCGCGTGCGCAGAGAACTGTCGCCTTATCTCGACGCCAAGACGCGCAAATGGCTGTCGCGGGCGACGCGCAGGGTGTGAAGTCCGTTCGGACGGTCAGAAACACCGCATCTGCGCTTCGGCCTGGGCGCGGCGCAAATCTTCCAGCGCGTCCTTGGCGAGGCGCGTGTTGCGGAACATCGTGCCGATCTGTCCCGGCTGGAGATTGATGCTCGCCACCGTCTCCGCCGCGACATAGCGCTCATAGGGCAGGATAGAGGCGACGATGTCGATCGAGCAGGAGCATTGCTCGAGCGCCTGCCGCGTGTCGCCATTCGCCTTCATGCAGCCGAAGACGTAGTCGGCGCGAACCGACGTCGGATAGTCGTTGAGATCGGCGGCGCGCGCCGGCGCAACGGCGGCGAGCGCGAGCGCGAAAGCGATGTGGCGCATGGGGGCTCCCTGCATGAAGGACGGTGACGGGTAGCGCAAGGATACGCGAGCCGCAAGCGTGTCGCGCGCTCTTTGCCCGATGCTTCGCCGAACGGGTCGACGGCTTACGCGAGCGCGAGCCCGACACGTCGCGATTATCTCCCCTCGACGCCCTTCCGCGGAGCTTCGGTTCCGGCCAGTGTGATCAGGGGATCACGCCGGTCGCCATTTTGCCGAGATCCTTGACGGCGCCGGTGACCGAGTCGACGGCGCGCTCCACGAAGCCGGGCTGCTCGATCGGCGCGGGCGGCGGCTGAACCGTCGCCTCCGGCGGGGGCGGAGGCGGAGGCGGGGGCGGCGCATCGGCTATGGGCGCTTGCCTGGGCTTGGGCGCGGTCTCGGCGGCCTTCGGCTTTGCGGCTTGCGCCGGCTTGCTCCGATCATGCGCCTTGTCACGCGCCTTGGCGGGAGCGGCGGCGGGTTTCGGCGCGACCGCCTGCGCGGGCGGGGCCGCATGCCGCGCCGGAGCCGGGACCGGAGTCGGAGCGGGCAGAGCCGCGACCGGCGCGAGCGGGGACGCCGCCGGCGTGGGCAGGGTGGCGGCAGACGGCGATACGGCGTTCGGGGAGAACGCGTCGGTTGGCAGGGCGGTCGTCGGCCGCGCGTCTTCCTTCCGCTCGGGAAGAGCCGCCTGTCTCGGAGCCTCGACCTGTCTCGGCGTCTCGGCCTGCCTTGGAGCTTCGGCCGGCCGTTGCGGGACGGCGTCGGCCGTCGTCTCGCTCGGGGGCGCCGGTTCGGCTCGCAACTCTTCGGCGGGCGGCTCGGCCGGAGCGGAGGCCGTCGTAGCCGGCGCATCGCCGAGCGAGGCGTCGCGAGGCGGAGCCTCGGTCGATGTATCTTCTTCCGCCGTCACAGCTTGCGTGTCGGCCTCGGTCGTCGCCGTGTCCGGCCAATCGGACGGCGCGGTCCAGAGATATGCCGTCGTCGCTGCGACGCCGATGCCGACGATCGCCAGCGCAGCGGCGAGAAAGATCGAGCGGCGCGGTCCTGCGCCGCGATCGGCGGCTGCGGCGCGACGCGAAGCCTTGCGCGCGGCGCCGGACTCCGGCGCTCCCGGCCGAAGGGGTGGCGGCGGCTCGACGCCGAGCGCGGCGATGTCGCTCTCCGGCGCGCGCGTCGGCTCGACGGCGACGAAGTCCCGAGACTGTCGCAGAGCCTGCGCCGCGAGCGGATCGTCCGGCGTGAAGCCGCGCGAAGCGAAATTCGTCGGCGCGGCCGCCGGAGGCCGTCGAGCCGTCTCTTCTTCCGCCTGCGGGCCGCTGGTATGGCGCAACAGCTCTTTGAATTCGTGGAACTCGTCGATGAGGCGTCGCTTCTCGTCGGGCGCGTTCATTCTCTTGACCTCCGGTTGGGCTCACGAGACGCAGGGCTTCGAGCCGCCCCGTCATCTGAAGAGTTGCTCGTCCATTCCGACGCTCGGCGAACGGCTTCGCGACAAGAGGTATTCACGAAAGGCCTTGGTCGACGCAACAGAGCGTTTCCACGGACGAGCGACCTCGCTCGCCGTATCGAGTTTGCTACATCAAGAGAATGAAATTGTGGCCGATCTTTGCCGCGGTCCGGAGAGCCGCCGGCCGCGTCAGACGAGATGCTCTTTCAGTTGCAAGGTGCCGGTGACGCCGATCGCGTCGAAATGTTCGTACAGGAAATCCCGTCCGGCTTCGTGGCCGATCTCGAACAAGGCGCGCAAGAAATCATAATCGACATCCAATTTCGTATCGGCGCCGTAACGCTTCATCGCCGCGCCGCCTTCGATCAGATGCAGGAGCACTTTCTTGTAATGCGTGCCCTTCAGCCGTCCGGCGTCGATCAGCCGCGCGACGAAATCGATGGCGCGAAACTCGT
Source organism: Methylocystaceae bacterium (assembly GCA_003105285.1). Classification (GTDB taxonomy): domain Bacteria; phylum Pseudomonadota; class Alphaproteobacteria; order Rhizobiales; family Beijerinckiaceae; genus Methylosinus. Next base: position 5,556 of record PQAN01000312.1, read on the forward strand.
GCAGGAGCGAGGCGTTGAAGGTGATCTCGTTCAACCGATCCATGATGTCGCGCGACGTGTGCGGCACCTCGTCCCGCTCGATCGGATTGATCTGGACGAGGATGATGTCGCAGCAATCCGTCTCGGTATAGAGCGGAAAGAGCGCCGGATTGCCCATATAGCCGCCGTCCCAATAGGCTTCGCCGTCGACCTCCACCGCCTGGAAGAGCGTCGGCAGGCAGGCCGAGGCCATCAGCCTGTCGATCGTCAATTCGGGACGACGGAAGATGCGGACCTTGCCGGTGCGCACATTGGTCGCCGATATGAACAGCTTCAGATCGTCGCTCGCGCGCAGCGCGTCGAAATCGATCAGGCGACCGATGAGGTCGCGCAACGGATTGATGTCGAGCGGGTTGAATTCATAGGGCGAGAAATAGGCGGCGGCGTTCTGCGTGAGCGTATTGCGCAGCTTCAACGGATCCCAGAAGCCGAAGAAGAGGTCGCACATCTCGCGCTGGCTCTGGTTCAGATCGCCGTCGACGCTGATGACGCGCCAGAACTCCTCGAGCTGCTTGCGGGCGCGGTCCGGCCCGCCTTCGCGCAGGCCGTCGGCATAGACGACGGCGTTCATCGCGCCGGCGCTCGCGCCGCTGATGGCGACGACGTCCAGCCGGCCGTCGGCGAGGAAAGCGTCCAGCACCCCCCAGGTGAAGGCGCCGTGCGCGCCGCCGCCCTGCAGCGCCAATGTGACCTTCTTGCGCGTCATCCCGCCGTCCAGCCGCCGTCGATGGAGATGTTGGAGCCGGTGATCTGCGAGGCGGCGTCCGAGCACAAGAACAGGACGAGCGCGGCGACCTGATCGACGGTGACGAATTCTTTCGTCGGCTGCGCCTGCAGCAGGACGTCGTCGATGACCTGCTCGCGCGTGAGATTGCGGGCCTTCATCGTATCTGGAATCTGCCGTTCGACGAGCGGCGTCCAGACATAGCCGGGCGAGATGCAATTGGAGGTGACGCCGAAGGTCGCGAGCTCCAGGGCGACGACCTTGTTGAGGCCGGCGAGTCCGTGCTTGGCGGCCACATAGGCCGCCTTGAACGGCGAAGCGACGAGCGAATGAGCGGAGGCCGTATTGACGATCCGTCCCCACCGGCGCGCCTTCATGCCGGGCGTCGCGGCGCGAATCGTGTGGAAGGCGGAGGAGAGATTGATGGCGAGGATCTGGTTCCACTTCTCGATCGGGAAGTCCTCGATCGGCGAGACGAATTGGACGCCGGCGTTGTTGACGAGAATATCGACCGAGCCGAGCTCTGCTTCGGCGTTCGCGATCAGCGCGGCGATTTCCTCCGGCTTCGACATGTCGGCGGGATCGTAGATCGCGCGCACGCCGAATTCGGATTCGATCGCCGCGCGCTCCTTCTCGATATCGGCCGCGGTGCCGAAGCCGTTGATGACGACATTGACTCCCTCCTTGGCGAGGGCGCGCGCGACGGCTAGGCCGATGCCGCTGGTGGAACCGGTGACGACGGCGTTGCGTTTGGCGAGGGACATATTCGCTCCTGTCTTGGTGAGGCGCGCGACAGCTTACTCGCGCCTTGTTGCAACGCAACCTCGACCAGCGTCATCGCGAGGAGGCGGAGCCGACGAAGCAATCTAGGGCCGCGGGGCGGATTCCGGATCGCTTCGCTCGCCACGACGGATCGCTATGCGTCGGCGAGATAATCGAACACGACCTCGCCGAGAGCGAGGGTGAGGTCCGCCTTGAAATGTGTGGCCGAGACGATTTCCCGCACCGGCAGGCGGGCCACGTCGCAGGCGACATGCGGATGCAATTCGAGCGCGGCGGGCGACGCCCACGCGCCCTTCACCACGACATCCGTCATGCGGTAGCGCACGAGCTCCAAAACTCTCGGCGAACCGTCCACATGCGGGATGATCTTGATGAGGAAGTTCGGCTCGCCGATGGCCTTGGCGATGGGGCCGGGATCGAGGATGCGGTGCTTGTAGCCGATCGACGCCGTGACGCAGAGCGCCGCTCCATAGTGCAGGGTGCCGACGACGACGTCGCCGTCATGCGTGATCTTCGGCGAGGCGAGCTTCTTCGGAAAGCCCCAGAGTTCGCGTCCGCCGGCGATCGGCGCGTCGTCGTCGAGATACATCGCATGGACGTAGGAGCCCTTCTCGCCATTGAAGCGGACGGAGATCGTCTGCCCGGTTTCGGTATAGTCGCCGAAGCCAGTCGAATCGGGCATGCGGATGAATTCATATTTCACCAGCGGCTCGTCGATCTCGAGCGGCGCCGGCACGACCGCCTCCAGCGCCTCGAGGTCGGTSCGATAGGTGATGACGATGAATTCGCGATCGTAGAATCGGTAGGGCCCACGCGGATAGGCCGGATTGGTCAACGGCATCGCAAAGGCCGTCTCGCGCACCTCGTCGATCTTCATCTCATGCGCTCCTTTTCGCTGGCGACCGGCGAGCCTTCGGGCTCGCTTCCTCCCGCCGACGCAGCCCAAGAGCCTTAACTCCCGAAGGCTCCCCAAAGGGCAAAGAGAATCGCAAAAAAACTTCGCATTCGTGTGAAGGCTGGCGGAGCTAAGGCTTCGCCAGTTGCGGCAGATCGGCGAAAAATTCGAGGCTTTCGGGATTGGCGAGCGCGCCGACGTTCTTCACCGGACGGCCGTGGACGACTTCGCGCACCGCGAGCTCGACGAGCTTTCCCGACCGCGTGTGCGGAAGATCCGGCGCCTCGACGATGACGGCGGGCACATGGCGCGGCGAGGCCTTCTCGAACAGCTCGCGCTTGATGCGCTGRGCGAGCGCCTCGTYCAGGCCGAAGCCGGYCTGTGTCTTCACGAACAGCACGATGCGCGTGCCGCCCTCCCACTCCTGATCGATCGCGAGAGACTCGAACACCTCCGGCAGCCGCTCGACGATATTGTAGATGTCCGCGGTGCCGATGCGCACGCCCTGCGGGTTCAAGGTCGCGTCGGAGCGTCCGTGGATCAGAAAGCCGTGACGCTCGGTCTCGGTGGCGTAGTCGCCATGGCGCCAGACGCCCGGATGTTCGGAGAAATAGGCGTTGAAATATTTCTGGCCGTCGGCGTCGTTCCAGAAATAGATCGGCATCGACGGGAACGGCTGCGTGCAGACGAGCTCGCCCTCACGGCCGACGATGCGCTTGCCGGCTTCGTCCCAGACCTCGACCGCCATGCCGAGGCCGGCGCATTGGATTTCGCCGCGATAGACCGGGCTCCACGGATTGCCGCCGACGAAGCAGGAGATGATGTCCGTGCCGCCGCTGATCGAGGCGAGCTGCACGTCCGGTTTGAAATCGCGATAGACGAAATCGAAACTGTCGGGCAGCAGCGGCGATCCCGTCGAGGCGATCAGCCGCAGAGCCGAGAGATCATGGCTTTCGCGCGGCTTCAGCCCCATTTTCTCGATGGCCTTGAGATAGCCGGCCGAGGTGCCGAACAAGGTGGCGCGCTGCTCTTGCGCGAAATCCAGCAGCAGCGCGCCGTCTTTCCCGGCCGTGAAGAAGCCGTCGTAGAGGAGCAGGGTCACGCGGCTGGCGAGCGCGCTCGCCAGCCAGTTCCACATCATCCAGCCGGTCGAGGTCGCGTAGAAGACGCGATCGCCGGGCTTGATGTCGCATTGCAGGCGATGTTCCTTCAGATGCTGCAAGAGCGTGCCGCCCGCGCCATGCACGATGCATTTGGGCGCGCCGGTCGTGCCGGACGAGAACATGATGTAGAGCGGATGGTCGAAGGGCAGGCGCTCGAAGCGTGGTGTTGCGCCCTCGTGCGCCGCGAGCGCGTCCGGCCAGGACAGCGCGTCGGCGAGTCCGTCGAGCGGCGCGACGTCGTGAATGTAGGGAATGACCAAGGTCTTTTCGACGCTCGGCAATCTGCTCTGGACCTCGCGAATATTCTCGGCGCGGTCGAGCTTCTTGCCCTTGTAGTAATAGCCGTCGGAGGCGATGAGCAAGCGCGGCTCGATCTGGCCGAACCGGTCGAGCACGCTCTGCACGCCGAATTCGGGCGCGCAGGACGACCAGACCGCGCCGATGCTGGCGGCGGCCAGCATTCCGACGATCGCCTCCGGCCCATTGTGGATATAGGCGGCGATGCGGTCGCCCGGTTTTATGCCCAGCGCGCGCAAGAATGCGGCGAGCGCGGCGACGCGTTTGCGGATGTCGCCGTAGTTCAGGGTCGCCTCGGCCTGATCCTCGCCCCGAAAGACGATCGAAATCTCGTCCTCGGGACGCTCGCGCAGCAGATTTTCGGCGAAATTCAGCCGCGCATCGGGAAACCATCGCGCTCCAGGCATTTTGCCGCCGTCGATGAGGACGCGCTCGCCCTTGTCGCCGACGACGCCGCAAAAGTCCCAGACGTTCGACCAGAAGTCGGGCGCGCGGTCGAGACTGAACCGGTAGAGCCCCGCGTAATCGAAAGTCGCGCCGAAGCTCTTCGTCTCCTCGCGCAGGGCGGCGAAGGCGGTCAGATCGGCGTTTTGTCGGCGATCGAGGTCAGGCGTCCAGATCGGCATCTGCGGGTCCTTCCAGTCCGGCGATGATTCGAGGCGTCATGGTGAGACGGTTCGAACTCTCGATAGAGGGATCGATTCGGGCAGCGGGAGAAACCTATAGAAGCGAAAGAGGCGACGAGAAAAGGGTCGCGTCATCGATTTGTGGCTCAGAGCCGGAAGGGCGGCAAGCTTCCGTTTTCGGCGCGGCGCCGCTATGTTGGGCAGCGGGCGGGGCTTCCGCCCCTTGCGGACGCCGTTCGCATGAGCGGCCCGTTTAACTTTTGTTCATCTCGGCTGTGACACCGTGTCGGCCGGTCTTCGTTTCTTTCCGATCGACCGACTGCCCCCAGGAGGAAAATATGATGAAGAAGATTCTTGCGACATTGGCTCTCACCTCGGCCATCGCTCTCGCGCCGGCCATTGTTTCCGCGCATCCTGCTCATTATGCGCACAGCCATCACCATCGTGGCCATGGCCATCACGGCCACCATGGCGGCCATCACGGTCATCATGGCGGCCATCACGGCGGTCACCACGGTCATCATGGTCATCACGGCCGCTGACGCCGAAGCGCGCCGATGGAGCCAGACGCGCCGCATGAAGAATGCGGCGCTTCTTTTTTCGCCTCTCAACTCGTCAGGTTGCGGATGCGAAGCGAAAGGTCGTTTTGGTTGTATGGCTTGGCGAGGAAGGGCGCTTCGGCGAGCGAAGCCGGCAGTTGTCGTTGCAGATAGCCCGAAAGCACGAAGAACGGCAGATCGCGCTCGCGCAGCGCGTCGGCGATCGACTCCGTGCTGACGCCGTGCAGATTGGCGTCGAGAATGGCTCCGTCGATCCTCCCTTCGTCGATGAGCCGTAGCGCCTCGTCGACCGAACTCGCCGTTCCGGCGATCGAATAGCCCAAATCTTCCACGACAAAGGACAAATCCGCGGCTATTGCGGGTTCGTCTTCGATGACCAGGATGCGCGCGGAACAGCCGGGCGCCATCTAGGCGTCCCCTCCGGTCGTTTCGATCACATTTTCGAGCGGCGCGCGGATTTCCCAGACGACGCCGGTCGGCGCATAATCGAGAGCGACGTCCCCGCCGAGCGCATGTTTCGCCATTTGCACGATGACCATTTGCCCGAAGCCGGGACGCTCGGGGGGGATGACCGGCGGGCCGCCGCTTTCGCGCCACGCCATCACGAACCATGGGGCGCCGTCCTCGCGCTGAACGCCGAACGAGATGCGCACCATGCCTTCGTCGCTCGAGAGCGCCCCGTATTTTCCGGCATTGGTGGCGAGTTCGTGAAGCGCCATGCCGAGCGCCTGAGCGGCGGCCGGTCTGACCATGACGGCGCGGCCGTCGACGCGTATGCGCGAGCCGAAGAGATCGCGAAAATGCGCGAGCTGGGAGCGCGTCATTTCGTGAAGGTCGACGCCGCGCCAGTCGTTCTGCACGAGGAGATCGTGACTGGCGCCGAGCGCCGCGATGCGCTGGTCGAAGAGTTCGGCGAAATTGGCGGGAGAGTCCTTGCGGGCCGTCTGCCGCGCCACCGCCCGCACGACGGTGAGCAGGTTCTTGGCCCGATGCGTGACCTCGTGCATGAGCAGTTCGACCTGCTCCTGCGCCTGCCTGCGCTCGGTGATGTCCTGAACCGTGCTGCGCAGGCCGACGATCTCGCCGCTTTCGTCGCGCACGGCCTCGGCGCGGATCGTGATCCAGATGGAGGCGCCGTCCGCCCGACGCGCCGGCAGGTCCAGATCGAATCCGCGGCCGGTCTGCAAGGTCTTCTGCATCGCCGCATTCAGGCGCTTCCAGACGTCCGGCGCATAGAGCAGCCCCTTCTGCTGCGCGAAGCTCGGCAGCGGAATCGCGGGGTCGAGCCCGAAGATGCTGGAGAGGTGCTCGGAGGCGTCGCCGCCGTCGTCGATCCGGCCGCTCCAGCGCCAGCTGCCGATGCGGCCCAGCCGCTGCGCCTCGCGCAATTCCGCCTCGGTCCGGCGGAGCGCCGCCTCTCGCGAGCGGATTTCCTCGGCCCGCTTGCGTTCGGCCGCGTAGACGCGGGCGTCGCACATCGCCGAGCCGATTTTCGCCGCCACGCGATCGAAAAAATAGGAATAGGCCGAGTCCCACCGTTTGCGCGGGCTGACGGCGGCGATCATCGCCGCTGCGGGACGATCCTCGCCGGGCAGAACGATCGGCACGAGCGCGGCCTCGGTCGGAGGCGACGACCACTCCCCCTTCGGCAGATCGCCGAATTCTTCGCCGAGCTCGCGCAGTTCGGTCCGCCCCGCCTCGCGTCCGGCGACCTTCGCGAGGCCCCAGATATCCTCCGTCTCTTCGCCGAAGCGAATCTCCATCGGGCTCGCGCGTCGGCCGGCGGCGACGCCGGAAGCGGCGACGAGCGTCGCCCGGCTGCGCCGTTCGTCGAAGCAATAGATCAGCACGAACGGCAGATCGAAAGCATCGGCGGACAGGGCGTCGACCGCCGTGCGGCAGGCGTCGGCGTCGGTCTCGGCGCGGCCCAGCGCCGTGAGATCGCGCAGCGTCCGCAGCCGGCGCTCGCCGATGACCCGCTCCGTCGTTTCGACGACCGGGCAGAACACGCCGCCGACGGTTCCGTCGTCGTCGGGGATCGGACTGTAGGAGAAAGTGAAATAGCCTTCCTCGCGGCGCCCGTTCCTCATGAGGTGCAATTGCAGGTCTTCCGAGCGCGTCGCCTTGCCGTCGGCGAGCACGCCGTGCAGCATGGGGCCGATGACGTCCCAGATTTCCGGCCAGACCTCGCGCGCCGGCTGACCCAGCGCGCGCGGATGCTTGTCCGTCAGGAAGGCGTGATAGGCGTCGTTGTAGAGGAGACTGAGGTCGCGTCCCCAGAATATGACCATCGGAAAGGCGCTGTGCAGGCACAGCTCCAGCGCGACGCGCAAACTCTGCGGCCATTGCTCCGGTTCGCCGAGCGAGGTGGCGGACCAGTCCTTCGCGGCTATGGCCTCGGCCGTCGCGCCCGAGCCGATAAAAGACGCTCCGGGTCGCGCTGTCGCGAGCCCGATCTGTAGTTGGCTGGTCGCCACGACGGTCCGTCCAGTCAGTTGGGAGCGCCCACAGCCCGTGCAATATATTGATGCGGCTAGGTGACGGTTCAAGGCCGCGACCAGGAGGATCCGGGCCGATCGGGCGGCGCTGGCCCTCCGCCTCGGTCTGGTGTAGGCATTCGCCGCGTCAGAGGGGAAACATGAGCAAAGCCGACGGTTCTGAGGAAAAGCGGGGCGTGTTCGCGCGCCTCTTCGGGCGCGGCGCCGACGCGCCGGCCGCCCGGCCCGAGGAGCCGGTTCGCAAGCGCTCCTGGTGGGAGCGGCTCACCGGCGGCCTGTCGCGCTCCTCGCAGGCGATCGTCGAGGGCATCGCCGACATTTTCACCAAGCGCAAGCTCGACGCGCTGACGCTCGAGGAGCTCGAGGACGTGCTGGTGCGCGCCGACTTGGGGGTCGGCGCGGCCTCGCGCATCGCCGAGGCGGTCGGCGCGGCGCGCTACGAAAAGACCATCGAGCCGGAGGAGGTCCGCGCCATTCTCGCCAAGGAGGTGGAGCGCGTGCTGGAGCCGGTGGCGCGGCCGTTCGAGCTCGACGAGACGAAGCGTCCCTTCATCGTTCTCGTCGTCGGCGTCAACGGCTCCGGCAAGACGACGACGATCGCCAAGCTCGCCGCCAAATGGACGGGCGAGGGCCGCAAGGTGATGCTCGCCGCCGGCGACACGTTTCGCGCCGCGGCCGTCGAGCAGTTGCGCGTCTGGGGCGAGAGGCTCGACGCGGCGGTCGTCTACGGGCCGGAAGGGGCGGATGCGGCGGGCCTCGCTTTCGACGCCATCAAATCGGCGCGCGAGCGCAATGCCGACATCCTGCTCATGGACACGGCCGGACGGCTGCAGAACCGCGCCGAGCTGATGGCCGAGCTCGAGAAGATCGTGCGCGTGATGAAAAAGGCCGAGTCCGAGGCGCCGCACGCCGTGCTGCTGGTGCTCGACGCGACGGTCGGTCAGAACGCCATGGCGCAGGTCGACGTGTTCGGCAGGACGGCGGGCGTGACGGGCCTCGTCATGACCAAGCTCGACGGCACGGCGCGCGGCGGCATTCTCGTCGCCATCGCCGAGAAATACCGTCTCCCCATTCACTTCATCGGCGTGGGCGAGGGGTCGGATGATCTCGAACCTTTTACCGCGCGCGATTTCGCCCGAGCGATCGCGGGGCTGGGGCCCGATGCGGGCCTCGAGCAGGAAACGAACGAAGGAACGTCATGAGCGAAGAGGTCGACGCCGCCGCCGCGCCCGCCGGGAAGAAGCGGCTCAGCCCCGGCTTGAAATTCGTGCTGGAGATGGGACCGCTGGTCCTGTTCTTCATCGCCAATCAGAAGTTCGGGATTTTCTATGCGACCGGCGTGCTGATGGCGGGCGTCGTCGCGACGCTCGCCGTATCTTACGCGATCACGCGGCATCTGCCGGCGATGCCGGTCGTCACGGCGATCCTCGTGCTGATCTTCGGCTCGCTGACCTTTTTCCTGCAGGACGAGACCTTCATCAAGCTCAAGGTCACGATTCTCTACGCGCTGTTCGGCGGCGCGCTGCTCGGGTCGCTCTACTTCGGCAAGCTCCTGCTGCCGGCCGTGTTCGACTCGGCCTTTCATCTCGACGACGCGGGATGGCGCAAGCTCACTTGGCGCTGGAGTCTCTTCTTCTTCTTCCTGGCGGGGCTCAACGAGGCGGTGCGGCGCGTCGTCGACACCGATGTATGGGTGAACTTCAAGGTCTTCGGCATCATGCCGCTGACATTGGCGTTCGCTCTCGCGCAAATCCCTTTGATGATGCGTCACGAGGCGCGCGGCGGGAGCGGGGAGGAGGCGGACAGTCACTTTTGAGAAAAGGGCGACGTCATCCTTTTGTCAGGAAATTCGCTTTCCATCGTGTTCGTTCGAGAGCGCTTCCAGCCGAAGTGGAAACCGATTCGGCGTCGGAAACGCGAAAAAAGCAGGGAAGACTCTATATAAATTTTCGCAGAAGGAGCGCCGCCTTGAAGCTCGCGTCTTTCAATCTCGAAAATCTGTTTCTGCGCGTTCGCGCGATGAATGGCGCGTCCTGGGAGGACGGCAAGGATGCGCTCGAGGCGCATGCCGAACTCGACGCGATCCTGGCGAAAGAAACCTACTCTTCCGCAGACAAGAAAAAAATCGTCAAGCTGCTCAAGGAGTTGAAGCTCGACAAATCCGACGACGGCGGGCCTTTCGCGATTTTGCGCCAGAACCGCGGCGATCTGGTCAAGCGGCCGAGGAGCGGCGGAATAGAGATCGTCGCCGACGGACGATCCGACTGGATCGGCTGGGTCGAGTTGAAGCGCGAGGAAGTGGATGAGGTCGCGACGCGCAACACGGCGCGCGTCATCAAGGACGTCGACGCCGATATTCTCGGCGTCGTGGAAGCCGAAAGCCGTCCCGCGCTCGTTCGCTTTTCGGACAATGTCCTCGCGACCGTCGGCGGCGCGCCTTACGCTCACGCCATGCTGATCGACGGCAATGACGAGCGCGGAATCGACGTGGGACTCTATGCGCGCGAGGGATATGACATATCGTCGATTCACAGCCATGTGGACGACGAGGACCAGACGGGCCGCGTCTTCAGCCGCGACTGCGCACATTACGAGATCCGAACGCCCAAGGGCAATCTCCTCCATATTCTGGTCAATCATTTCAAGAGCAAGGGGTTCGGATCGCAGGAGACGTCCAACGCCAGGCGCGAGCGGCAGGCGGCGCGCGTGAGAAAGATTTACGAAGACATTCGCAAGACGAGCGAATTCGTCGCCGTGCTCGGCGATCTGAACGATACGCCGGACAGCGCCCCGCTCGCCCCGCTCCTCCGGCAAATCGACCTGAAAGACATCAGCGAACATACCGATTTCGACGACGGCGGGCGACCGGGAACATTCGGCAACGGAACGGCCTCCAACAAGATCGATTATGTGCTGCTCTCTCCCGCTCTGTTCGCCGCGGCGCGGCGCGGCGGGATTTTCCGCAAGGGCGTCTGGGGCGGCAAGAACGGCGATCTGTTCGAGCATTACGCCCAGATCGCCAAGCCGTCCGAGGCGGCCTCCGATCACGCCGCGCTCTGGGCGGAGATCGATGTATGACGCGGCGAGAGCAATGCCCCACGTGATTTTTCGGAGGCGGGCGCGCAGTTGCAATTCGTGCGGCTTCGCGCAATAGCTGGCCTCCGGATATTCGCGAAAGGGACTGATTCTTGCCCAGTCTGATCCGCTTTCTGGTCATTGTCGGCGTTCTCGCCGCGCTCGCCTATGCCGGGATGCTGGCGCTCGTCGCCTATGTGCAGCCGCAGCCGCGCGAAATGACGCAGACCATCGCTCCGTCCAAGCTCAACAAGTGAGCGCGCGATGGACGGCGCGAAGCCAGAATTTCGGCTCATCGACGCCTTTCTCGACATGCTGGCTTCCGAGCGCGGCGCGGCGCGCAACACGCTCGACGCCTATCGCCGCGATCTGACCGATTATCTTACGCATGTGAGGCGCGCCGGCGCCGATCCGCTCACCGTGGGGACGGACGATATCCGCGCCTATCTCGCCGCGCTCGAGGCGCGCGGCATGTCCGGCGCGACCAGCGCGCGGCGCATTTCGGCGCTCCGGCAGTTCCACAAGTTTCTCTACGTCGACCGCTATCGCGCCGACGATCCGGCCGCCGCGCTCGAGGGGCCGCGCCGCCACAGAAGCGCGCCGAACGTGCTCTCGACGGCGGAGGTCGATCGTCTGCTCGCCGTGGCGCGCGAGGGGTGGGACGACGAGAAGCGGCCTTTGGGCGAGCGCATGCGCACGGCGCGGCTCTATGCGCTGTTGGAGACACTCTATGCGACGGGCTTGCGCGTCTCCGAGCTCGTCGGACTGCCGGCGAGCGCCGCGCGCTCGCGCGATCCGTTCATCACCGTGCGCGGGAAGGGCGCCAAGGAGCGCCTCGCGCCTTTGACGAAACGCGCGAAGGAGGCGCTTCTCGCCTATCGCGCGCTTCTGTCGGCGAAATCGCCGGGCCTCGCCGGCTCGCCGTTTCTTTTTCCGTCGGACGGCGAAGCGGGCCATTTGACGCGGCAGGCGTTCGCGCGCGACTTGAAGACCGCCGCCGCCGCCGCCGGACTGGCGAGCCGCGACATCAGTCCGCATGCGCTCCGCCACGCCTTCGCCAGCCATCTGCTCCAGAACGGCGCGGATTTACGCGTCGTGCAAGAGCTGCTCGGCCACGCCGACATTTCGACGACGCAAATCTACACGCATGTGCTCGACGAGCGCATGCGCGCGATGGTGCGCGACCTGCATCCTCTGTCGGACGCGAAAGAGGGGTAGCGGTGTGAGCCTGAAGGCTCGCGGTCCGAGGAGGTTGCTCGATCGATTCAGCCGCGTCGCCGCACGAAATCGACGATCGCGGCGATCGTCGGCGCGTCGAGCAGCAATGGCGCATGGCCTTGGCCCTCGACGGTCAGCGCTTCGAGTAGCGGGTGGCCGTCGCGCATTTTCTCGAATGTCTCTTGCGAGAGCAGATCGGAATTGGAGCCGCGAATGGCGAGAATCGGGAAAGGCGCGAGCGCGCCCCATTCCTCGGTGAAGAGGACGGGCTCGCTGTCGGGCTCGACATCGTCGAACGTATGCGCGAGCTCCGGGTCGTATCGCAGTTCGAGCTTGCCGTTCGTCTCGACGAAGGTGGCGCGCGCGAAGGCCTCCCACTCGTCCTGCGCCACATTGGTGAATTGCGCGCCGGCGACGAGCTTCAGCGCCGCCAGCGCGATCGGCATGGAAGGGATGGGCGGCATCCTGCCGACATAGCCTTTGATGCGCAGCAGCCCGGCGACGTCGATGACCGGCCCGATGTCGTTGAGCGCCACGGCGCGAATGAGATCGGGGCGCTTCGCCGCGAGCCGCATGATGTGAATGCCGCCGCGCGACGTGCCGACAAAGACCGCATTGGTCACGCCGGCGGCGGCGAGCGTCGCCAGAATATCGGCCTCTTCGATGTCGAGGCTGTAATGCGTCCAGTCCTCGTCCCGATCGGAGAGGCCGCGGCCGCGATAGTCGAGCGCCAGCACGCGGCGCCCTTCTGCCGCGAGCGCGCGCGCCAGGCGATCGAAATCCTCGCTCGAGCGCGTCAATCCGGCGAGGCATACGACCGGCGCGAGACCGCTTTTCGGCGGCCCGTAATCCGCATAATGGAGCCTCGGCCCGTCGGCGGCGACAATGAAGCGGCTTTCGCGATGCGCGATCGACTTGTTCATGCGTCCTCCGCAATCCGCCGGCCTCAGTTGGAGACGGCTCTGTCCAGGATCCAATCGAGAAATCGCGCGCCGCGCCAGAATATGGCCGCCGTCCACGCAAGCGTCGCGACGCTCGATATCCATCCGAGCAAGATCGCCAGCCCGTCGCGGGAAACGAGGCCGAAGGTCAAGACGACGAGACTGGCCGCCGGCGCCAGATTGGCGAGCGGAACGGGAATCGGGATCGTCAATACCGCCGCCATGACCAGGAAGGGAAGCGCGAGCATCGCGCGGGCGGCGAGACTGGTTAGCGGCAGGAGCCGGCGTGGACCGAGCCAGTCCTCGATGCGCCGCACGCCGGCGACGCCCTTGGCGAGACCGGCCAGGACGAGATCGCTGCGCAAGCGTCGCCGGCGAAGGAATTCGGGCAGGCGCAATCGCTTTGCGCCCGTTACGGCCTGAAAGGCGACGATGAGGATCAGCGGTCCCAGAACCAGAGTGGACGGGCCGGGAATGAGGGACAGCAGCGTCAACGCCGCCAGCGCCAGCTCGTGCCCGGCCGCGCCGGCGCTGTCGACGATGTCGCCGACCGTCGCTTCGGGTCCGCCGCGCCGAGACAGGCGATTGTGGACGGCGGCGAGGCGAGACGAAATTTTTCCGTTCGATTTCATCCTCCCCGCCAATTCATCCTCCCCGCCGAGCCCCGGTCGCCAGCGCCGGCTATCCGGCTCCGCCGACGATGAGCCGGTCCCCGCGCTGCAGATCGCCCTCGACGACCTCCCGATAGACGCCGTCGTCGAGGCCGAGGCGAACCGTCGCCGCCTCGGCTTCGCCGTCTCGCAATCTCCACAGGCGGGTCCAGCCGGCGGGCGGCGCCTCGGGCCGACCGCCCTGCGTCTCGCCGCTCGAATAATCTATGACGCGATTTGGAATGCGCAGCACGTCGTCTCGCCGATCGACGACGACGACCGCCATCGCCTGCATCCCATCGGCGAGCAAATGGCGCGGATCGGGCGCGTCGACGAGGATTTCGCGCGTTCCGGACGCCGCTTTCGAGGCGCGATGGATCTTGACGACCTCGCCGGCGAACAAATGCTCGGGAAGGGATCCGACGGCGAAAGACGCCGTGTCGCCGAGTTCGATCTCGCCGGCGGCCGCCTCGATCTTCATCCTCACACTATCCGGCGCGAGGACGAACAGCGGTGCGGCGTCGGGCGCCTCGGCCGGTCGACCCACCTCGGCGTTGCGCGAATGGACGATTCCGTCGACGGGCATGACGATCTGCGTTCGCGCGAGGACCGCCTCGGCCGCCGACAGAGCCGCCTGGCGCCGATCGACTTCGGCCCTGGCCCGTGTCGCCTGCGCTCGCGTCGCGGAGCGTCGATCACGTGCCGGCGAGGCTGTCGTCGCTTCGACACGAGCTTCGCTTTTCTCCAGCCGCTTGCGGGCGGCGGCGAGAGCCTTGGTCTCGCGCGCGACGCGTCTGAGATAGGGACCAGGGTCGATTTTCGCGCAGATCTGCCCGGCCTTCACGCTGTCGCC
>PQAN01000313.1 GCA_003105285.1 Methylocystaceae bacterium
ACTCCGCGCTCTGTTCCGATGAACGCGTGCAATTCGTCGACGACCACGGCTTCCGCTTTCGCGAACAACGAAACCACGTCACCGCCACGACGCACGAGGGTTGCTTCCAATGACTCGGGGGTAATCAACAGCAATCCCGAGGGACGGTCTCGTGCACGACGCTTATCAGTGGCCGAAACGTCGCCGTGCCATCGGTGAAGCGGTAGGTCACAAGTCGCGCACAATTCGTCAAGCCGTCGGCCTTGATCATTTATCAACGCCTTCAACGGGCTGACATAGATAATCCCAAACCCGTCGACGCCCCGATCCTCCCGATTCAGGAGCCGCGTCAAAAGGGGAAGCATGACTGCCTCGGTCTTGCCTGCTGCAGTGCGAGCGGCGACGATGACGTCGCCTCCGGCCAGGATGGCTGGAATAGCCCTTTTCTGAACGTCCCGGAGGTTCGTCCAGTTCTGCCGGTAGATCCAGCGACGGACCGGCTCTGCGAGCACGTCGACGACATTTGTCGAACCGATGGGATCAGAGCCTGAGCGTGGCGAGTTCGTCATCGGGGTCATCTTCGCCTAACTCTGTCGCCGCCGCTCTGTCGTCGGGAATTTCCACGGCCCCGAGACAGGAGCGCCAATCGGCATGCTCGTTCTGCTCGATCACAGCGAGAAGATCGAGGAATGCTTTCACCGTGTTACGCGGCGTACGAAAATAGGCTTCGCCGATGCGCTTATGACAATGATCCATGAAAGCGGCGAGGGCTTCGTCGGGAACCAGATAGCGTTCCGCGTCGCCGCCGGCTTGAACATGACGAAGGCGTTCGATGAGGTGATAGAGTTCCTCGGGCGTGAGATTGGCCAGCCTGATAACCGGCCCAGAATAGTCCGCGAGCCCTTCGGCTGCGAAGCTATTGACAGCGAGGCGAGATTGTAAGGCCTCGTACGAAAAGAGGCCGCGGCGCGTGTCGAAGAGGAATTCGGGTGTTCCGCCGAGCACAAAGCCGAGCCCCTCAGTCACGCCCTGCAAAACGTCGTTGAGGATACGCAGTATTTGCTCGTAGTTCTGCTGGCGCGCCTTCGAGCTTTGAAGCTTACAGAGATTGACCAATTCGTCGAGACAAACGAGCAGCCCGCCGAAGCCGGCGACGCGACTGAACCGCCCTAGAAGGCGCAGGCCATCGTAGAAGGCGTCGTCATCGATCAGCGTCCGCACGCCAAGATCCGCTCTCGCTTCGGTCTTGGTGGTATATTCGCCTCGCAACCAGCGTAGTGCCGCGGTTTGCAGGGCGTCATCACCAGTCTCATAACCGCGAGCGTAAGCAGCAACGACGGTCGCAAAATCATGTCCCGATACCATCTCGCGAATGTCGCCGAGCGCCGCGTTGATCGCAACATCGACGGTAGTATCTTCGGCCTTCGCACGCTCGGTCGCTCTCTGGACGAAACTCTCCAGAATATTTCTGAGTGCGCCGCCGTCCGGCGCGGTACGAGTAGACAGACTTTTCGCCAGTTCAGCGTAGAGGCCTCGCGCCTGACCGCCTGTCGCATGAATACGACGGTCGGGACCGAGATCGGCTTGCGCCACGACGAGCTTGCGCTGAAGAGCGATCTGGCGGACGAGAAACAGGAAGAAGGTCTTCCCCGCGCCGTAATCGCCGATAACCAGCCGGATGCTGCCTCCTCCGTTAGAGATACGCTCGATATCCTTGACCATAGCCGCGATTTCATTTTGCCGGCCGACCTGGACGTGTTGAAGGCCGACCCTGGGTACGACGCCGGCCCGTAATGCGCGAAGAATCGTGTCTCTGTCTCGGGGCTTTATAGCTAGGGGGTTACTCATATTGCAGCCTGACGAACGTTGAGCGAAAGCAGATGAGTGTTGACGACGATGGGTTCATCGCCTTCGAGCAGAAGATCGTCGAAGCGATCCAAAGCCCAATCGTTCAGCGCTTCGAGCGCTGCGCCGGGCATGAGTTGGACGGAACGCACAAGATGCTCGAAATCGGCACGCGGCCATTCATCCCGGTCACACAATTGCTGCAGGAGGGAGCGGTGACGCCCATCGAGCCCATCGAAGCCTTCCAGATCATCGACGAGCGGTTCGGCGGGATTTGCAGGCGCCGTCGATGGCGCGGAAGCCTCGGCGTCTTCATCGGCGAAGATTTCCGACAGCATCGACGCGGCGCCGGCGGTCTCGGCACGAATTGCTGCCAACCGTCGTAAGTCTAGCCCGGAAGAGGCGAGGGATCCGACGGAGGAGGCATTGTCTTGTTGACGTGGCTCTTCTCTCGCGGAGACGGCGCCATGCAGGCGGCCATAGAGATCGGACTTATCGAGGTCGAGCTGCCGAAAAAGCGTTTCGATGAAGGCGATTTCCTTTGGTTCGATCCGTCCGTCCACGGCGGCCATTCGGATGATGTCTGCACCGAGTTGCCGGCGCGTCTCGGGCGGCGCACGCTTCAACCGCGCACGGAGATCGGCTAGAGACATTGGACTGACGGCGTACATCGCGAGCTCGGCGCGCAATCGTCGACGTTCGACGTCTTGGAGATCAGGCGCGGACTCGATCAGATTCGCCAGAGCGTCACGCTCCTCGGGAAGGAAAACGCCATCGGCAAGCGCGACCATCACACCGAGCGACACCATCATCTGCGTAGTCCTGAACGTCTCAGACAGTGATGTTCGCGCTTCTTCCGGCGCTCCGAGTTCGAAGACAACGAACGGCGCCTCCGGTGCAGGTCTTCGCAGAGTGTAAAACGGATCCGATGTCATGCCATATCCAAATGCTCCGATTACTCGGGCCCATTCGCGGAGTTGGCCGATTTCGGTCGGGGCTCCGTCCGCAAGCCTCAGACGCCGGGCGAAAAGTTCTGGATCGACCGGGGCATTCTGCGCAGCGAAGTCCGCAAGAGCCGACAATGGTGCGTCGGGCAGGGCTTCGGCGATGACACTCCGCAATTCGACGGGAAGACGAGACAGGACGTTCAAGTTAGGCTCAAGGCCGTTCGCGCGGCTCAGTTCCCGACTGTAGGCGTCCAGCTGCGATGAACAAGCATCAAAAAGGCGCCGAGCAGTTGCGAGAGGCTCCGAAAGGCGCATTACATCGGGCAGGCCATGGTCCTTCGGCAGCATTTCTGACACGAATGTGCCGCTGGCTGCCTCGTAAAGCGCCTCAAGTCGGCGCGCTCTCCCTGCACGGAGGAATTTCAGGCCATCCGGAAATTCCTTTTCCACCGTCGCTTTAAACAAGAGACGCAATTCCGGAAGAGCTCGGCGCGCCGGCGTCCTCACTCGGGTCTCAGGATGCGTCATGACAAAAGCCAATAAGAGGTCGGACTCGATCGCTCGTCCATCCCGCGCCCGGACCCCAAGCGCGATGCGCAAAGCCAGAGGCGTCTCTCCATTGTCGGCGCAGAAGTCGATCGCAGGGGGAGCGTTCACGTCGGCGGAGCGTGCAGCGTCGACGGCGAGCAATGTTGTAGCGTAGCGACGAAAGGAATGGTTTCCGCCAAATATTTCCAAAAGTCGCCGGACCTCTGCGACGACGGCGGCTCTCCCTTCACCTGGCGTGTCGAGCATCAATCGGCGCTCAAGACCATAAAAATAGAGAAACACAAACCCGATATCAGTCGCAGGGTCGCATCGTGGGCCAACGAGCCAGTCCAGATATGTCGCTCGCAACGAAGGCGTGAGCTGCGCATAGGCGGGCCAGTAGCTCAAGGCTGAACCCGACCTGTCCGACCGTGCTGCAACCTCAAGGTCGGGGTTTATGAGACAATTCTCGTCGCCACCGCCACCACGGCGCGGCAGTGAACGGCCAAAATAAATCATGCCTTGGTCGATCTTTCGGCCGCAGATCATCACAGGTTGTCCTGGCGGCATCCACTCGCCTGGGCGACTCGACGGGAACAGCCTCGAAACATCGTTCGGCCGGGAAGTCGCCATTGGGCGAGGCTTCTCATCCAGGGTTTCGATAGCGATTCCTTCGCTGACAATCTCCTCAGCCCGCGGCGTTACATGACAAGTGAGCGTCGCGTCTAATGCGGCTTCCAGCGCCGTTTCGTACGCTTTGATACGCTCGCCGACCGTCGAATTGTGAGTCACTGCGTTCGATATCGATTGAATTTCGGAGAGCTGGAGGCCGGTATCGGATGTGACGGAGCTTTCGCTTCTCGGATCGCGAGTGGCCGATCGTTTCGCTTCGGGTTCACACACGGCCGCTCGGGGCTGCGGCGGTGACTCTATGGGACTGTTCGATTGCCTACGGCGCATCGCCCAAAATAGCCCCACCCCAAGAATGGCCAAGGATGCGAACACTAGCCAAGTCGGCCACGCCCTCGCCTCTGCCGGCGCCGTAGCTGAAGTTCGCAGCGCCGACGTCGCAACCTCCGACGGCTTGGACGAGTGATCGACGCGCGATCCGGAACCCACATTAAGAGTCCCGAAGCTGGGCAGCGGAGCGGCCGGGGGCACTGCCCCGTTCGGACTCGGCGCCATCTGGGCTTCGACAGGGATTGACTGCGCCGGGGGAACGACACGGTGGGATGGCACGATCGGAAGTGGTGGAAGCGTTACTGCCTTCGCCGGTTCCGGCGCGGCGAGTTCACGCAGGCGTCTCGCTGTGGCTGGGTCGAGTGTTCCGTTGGGCGTCAAGCCTTCCCATTGTTGAAATTCCCGCAGCGCCTTGATCGAACGTTGCCCCCATCGACCGTTCGCAGGCCCGATATCAAAGCCGCGTTGTTTTAGAACGCGCTGAGCCATCAAATAGTCAGGCGCCTGCGCTCGAGCAGGTGGCAATGGGGCAACAATGAATAGGAAGGCAACTGTAAAACCGAACGAAAACGATCGAATCTTTGTTGGAGAGACGTCGAATCCGTAGAGTCCCGCCCTCTTGGACCAAGAGCGGGCGTTACTGATGCTCTGCCCAATTTGAACACCAAGCGACATACTGGCGACTACGATATCTACCGAGGAAAGCGCGAGCAATCTAACGCCGTCAATCTCCAAGTGTATAGCCCTCCGTCGGGGCTGCGTGGCTTTTTTGAACCGAGCGGTCTCACCTCATCGAGCCGCTCATTGTGCACAAGGCCCAGAAAACATTTCAACTGCTTGAATAAATTGTCCAATTCTTAGCCTAACCCTGTCGTCTCCATTTCGCTCAATCCAGGAGCCCGATCGGAAGGCGGCGCATTCAGAGAGATTCGTGGATGCCGTGAGGCGCGTGGATGGGCTTGAGACGCAGCCATATGGGCCCGGCGCGTTGCTTCCTCGCACTCGGGCCTCGCGGTAAAGCGGCGGCGGCCATGCTCCGAGCAAACCGGGCCAGTCTCGAGACTTCGGCGACCATGTGCGGGTCTCGGATCAGCCACGATGAATCGGTCCATCGTCGAGAGGAAATGTGCTCCGCTCCACCCAGGGCGAACTTTCGGAAAGCTCCTCGGTAACGTGTTATCGATGAGGGTGCTATTTCAGATTGCGAGAGCGCAATTGGAAAAGGCGCCGCCAGGACTTCGCGGACCCACTTGCGGTTCACATGCTGTTCTGAGAGTTAGAGAGCAGCCCAGGCTGGCTGACGGGATGATGGCCGAGAGAGCGTCTCGCGGCGCCCGTCGCGGAGTCCTGGATCATGAACATCGAGATTTCGAAGGCTACGGCCGGTGTGGGCGGGGCGTCCGAGTTCGGCGTCTCTTCTGGGTTCAAGGTCGATCTGTCTCGCGGTGAACGTGTGGGTCGCGTGTCGTCCGAATGGTTTTCCCGGCCGGACGACGAGCGATACCTGGCGCTGTCGGACCTTTTGGCCGCTGTTCGCGGCCGCGCCGAGCGGAGCCATGCCCGAACTGTGGAGAGCGCAGCGATCCGGGTGGAGGCGCGTCGCGCCGACGCCGAGCGGCTGACGCTCGCGCTTCCAGGCTCGGCCGCGCCGGTGGCACCGACGCATTGGAGCTTTGGCCAGCTCTGCTCGCTGGTCGGGGCGCCCGCGGGCTATCTGCGCGAGCTGCCGGCTCCGCTCGCCGGCGTCAATCTCCAGCACGGCCTGCTGTCGCATCGCGCCGAGCTGGTCAAAACGCTCGAAGCGGATGACGGCAGGATCGAGCTGCGCGCGGTCACGGGCCCGGACTACGGCCGCATCTGGGACCATGAGCTCGTCGCCGCTGTGATGAAAATCGCCGGAAACGGCACGGGCGACACGCGCTGGAAAGTGCCCGGCGTTCTCGACTGGGCGACCATGACCTATAATCCGTTCGTCGATGTCGCCAAGGAGACGACGACGCTCTATGCGAGCGATCGTGATGTCTTTCTCTTCCTCGTCGACGACACGCATCCGATCGAGGCCGGCCGTCTGCCGAACGGCGATCCGGATTTGTTTTTCCGCGGCTTTTATTGCTGGAATAGCGAGGTCGGATCGAAGACGCTCGGCATCGCCTCCTTCTACCTTCGCGCCGTGTGCATGAACAGGAATATCTGGGGCGTCGAAGGATTCGAGGAGATCAGCATTCGGCACAGCAAATTCGCGGCGCAGCGCTTC
>PQAN01000314.1 GCA_003105285.1 Methylocystaceae bacterium
GGCGCGGGCGGCGCGGGAGGCGGCGTCGGGCGCCGCCGATCTCTCCGAGCTCCGCCTTCGGCTCGAGGCGTTCGACGGCTGCGCGCTCAAAGCCACGGCCGGCCATTTCGTCCTCGCCGCCGGGGCGCCGGGCGCGCGGCTGATGGTTCTCGACTTTTCGCCGGGCGAAGAGGAGGAGCGTAGCGGCGAGGCTTTCGTGGGCCCGGAGGCGCGCCTCCTCGACAATATGCTGAAAGCGATCGGCTGCGGCCGCGAGACCGCTTATCTCGCTTACGCCACGCCCTGGAGGCCGCCGGGCGGCCGGGAGTTGAACGCCTCCGAGACGGCGACGCTGCTGCCGTTCCTGCAGAAGCATATCGAGCTCGCGGCGCCGCAGGTTCTGCTCATATTGGGCGACGCGGCCGCCAAGGCGGCGCTCGGCGCGAATGATCTCGCGCGCCTGCGCGGCGCATGGTTCGATTACGACTGCGGGGCGAGAAGCGCGCGTGCGTTTCTTTCGCTCTCGCTCGGCAATCTGCTGAAGACGCCGGCCCTCAAGCGCCGCGCCTGGCGCGACCTGCGCGCCGTGGAGGGCGCGTGGAAGTGACGTCGAGGGTCTGGAGCAAGAGACCCGTCATTGCGAGCGGAGCGAAGCAATCCAGCGACCGCCTCGCGGCCCCTGGATTGCTTCGTCGCTGACGCTCCTCGCAATGACGGACGGCTGCTCGGACAAGAGCGCGCCGGCCTCACTCCGCCGCTTCGCCGTCCTCGACGCCGCCGAAACGGCGCGCGACATAATCGTCGACGATGCGGGTGAATTCCTGGGCTATGCCTTCGCCGCGCAATGTCACCGTCTTCTTGCCGTCGATGAACACCGGCGCGGCCGGCGCCTCGCCCGTGCCGGGCAGGGAAATGCCGATGTCGGCGTGCTTCGATTCGCCCGGTCCGTTGACGATGCAGCCCATCACCGCGACATTCAGGGTCTCGACGCCCGGATACTGCCGGCGCCAGACGCTCATGCGCTCGCGGATGTGCGATTGAATGTCGCGCGCGAGTTCCTGGAACACGGTCGACGTCGTGCGCCCGCATCCGGGACAGGCGGCGACGAGCGGCACGAAGGTGCGAAAGCCCATCGTCTGCAATATCTCCTGCGCGACGCGCACTTCATTGGTGCGGTCGCCGCCGGGCTCCGGCGTGAGGGACACGCGGATCGTATCGCCGACGCCGTCCTGCAGCAGCACGCCGAGCGCGGCGGAGGAGGCGACGATCCCCTTCGAGCCCATGCCGGCTTCGGTGAGGCCGAGATGCAGGGCGTAGTCGCTGCGTTGCGCCAACATGCGATAGACGGCGATCAGATCCTGCACCGCCGAGACCTTGGCGGAAATGACGATTCTGTCGCGCGTGAGGCCGATGTCCTCGGCGCGTTGCGCGGAGAGCAGCGCGGAGCGCGCCAGCGCCTCGCGCGTCACCGCGCGCGTGTCGAGCGGCGCCTTCGCATTGGCGTTGACGTCCATCAGATGGGTGAGCAACTCCTGATCGAGCGAGCCCCAATTGGCGCCGATGCGCACGGCCTTACCGTGCTTTATGGCGAGCTCGACGATCGAGGCGAATTGCCGGTCCTTCTTCTCCTTGAAGCCGACATTGCCGGGATTGATGCGATATTTGTCGAGCGCCTCGCCGCAGGCCGGGTGATCGGCGAGCAGCTTGTGGCCGATGTAATGGAAATCGCCGACGAGCGGGACCTCGATCCCCTTCTGCGCGAGCCGGTCGCGGATATGCGGCACGGCGGCGGCCGCCTCGTCGCGATCGACGGTCAAGCGCACGAGTTCCGAGCCGGCCTGGGCGAGCGCCGCGACCTGCGCGACGGTGGCCTCTATGTCGGCCGTGTCCGTGTTCGTCATCGACTGCACGACGACGGGCGCCGAGCCCCCGAGCGTCACCGCGCGGGCGCCGCTGCCGATCGTGACGGCGCGCGTCTCATGGCGCGCCGCGGGTTCGGCGGCGATAGGAGCGGGAAGGCTGGTCTCGAAGGCGTCGTCGGTCATCGTCGGTCAATTCCCCCCGGATGGTCGCAGCCTCTTGGTGGGCCGGAACGCGCTTCCCGTCAAGCCGGGCGTCCGTCATCCTGAACCCGGCTGGGATAAAAGCCAAAATCACTAATCCCCGTCTCTCGAAATCCCGATATGGATTCGCTATCTTGTCGGGCAATGTTCGCATTCGCACGAATGCGTGTTATTGTCCGTGAAACATATAAAAGGCTCTATATGTCCGCTAAAAGCGCGCGCAGCCGCGTCCAGCGATGAGGAGCGTAGCATGATCGGCAAGAAGGCCGCAGCGCGGCGTCGGAGATGATGACAACGCTCGAATCACCTTTGAAATTTGCTCGCTGGGATTACGCGCGTAGGCGCGCGGACGAGCTTACTCGTGATTATTCGTCCCCTCCTATACCGGTTCTAGAGATCGCCGAACAAAATGGCGTCAATGTCGTGTTTTCTGATTTTGGAAAACATCGGGATACCGTCGCGGGTTTTTGCGATTTCGAAGAGGCTAGAATATATGTGAACGAAAGTGACGGGTTCGGTCGAAAAATGTTTACGATTGCTCATGAGTTTGGGCACTGGCTGTTGCACAGGGAGTTTTTTGAGAGAGACGCTAAAGAATATGCAGTGTTGCCTCGCTTCCAAAAGCCGCGCGCAAATCCTTTCGAACAAGAAGCAAATTGCTTCGCGGCTGAAATACTTGCGCCGAAACACCTGTTGCTTCCGGTAAAATATGCCGGAGTGGCGCAGTTGGCGGACATTTTTGGCGTATCGCGTGAGATGATGGAAAATCGCTTGAAAAATGTCTAGCGATGATGTGGCTCAGCAAGATGAGGAAGAGGAACTCCCTGGCGTAGCCGATCTAAAGCGGGAGGTCTCTCGATCGTCTTCGACAACACAAATAATTGAAGAAGAAAAGTTTATTGAGACGTTTTCTAAACGCTCGCTCGAAGGCGAACGCGAGTATGCTCACCTCAGAGGTCTTGTTGATCATTATAAGCATAAGGGAAGGTGGTCTTGGTTCTTGATCGCGTTGATGGCTTTCATGGTCGGATTTCAATCACTACTTCTTTCTCTCGTGGGCGCCGGAATTTGGTCATTTGAAAAATACTCGTGGCTTATCCCCACCTTACTCGTTCAGAATCTTGCACAAATCGTCGGATTGGCTGTTTTTGTCGTCAAGTCGCTGTTCAAGGACATCAAACGGGACTGACTATGCCTATGCGCTGGTTTTGCGCCCGGTCTGCGGCAACAGCCCCATCCGCTTGGCGATGAGCCAGTCGAGAACGCGCGTCGGCAGCAGGCGCGGGAGCGCCCAGTCGAACAGATAGCTCGGCACGACGCGGATGCGCGTCGGCGGGCGCGGCTCGGTCAGGGCGCGCAGCACGGCGCTCGAGACGCGGTCGGCCGGCGGTCCGAGCCGGCCGTGCTCCACCGCCCATTTCTGCAGCCGCTGCGTCGCCGGGCCGTAGACCGTCGGCTGATAGCGGGCGAAATCGGCGGCTTCCGCCTTGTCCCAAATGGGCGTGGCGATGACGCCGGGCTCGATGACGACGACATCGACGCCGTAAATCATCAATTCCCGGCGCAGGGCGTCGGAAAGGCCCTCGAGCGCGTGTTTCGAGGCGGCATAGGCGCCCAGAAACGGCGTCGCCAGGCTGCCGGCGACGGAGCTGATGTTGACGATGCGCCCCGGCGCGCCCCGGCGCGGCGGACCGGCGCCGAGCAGCGGCGCAAAGGCCTGGATGACGGAGAACTGCCCGATGAGATTGGTCTCGATCTGGCGGCGGAACTCGTCGGGCGGCTGGTGCAGGAGGGGGCCGGGAAAGGCCGCTCCGGCGTTATTGACGAGGCCCGTGAGCGTCGCGCCGTCGATCTGACGCTCGACCGCGCTCGCCGCCTGCGCCACGGCCTCGGCGTCGGTCACGTCGAACAGCAGCGGCGTGAAATTCGAAGCGCCGAAGCGCGACTGCAGGCGCTCCGAGTCGGCCTCGGCGCGCACGCTGCCGAAAACATGGAAGCCCGCGCCGGTCAGCGCCTCGAGGACGGCGTAGCCGATGCCGGTGGAGACGCCGGTGACGACGACGAATCGCTTTTCGGTCATTCCTTCACTTTCAACGCGCCCGAGAGTTCGCGCAAGGTCGCCATGGTGGAGACATCGGCGCGCCCGTCGACGAGGCGGGGACGGAAATGCCGCTGGAACGCCGCTACGACCTCGGCCGTGTCCGCGCCATAGCAGCCGTCGACGACGATTTTGTAGCCGTAATCGGCGAGCGTCTGCTGCAGGCCCGCGACCGCCGGGCCGCCGGCGCCGAGCTCCAGCGTCGGGCCGGCGACGATCGGGGCCGGCTCGACGTAGTGGCCGACGCCGCGCTCGGCCAATTGCTTCCAGGGGAAGAATTCGCCGGGATCGATCTTGCGCCCGATCGCGATATCGGAATGGCCGAGCACATGGCGCGCGCAAATCGCGTTGCGTTCGCAAATGTCGAGGCAGAGACGCGCGAGCGCCTCGATCTGCTCGGCGGGAAAGGAGCGCGGATCGTCATGGCCCGGATGGACGATCTCGACGCCGATGGAGGCGGAGTTCATGTCCTCTTCGCCCGCCCAGAAGCTGCGGCCGGCGTGCCAGGCGCGCCGCGCCTCCGGCACGAGCTGAAATATCGTTCCGTCCTCGTCGACGAAATAATGGGCGGAGACGTCGGACCGGGGATCGAGCAGCCGCGCGAGCGCGCCCTCCGCCGTCGGCATGCCCGTGTAGTGCAGGACGAGCGCGGAAACGGGGCGCAGCCGCTCGCCATGGTTGGGCGAGAGGCGCAGGCTGGCGAATGGTGAGTCGGGCGAGGACATATCTATACGATTTTCGATTGGTCCGGGAGGGCTGCAAGGCTTTTCTCCCCGCTCGCGGGGAGATTTCGGGCGAGGGGCCGGGGGTATCCTCCTTAAGGCGTTGGACGTCGGGAGTTCGATCGCGAGAGCGGCATTTGCGGCTCATATCCCAGGCCCCTCACCCTCGCTTCGCTCGACCTCTCCCCGTGAACGGAGAGGCGGTCGCCGACCGCTGGCCGCGCGCGAGATTATACACGCCGGACCAGCCGCCCGCGACGACGGCGGCGGCGACTGTCGCCGTCAGCGTCTCCGGCGACGGCCGCGCGAAGCGAAACAGCTCGGCGACCGGCGGGACGGAGAGGATGATCGCCAGAACGATCGAAGCCGTTCCGGCTATGCTCCAGAARGCGATGCGCCGGCGGTCGAAGAAGGATGTGCCCGGCTCCGCMGACGAAGCGAAGGCCAGAGCGAGATTRCCGATGACGAGGCCGGCGAAGACGAGCGCGCGCGTCTGCGCCTCGTCCGCGCCGGAGCGCGGCGCGTGGAAATAGACGGCGGCGAGCGTCGCCAGCAGAACGGCGCCCTTGGCGAGGCCGGCGGCGATCTGGCGCCGGCCGAACAGCGGTTCCGACGGCGATCGCGGCGGCTCCTCCATCGCGTGGCGCTCGCTCGGCTCTCCCTCGAACGCCAGGGCGCATGTGGGGTCGATGATCAGCTCGAGCGTCATGACATGGACGGGAAAAAAGATCGGCGGAAGGCCGAGCAGAATCGGAATGAGCGCCAGTCCGGCGATCGGTATGTGGACCGCGGTAACGAAAATCAGCGCCTTGCGCAGATTGGCGAAGATGCGGCGCCCGTTGCGCACGCCGGCGACGATGGACGCGAAGCGGTCGTCGAGCAGGACGATCGAGGCGGCTTCGCGCGCCACATCCGTCCCTCTCGAGCCCATGGCGACGCCGACATGCGCGGCCTGCAGCGCCGGCCCGTCGTTGACGCCGTCGCCGGTCATGGCGACGATATGGCCGTTCTGCTTGAAGGCCTCGACCAGAGCGAGCTTCTGCTCGGGGCGGATGCGGGCGAACACCCGCACGCGCTCGACGCCGTCGCTCAGCGCTGCGGCGTCCATGGCGGCGACGTCCGCGCCGGTGAGGCATCCGCCGCGCGTGTCGATTCCGGCCTGACGGGCGATCTCCAGCGCCGTGGCGGGATAATCGCCGGTGATCATGGCGACGGAAACGCCCGCGCGCGCGGCCTGGGCGACGGCGGCCGGAACGTCCGATCGCAACGGGTCGAGAAAGCCGACGAGGCCTTCGAGGACGAAGACGCCCGAGGACGGGTCGTCGTCGCGCGGAAAAGGGCCCGCATGCGAGGCGACGGCCAGCACGCGCAAGCCGCGCGCCGCCATTGCGGCGACTTCGGCCGAGATCAGCCGATAATCGTCGGCGCCCGTGCGGCACAGGCCGGCGATCGCTTCCGGCGCGCCCTTGGCGAAAGAGGCGATCGAGCCGTCGGCCTCCCGCCAGGTCTGAATGAAGGCGAGGGTTTC
This sequence comes from Methylocystaceae bacterium, assembly GCA_003105285.1. GTDB lineage: Bacteria > Pseudomonadota > Alphaproteobacteria > Rhizobiales > Beijerinckiaceae > Methylosinus. The sequence goes on from PQAN01000314.1 coordinate 6,391, forward strand.
GGGCCGCAGCGGAAAGCTCAGCAAAGGAACGGCGCGGCTCGGCGCCCAGCCTTGCGCGAGCCGCAGCCGATGCAGCGCCATATCCATAGGATCGGTCGGATCGACCGCCGAGGCTCTGACGGCGGCTTCGAGCAAGGGGCCGAGGGCGGCCGGGGTCGGGCGTCCGCCGACCCGCCACATGTCTTTGCCGCGCAGCAGAAACGCGGTCTCCATGCGGTTTTCGGTCAGCGTGCCCGTCTTGTCGACGCACAGAATGTCGGTCGAGCCGAGCGTTTCGATGACGGCGGAGCGGCGAACGAGGACATTGCGCTGCGCGAGGCGCCACGAGCCGAGCGCCAAGAACACCGCCAGCACCATCGGAAATTCCTCGGGCGTCAGCGAGATGGCGAGCGTTATGCCGGTGAGGCCGGCCTCGATCCAATCGCCGCGCGTGAGGCCGTAGGCGAGCGCCGCGACGAGGCAGAAGCCGATCCCGATCGCGCCGAACCACGCCACCGCCCGCTTCGTGCTTTTTTGCAGCGTGCTGTCCTCGGGCTCGATCTCGGCGAGCGAGAGGCCGATGCGGCCGATCTCCGTGGCGCGGCCTGTGCGCGACACGATCATCGTTCCATGGCCGAGCGTGACCAATGTGCCGGCGAGAAGGAAGGGCGCGTTCTCGCCGGCCTCCGGCGGCGCGGCGAGATCGAGCGTCGCGGCGGGCGCTTTCCAGACGGGGACGGACTCCCCCGTCAGCGCCGATTCGTCGACCGAGAGCACGTCGCCGCGCCACAAGATTCCGTCGGCCGGCGCGCGTTCGCCTTCGCCGACGAGAATGAAATCGCCCGGAACGATCTCGCGGGCCGGAATGCGGCGCACGCCCTCGGCCCGCATCACGCGGGCGGTGGGCGCGGCCAGACGGCGCAATGCGGCGAGCGCATTCTCGTTTCTCGTCTCCTGCACGACGACGAGGCCGATGGAGAGAAGCGCGCCGGCGGTGAGCAGCAGTCCCTCATGCGCGTCGCCCAGAGCGAGATAGAGCAAGGCGGCGACGAGGAGCATGGCGAACATCGGCTCGCGCAGCGCGGCGCCGACGATCTGCAGCGTCGAGCGGCGTCGTTGCGTCTCCGGCTCGTTGAAGCCGTAACGTTTCAAGCGCGCCGCAGCCTCACGCTCGGAGAGCGGGAGCGGTTCGGCGAGAGGGCGGGCGGCTCGGATCATCGCATCGAGGGCCATCTGGAAACTCTGCGCGGCGCCATTTCGCCTTATCTAGCACGGAGAACGCCGCGGCCGCGGGACAGTCTGCTTACAGGCGAGCCGCTTCTTGGCCCAAATCGGCACAGCGGGGAACGCCGCCGGCCATGCTGCGAGCGACGTTTTTGCTGAGACATCCGTAAGAATCGCTAGTCGCCATGAGCTCGAATCGTCACGTTTCGGGGCGATTTCCGGCGTAACGGGGCGTGTCGGCCGCAACGAGTCGACCGCGCCCCGAGGAAGAACGCTCGACGAGCAGCGTCGCGTTCTCGTGCACCCAGAGTGCGGCACAGAGCTTGAAGCAGCGGGGCGAGTGGATCGCGTTCGTTCCATTTCGAGACGGAGTTGGTCCGTCATGGGTCGCGGGCTGGAAGCGCGAAACCGACCCGAGAAGGAATATTATGAAAAGACGCATTAGATTGATCGACATCGATCGTCCCGGCGAGCCGCTGGAGGTCGAGATCGAGCGGATGACCGAGACCGTGTTGAGAGTTGCCGTGCCGAACACGATCGTCAAATTCGAACTGCGCCGTCATCGCGAAGATTGGCCGTTCGAAGGCGGGCTCGGCGGACGCTATTTCATGTACGACGATGGCGAGGACGAGTCGGATTGACGCGGCGAGTCGGGGGACACGCGGCGCCTCCGCCGATGCGCTCCCGATGGCCTTCGAGACGAACGTCGGAATAGCGCGCGTTTCGATACCGAGATTTTGCGCGATTTTCGTGTGAGCCCTCGAGCGCGGGCGATTCGGCGCCGGCCGCCGAGCGCCGCGAGAGCGAGCCTGAAGGGTCGCGGTCCGCTGTCGCTCTCGCATCGCGAGCTCTAGAACACGTCGCCGTTGCGCCGATGAGCGCCGCAGTCTGTTCCGCGAACCCGCGCTTGCTTCGATCGACGACCATGCCGCCGATGGCCGCGTCGGTCTCTGCGGCGATTTCCGCATCCTCTATGCGGCGGACCTTCCTCACCTCGAAGCTCGATCGCTGATCGTCGGCGTCGAAGGCCGGCGCGCAGATCGAGAAGGCGAAGCGTCGGAAGACGTTCATGTGACGCCATCCCGTTCGAGCGCGCTCGCTCGAGCGTTGCCTGCCGAAGCAAACGACGGCTCGGCGTTGGAAGCGCGTCGAAGCAATGACCCAGAGTCTTCTCGTGTCTCAATGAAACACGGAAAGACTCTGGCGAGAGCGACAGTGATGTGACGGCCGCGTCGTCGCCGTCTCTCGCCCGGCGTCGTTCGTCTCGCACGATGTCACGAAAACGCAGCATCGCTCGCTTATGTTTTTCGACATGACGTTCATACCGAACCAGCATGCCGAGCTAGAGCGTTGTGGCGCGCGGGACATGGCGTCGTGGTCTCGACGCTTTCTCGAAGCCGATCTCGCCGCCGTGCGCTTCGTGTCTCGTTCCGCCCGATCGACGACGGGCCGCATTCTCGCCGTCGTCATCAGCAAGCTCGGAAACGGCTGGATCTATCTCATTCTCGGCGCGATCGTCTTCTTGTGCGCCGGACGCGAGGCGCTTCCCGTCGTCCTGCTCGCCGGTTTGAACGCGGCGCTGCTGCATTGCCTGTTTCCGCATATCAAGCGCCGCATCGGCAGGCCGCGTCCGTTTCACGTCGATCCGCGACTTCCGTCGCTCTTGAAGATTCTCGACGAGCATTCCTTTCCGAGCGGACATACGATGACTCTGTCCGGCGTGCTGGTTCCGATCGTCATCGCCTGGCCGTCCATCGCCATGTCGGCGGCGGCGCTCGTCTTGTCGATGGCCTGGTCGCGGATCGCCACGGCCCATCATTATCCCAGCGACGTCGTCGTCGGCGCCGCGCTCGGCGTCGCCATGGCCTATCCGCTTTCGACGCTCTTCTTCGCTATGTGGTGAAATGCGAGCCTGAAAGGCTCGCATCGCTACGCGCCGGAATCCGCGCCTTTCGATCCCAGCGCTTCCAATGTGGCGGCGCGCGATGACGCCTCGGCCTCCGCATAGAGCGCGAGCTCGTCGACAACTCTCGCGCCGAGCGCCTCTTCGAATGCGGCGCGATTCGCATTCGCGGCGATGCTCTGCCCTCCTTCGCCGAGATTGGATTGAAAAATGCCGGCGGCGCTCACGGGCAAAAAATCTTCATAGAGAATCGGTTCGATGCGAATATGGCCTGTTCGCGCGAGCCCTTCGAAGCCATCGGCGAGCGACGGCGCGCCGCGCCGGCTCGAGCTTTCGGCGACAGGCAGATAGCGGAAGAAGGCCAAGCCCTGGGCGCGCAGCGTCGCGTCGTCGTCTGGAAAGGCGATGAATTGGCGCCCGAGCTCCGCCATATAGCGGTCCGCATTCGAGCCGTCGCTCGCCACCGGCGCGGCGGCGTTCGTCGCGGCGAGAAGCCGGTCGTAGAGCGCTCGGCCCTTCGCCGTCAGCGCGACGCCGCGCTGCTCGATCTCGCCGAAGCGCGCGGCATGCGCGCCTCTTTCTCCCGCAAAGACGATCGGCTCTTCGATCGCCCTGAAACTCGTCTGCCGCAGCAGAATGGGATGCGCCCGAGCGGGCGGTCCCTCGACGATCGCTTTCGGATTCAAGCCCTGCGCGGCCATGGATCGTTGCACCGCGTCGATGTCGAGCGACGGCAATGTCAGATGATTGATGTGCGGTCCCTTGAAGCAGACGACATCGGCGATGAGCGGATGCGTCTTGCGAAATGCGTCATAGACCATCGCCGAGACGGTCGCCTCGCCATGCCAGCGGAAGGTTTCGAGCGCTTGCGCGACGAATTCATGCGCCTCTTTCTCGTCGAGTCCGCCGTTGCGCTCCCTTGTTTCGATCAGTTGCAGACAGCGCGGCGTGAAGATGCGGCGCCGCGCGAGAATCGTCGCGGCCTCGCGTCGCAGATCGGCGTCGGCGATCAGTTCGAGACGCAGCAGCGACGTGAAGATGCGAAACGGATTGCGCCGCAGCGCTTCGTCCGTAACGGGCCGAAAGGCGGTGGAGTGCACCGGCACGCCCGCCGCCGAGAGATCGTAATAGCCGACGGGCGACATGCCCATGACGGCGAACAACCGCCGCACGCCGGACAATTCTTCAGGCGTTCCGACGCGAATGGCGCCGTGGCGTTCGATTCCGAGAAGATCGAACCGGCCGTCGCGCTTCAGGCGCTCCTCGAGCGCGAAGTCGCCGGCGAGCGTCTTCGCGTCGATCTCGGCGACGATCTGCGCCATGTCTCGATAGCGCGGAACTTCGGAGCGATACATTCGCGACATCGCGACAGAGAACATCGCGCGGATCGTGTCGGTGGAAGCGAAGGATGCGTGCGTCACGGCGGGCCTCCAAATTCACGGGGCGACTCCACATACGATTGCCTGATCATTGCGAGAAGCATGAGCCTCGGAGCAATCCAGAATTCGCCCGTCGCTCCTGGATCGCTTCGCCGCGCTCGCAATGACGGCTCGAGACATTCGCGCTCACTCGCCGACATCGAAGGTCACGCCTTGCGCGAGCGGCAAGGCGCTCGAATAATTGATCGTGTTGGTGGCGCGGCGCATATAGGCCTTCCAGCTGTCGGAGCCGGCTTCGCGCCCGCCGCCGCTCTCCTTCTCGCCGCCGAACGCGCCGCCGATCTCCGCGCCGGACGGGCCGATGTTCACATTGGCGATGCCGCAATCGGATCCTCGCGCGGAGAGAAAGAGCTCGGCCTCGCGAAGGTCGTTGGTGAAGATCGACGACGAGAGGCCATGCGCGACATTATTGTGCATGCGTAGCGCCGTGTCGAAGTCGCGATATTTCATCGCATAGAGAATCGGCGCGAAGGTCTCGCGTTGCGCGACCGGCGCCTGTCCGGCGAGTTCGACGAGCGCCGGCCGCGCGTAATAAGCGTCCGGATAATCGTCCGCGAGCAGGCGCTCGCCGCCGGCGACGACGGCGCCGAGCTGCAAGGAGTCGTCCAGCGCCTGCCGCATCAGTCGATAGGCGTTCGCATCGATCAACGGCCCGACCAATGTGCGCGGCTCGCGCGGATCGCCTACGGGGACGGATGCGTAGGCCGCGCGGAGCCGGCCGAGCAGTTCGTCATAGACGTCTTCATGCACGATCAGCCGCCGCAGCGTCGTGCAACGCTGTCCGGCCGTGCCCATCGCCGCGAAGGCGATGGCCCGCACCGCGAGATCGAGCGACGCCGAGGGACAGACGATCGCCGCATTATTGCCGCCGAGCTCCAGAATGGCGCGCGCGAAGCGCTGCGCGAGACGAGGCGCGACGGCGCGGCCCATGGCGGTCGAGCCGGTCGCCGAGACGAGCGCGACGCGCTCGTCGTCGACAAGGACTTCGCCCAAGTCCCGGCCGCCGACGAGCACGGCGGAAAGTCCGCGAGGCGCGTCGCCGAAACGCGCCGCCGCGCGGGCGAACAGCGCCTGCGTCGCGAGCGCTGTCAGCGGCGTCTTCTCCGACGGCTTCCAGACGAGCGTGTCGCCGCAGACCAATGCGAGGGCCGCGTTCCACGCCCATACGGCCACGGGAAAGTTGAAGCTCGTGACGATTCCCGTCACGCCGAGCGGATGCCATGTCTCCATCATGCGATGGCCCGGCCGCTCCGTGGCGATGGCGAGTCCGTAGAGCTGCCGCGACAGGCCGACGGCATAGTCGCAGAT
>PQAN01000315.1 GCA_003105285.1 Methylocystaceae bacterium
GCGGCCGGCCTTCGGCGCGGCTGCGACGCCGCCGCGCCCATGCGCCGCGAGCCAACGCGCGCGCAGCGTGTTCTCCAGGCCATGCGGAGCCAGTCCCATCGCCACGACGCGCTGCGGCATCATTCGCTTCAACCCGCGCGACGGCGGCTCGGCGGCGGGCGTGGCGCCCGGCATCCGGCTCACTCCAACCCGTCGCGGCCTGGGGGGCGGCTGGGGAAGCGGGAGATCCGCCACTATCGAAGCGACCGGAAGCGGAGGAGCCGGGAGCGGCGGCGGGAAGCAGCGCGCCGGCGCCCAGCGCGACACGACGGCGCGAGCCGAGCGGCGCTCGTAGTCGATATAATATCGCCGCAGCAGCAGCGCCGCGGCCGCCGCGCCGTCGACAGCGCTCGCGAAGGCGACATGGCCCTCGCCGTCGGCGGCGATCTCGCCGACCCAGCCGCCGCGCTTCACGCACCAATAATTGTTGAGCTTCACGCAGCGCGGCGTCTGCGCGAGATCGCCGCCCGCCGCAAGGCGAATCGAGTCGATCGGGGCGAGATCGAGCGAAAGAGAACTCTCGAGGCGCCAATTATCGACGGCTCGCTCGATGGCGACATAATTCGGCGCCGCAGGCGCGACCGGCCACGCCAGAAGCCCGACAAAACTCCAGGGCGCGAGAGAGGTCGCCAGGGCTGCGGCGAGGAGCGCGGCCGGGTCCGGCGTCATGGCCGGCGCAGCCCGAAAGCGTAAGCGAAATCAGTCGGGATCGTCCGCAACATCGCCTCGCAAATCCGCCGGCGTCACAAAACGGTCGAGGCGCGCCTCGCCTAGTGAGACGCCGTCCCACTCGTCGGCGTCGAAATCGAGGACAGCGAGCGCCGCGGTGGGATATTTGGAGCGCATGCGGAAAAGATCATCCGGGTCGCCGTCTCCGGCGAGCGCGATCGCCAGTTCGGCGAAGCCCGGATTGTGCCCGACGGCGAGCACCGACGCGGCCTTGCCGGGAGTCTGCCGCAACACGTCGAGAAGGCGGTCGGCGCCGGCGAGATAGATCGTATGCTCGACGACATGCGTCACATGCGAGGGAAACGCCTCCAGCACGAGATCCAGCGTGCGCTTGGCGCGGCGCGCGTCCGAGGCGACGGCGATATCCGGGAGAAGCCCCTCCTTGGCGAGGTAGCGGCCGACATTCTTCGCGTCCTCCTCCCCCCGCTTGGTGAGCGGACGTTGGCGGTCGCCTCCCGCGGAGTGAGCGTCGGCTTTGGCGTGGCGCAGGAGGATCAGACGTCGCATGTTTCGAACTCTAGCACGTCGCGCGGAGGGCCGGAATCCGAACGGATCGCGAAGACGAACAAAAAGGCGCGATCAGGCGCGATCGTCGCCCTCTTGCCGGCTCTGACGTTCTCGCCTATAAGCGCCGCCATCCCACAGGCGAAAGTCTCGACGGACCTGTCTCAAGGTTTCCGTTCCGGTGGCCGGCTCGCTGGCCCGCTTTCTCTTTCGCCGAGGCTCAACCGGAGAATGAAGATCATGGCGCTTCCCGATTTCACCATGCGCGGCCTACTCGAAGCCGGCGCTCATTTCGGCCACCAGTCGCATCGCTGGAACCCGAAGATGGCGCCCTATATTTTCGGCGCCCGCAACAACATCCACATCATCGACCTCGCCCAGACCGTGCCGCTGCTGCACCAGGCGCTGAAGACGATCTCCGACACCGTCGCCAAGGGCGGCCGCGTGCTGTTCGTCGGCACCAAGCGTCAGGCGCAGGATCAGATCGCCGACGCCGCGAAGCGCAGCGCGCAATATTTCATCAACTCCCGCTGGCTCGGCGGCACGCTCACCAATTGGAAGACCATCTCGGGCTCCATTCAGCGGCTGCGCAAGCTCGACGAGCAGCTCGGCGCCGGCGCCCAGGGCATCACCAAGAAAGAGCGCCTCATCCTGACGCGCGAGCGCGACAAGCTCGAGAAGGCGCTCGGCGGCATCAAGGACATGGGCGGCACGCCCGACCTCATCTTCGTCATCGACACCAATAAGGAGCAATTGGCGATCAAGGAGGCGAACCGCCTGAAGATCCCGGTCGTCGCCATTCTCGACACCAATTGCGATCCGGACGGCGTCAGCTATCCGATCCCCGGCAATGACGACGCCGGCCGCGCCATCGCGCTCTATTGCGATCTCGTCGCGCGGGCGGCGATCGACGGCATTTCGCGCAGCCAGGGGTTCCAGGGTGTGGATATCGGCGCGCTGGAGACCCCGACCGCCGAGCCGGCGCTCGAGGGCGGCGTCGTTCACGAGGGCGTCGCGACGGACGCCGGCGCGGCGGAAGTGGATCTCGCCCTCGAGCCGTTCGAGCTGCTGTCGGCGCCGCGCGGCGCGCCGGACGATCTCGCCAAGCTGCACGGCGTCGGCCCGCAGATCGTCAAGAAGCTGAACGACGGCGGCATTTTCCATTATTGGCAGATCGCGGCGCTGACGTCCGCCGATGTCGAGAAGATCGACGCCGATCTCAAGCTCAACGGCCGCATCACGCGTGACGGTTGGATCGAGCAGGCGCGGTCGCTCGCGACGGCTTAAAAGCTTCGCGCAAACGTCACATCTACGCTGTTGGAATGAACGCGCCGGCCTCGAGCCGGCGCTGGCACTAGCAAGGGTTTCGAACATGGCTGCTATTACCGCCGCTCTGGTGAAGGATCTGCGTGAGAGCACGGGCGCCGGCATGATGGACTGCAAGGCCGCGCTCACCGAGACGAACGGCGACATCGAGGCCGCCGTCGACTGGCTGCGCAAGAAGGGCCTCTCCAAGGCCGCCAAGAAATCCGGCCGCGTGGCCGCCGAGGGTCTCGTCGCCGCCAATGTCGGCGACGGCGTCGGCGTCGTCGTCGAGGTCAATTCGGAGACGGATTTCGTCGCCCGCAACGACGACTTCCAGAAGCTCGTGCGCAACATCGCGCAGGTCGCGCTGGAGACCGGCGCCGAAGACGCCGAAGCGCTCGGCTCCAAGGCCTATCCCGGCGGCGGCACGGTCGCCGAGGCGGTCACCAACGCCATCGCCGCGATCGGCGAGAACCTCACGCTGCGCCGCGCCGCGAGCCTGAAGGTCGAAGGCGCCGTCAATCGCTATGTGCATACGCAGATTTCGGACGGGCTCGGCAAGATCGCCGTCATCGTCTCGCTCGAATCGAAGGGCGACAAGGAGGTCCTGTCGACGCTCGCGCGCCAGATCGCCATGCATGTGGCCTCGGCCAATCCGCTGGCGCTCGACGCCTCCGGCCTCGACCCGGCGACGGTCGAACGCGAGAAGGCGCTGCTCGCCGAGAAAAACGCCGGCAAGCCCGCGAATGTGCTGGAGAAGATCATCGAGTCGGGCTTGAAGACCTATTACAAGGAAGTCGTGTTGCTCGATCAGGTCTCCAACCATCCCGATCACGCCGGCAAGACGATCGCCCAGACGCTGAAAGAGCACGAGGGCAAGGCCGGCGCGCCGATCGCTCTGAAGGGCTTCGTGCGCTACGCGCTCGGCGAAGGCATCGAAAAAGCCACGAGCGATTTCGCGGCGGAAGTGGCCGCCGCCGCCAAGGGCTGAGGCTCCGCATTTTCAACCGCCTGACGGCGGGGGCGAAGGAACATTTCCGACGCCGCCCGCCGTATCGCGGGCAGAAATGGACCCGGACTATTTTGGAGCTCATGCCAGTCCGGCTGACGTGGTCGCAGGCGGCCGAAAGCGAGCCTGAAGGCTCGCGGGGTCCGAGAGGACGTTTGGACCGCGAGCCTGAAGAGCCCGGCCGAGATTCAAAAGCCTTCGGCTGTCATTCCCGGCAGGCCGCAGGCCCGACCGGGAATCCAAAGGCAACGACAAGAAATGGCGGTTGTTGCTCCTGAGTTCCCGATCGCTCGCTAAAGCGAGCGTCGGGAACGACACCCGAACAGAGACGGTTGACCGAATTTCCGGCCGGGCTCTTCGGGCTCGCCTTCGAGCAATCAGCCGGAAATCATATCGAGCTCTTCGCAATGAAGTCGCCAGCGTAATCCATCACGTTCCCGACCCCGAAGCTGCATCCGCCTCTGGTCGGAAACGCTCCGCCGCCGGACTCGGCGTCAGGACGATTGCGTCCCCGGGAAGTCGCTGGCGACGAGGCGATCGACGGATTGAACGAGGGCGACGCGCCAGTCGGTCGGCGTCACGCCGTGCACGCGGTGGATGAGCTCTGTCGACAATCGCGAATTTGCCGGACGCGCGGCCGGCGTCGGATAGGCGGAGGTCGGGATCGGCTCCACAATCGCGCTCGGGCCGCCGATCTCGGCAGAACGGGCAAAGATCGCCTCGGCGAATTCAGCCCAGGTCGCCTCGCCCGCGCCGACGGCGTGAAACACGCCGCGCAGAGACGCATCCTCCGGCGAGGCGACGAGATTGCGCGCGACGGCCAGGACGAAATCGGCGAGGCTGAGGGCGCTCGTCGGCGAGCCGCGCTGATCGGCGACGACGGAAATCTTATCGCGCGTGGATGCGAGCCGCAGCATCGTGCGCACAAAATTCTTGCCGAACGGGCTGTAGACCCAGGCCGTGCGCAAAATCGCGCTATTGCCGTTCGCCGCCGTCACCAGCCGCTCCCCCTCGAGCTTGCTCGCGCCATAGGCGCCGAGCGGAGCGACCGGATCGCTCTCGAGATAGGGACGCGCTGCGCTCCCGTCGAACACATAGTCCGTCGAAATATGGACGATCGGCGCGCCGGCTTTCGCCGCCGCCTCGGCGACCGCGCTCGCGCCGACGGCGTTGATGGCGCGGGCGCGCTCGGGCTCGGACTCCGCGAGATCGACCGCCGTATAGGCGGCGGCGTTGACGACGACATCCGGCGCCGAGGCCGCGATGGCGGGACCGATAGTCTCGGGCTTTTCGAGGTCGATCTCCGGACGGCCGAGCGTCACGATCTCCGCCCCGCCGCGCTCGACCAGCGATCGCGCCAACTGCCCTTCCTTGCCAATGACGACTATCCGCAAGGCCCTGCGCTCCTCATCGATTTACGTCATCCGAACTCGGATTCGGGAGATGTCCGTCAGCTTGCTATGCCGAGCCGCTCACCGCGATAGACGCCCGAACGGATACGGCTCCACCACCGCTCGTTCGCGAGATACCACTCGACTGTGGCGCGCAGCCCCGTCTCGAAGTTGTGCCGCGCGCGCCAGCCGAGTTCGTTCTCGAGCTTCGAGGCGTCGATGGCGTAACGCAGATCGTGCCCCGGCCGGTCGGCGACGAAGCTGATGAGCCGCTCGTAAGGACCGTCCGCGCTCGGCGCCAATTCGTCGAGCGTCTCGCAGATGCTGCGCACCACCTCGAGATTGGTGCGCTCGTTGCGGCCGCCGATATTGTAGCTCTCGCCGATCCGCCCGCGCTCGACGACGAGCAGCAGCGCCTCGGCGTGATCGTCGACGAACAGCCAGTCGCGCACATTGTCGCCCTTGCCGTAGACGGCCAGAGGCTTGCCCTCGAGCGCGTTGAGAATCGTCAAGGGAATGAGCTTCTCGGGGAAGTGATAGGGGCCGTAGTTGTTGGAGCAATTCGTGACCAGCGTGGGCAGGCCGTAGGTATGGCCCCAGGCGCGCACCAGATGGTCGGAGCCGGCCTTGGAGGCCGAATAGGGCGAGTTCGGCTGGTAGGCGGTGCTCTCTTGGAACAGCCCGTCGGCGCCGAGCGAACCGAACACCTCGTCTGTCGAAATGTGATGAAAGCGGAAATTCTGAGCGCGGTCGCCCGGAAGAGATCGCCAATGAGCCAGAGCCGCCTGCAGCAGGCGAAACGTCCCGACGAGATTGGTCTGAATGAAATCGTCCGGGCCGTTGATCGAACGGTCGACATGGCTCTCGGCCGCCAAATTCATCACGACGTCGGGCGAGAAATCGTTCATCGCCCGCCGCATCGCCGCGTAGTCGCCGATATCGGCATGCAGGAAACCATAGCGCGGATTATTCGCCACGGATTCGAGAGACTCGAGGTTTCCGGCATAGGTCAGTTTGTCGACGACGAGCACTTGATGAGGAGTCTTGTCGATGAGCGTGCGAATCACCGCGGAGCCGATGAAACCGGCTCCACCCGTAACCAAATAGCGCATCCACGAACCTCTCGCCGATCTGTGTCGAGTGCAACTCGTTCACCGATAACGGCGGAAGCTTAAATGTCGGACCGCTCGACGTCAACGCGAGACGAATGGCGCGAGCGGCAAGACGACGATGTGACAGCGGGCGTCGAAACGGATTGATGCGAAAGCCGAATATTATGTTTGCCGCAGCCGCCGCATGCAAAATCATTCACGATGGTTGCAACGAATGCGCGAAGCGGCTCAAAAAAGCGGCGTCAGTCGCGCGAGGCGCGCGCCGCTCCGAGGATGAACAGCCAGCCGAGCGCGACGAGCGCGACCCAGATGGCGACCAACGGATAACCCGCCAAACATAGAGCTGGAACGACAAAAATCAGCGCGATCGCGAGAAGCGCGCCGACGACTCGAAATCTACGGGACGCCGGTCGACAACGGCAGGCGGCGGTCGGGCTCGGGCCATCGAGTTTTTCGGTCAGCGACATCTCCCCCTCCGGCGGCGGCGCTCCTTCGGCAGGGCCGCCGCTTTGGGGATAACTTCGAGACCGTTCGGAACGTTGCACGCGAGGCGCCGGTTTGCTTAACGATTGTTCTCGGCGGGGCGCGCCGATTCCGCCGCCGCATTTTTCCGCCTCAGCGATACCCCTCCTCGGCGAGCACCTGCCGCACGGCGGGGCGCGTGCGCATGAGATCGTAATGCGCACGGCAGTTCTTCGGCAACTCCATTTTGATCTTGTCGGCCCAGAATTCGACATAGAACAGAGCGGCGTCGGCGATCGAGAAGGAGCCGGCGACAAAGCTCTTGCCCTCGAGCTCGCCATTCACCGTCTCGAAGGCCTCGGCGACGATCTCGCGCCCCTCCGCCTGAATCGCTTCGAGGCCTTTCTCCTTCGAAGCGTAGCGCTCCGGCGTGAACACGCGCCGGAAGCCGTCGCCGTGAATATGCCGCGTGCAGAAGCCGAGCGTCGCGAACGCCTGTTCCTTGGCCGCGAAGTCTTCCGGCAGAAGACGACGGCGCGGATAGGCCTCGGCGAGCCATGTCGCGATGGAGACAAAATCGGTGAGCGCCACGCCGTCGTCGCGCACGAGCGTCGGAATGGTCCCATTGGGGTTGACGGCGAGATATTCGGGCGTCAAATGATCGCCCTTCACCAGATTGACGATATAGGCCTCGAAGACGAGGCCGATCTCCTCGAGCAAAATGTGAATGCCCGTCGAGCAAGACCCCGGCGTCATATAGAATTTCATGTCTGTCCGCGCCCCCGGTGGCGAGCATGACGCCAGACCGCGTCATTCCGACCGAGACGCGGCGTCGCAATTGCGGCGCCAGGTCGTCGTCCGAACAGGCGTCGCGCTATTTCGTGCGCTCCGCGCGTCGCTGCAGCGGAAAATCGCCGCTCTCGTAAAGGCTGCGAATCGCCTGGCCCACGTAAGTTTCCTCCGCGACCTCGAGCGAGCATCCGCGCAATTCGTCGGTAGACAGTTTTTCGACAGCAAAAAGAATCGCGTCCGCCGCCCGCTCGAATCGCCGGTAGTCCAAGGATTTGTTGTGAAACCTCGGACGCTTGGCGGAAAACAATCCCGCTTCCAGGCCATAGTCGAAGCCGCTCATCGGTCACCTCTTTCGGTTCGATCGCAGGCGTATCTTCCAAAGAGCCTTTTCGCCTCGCGGGAGCAGGCGCACGCTGTTCTCACACGTGTCACGCGCGACGCGTCGCGGCCGTGACCACTTACATAGCGGCTTCGAGGGACGATTCCGTGACGACGCGTTCGACGCCGTCCCGCTCTCCCCTCACCCTGTATTGGAATCCCGAGCCGCCGTCCGGCAGCAGTCCGGTCACTCGGAAGGGCGCTTTTTCCGCCCGCACGCCGATCCTGCAGAGGACATGGGCGCCGATACGAAACTTATGCGCGGCTTGGAACCTGTTCCGAAGCGCGCGATGGCGAGCGAGTTCGCCCATCTTCGTGCTCACACGCGATCCTTTCCCTGGCTTCGTCGAGTCCTCGGCTTCGTCGCGGCGCTCGCCGCAAACGCCTGTCCGACGGATCGCTGTCTCGGCGGGCTATTTCTTCCTGCCGAGACGCCCTTTGGACTGCGCCTTGTCGAGAGCGGCCCAAATCGAGCCGGGCTCTGAGGGCGCGGCCTCGAGCTTCGCCTTTTTGGGCTTTTTTGCTTCGCGATTGCCGCGCTGGCAGCGGTTTGCCATGCCGGTCTCCTCATCTGCAGTTGCGCCGCATCAGAGAAACAGATCACGAAAATCAAAACGCCGATTTCAAAGACTCGATTGCGCCCGCCGCCGGTACATCCGCGGTCGGCCGGCGCAAAGGAGAAGTCGTCACTTATCAGGCCGCGACTTGCAGCTGATCCGCCGAAGACTTACCACTACGGCTGTCCACGACGAGCGCGAAGCTGACCTTCTGGCCCTCGGCGAGGCCGCGCAGGCCTGCGCGCTCGACAGCGCTGATGTGAACGAAGACATCCGCGCCGCCGGATTCCGGCTGAATGAAACCGAAACCTTTTTGCGCGTTGAACCACTTTACGATACCCGTCTGCATGACATGTCCTTTCGAAGAACAAGTAATTGGGCGCCCGCGACATGCAGCGCCACGTCGATCGATGTTCTGGAGAGGAAGTCGTGTGCGGACGCGCCATGAGACGCAAAAGCAGAAGTCGTCCGGCCGAAACTCGATTTTCTAAACATAGGGCGCGGGGCTCAGAAAACAAGAAATAAGATCGAACTCTACGTAGAAATCGCAGAATATTCGGCGGAGCGCGCCGGAAGCCTTCGAAAAATTCTTGCGCGAGATCGGCGACGGCGACCGAAAGCGGCTGTATTTTCAAGGTGCCGAGTCGTCGACGGTCGCGAACGAGATGCGCGAGGAGCCGAGACCCGACCGTGCGGCTTTCGCGCTCCGCCGCCTTCACGAGCAGCCGAAGCGTCGCTGCTCGCAATTCGTCTCCTCCCGCTGAACGCGAGTCGCGATGCCTTTCGTAGATGAAGACCAGCAGAATCGGCGCACGGGCTTTTGCGCGGCGCTGCTCGCGACAGCGCTCGTCGCCGCCTTTTCGGTCGTCGCGACGGCGTCGTCGATGCTGGCCGGAGCGCTCCTTTCTTTGGCGGCGCGCGCCGTTCGCGGCGCCGATCTCGCGCCGTCGGCGGCCGGCATATGGACCAACGGAGCCGATATCGCCGCGATCGCCGTGTTCGCAGCCACTTATCTCGTCATCGCCATCGGCGAGGCGCCGTTCTATCGGCTCGACCGCGCCGGCGCCGCCTTGCTCGGCGCGAGCCTGATGGTCGGCATGGGCGTCGTCCCACTCGACGAGGCCTATCGCGCCGTCGATTTCGATACGATCACGCTGCTGCTCGGCATGATGATCGTCGTCGCCAATTTGCGGCTTTCCGGCTTCTTCCGTCTGGCGAGCAATCGGATCGTAACGCATGCGAGCCATCCGCTCGTCCTGCTCGCGGCCATCGTTCTGGTGTCGGGGACCTTCTCCGCCTTTCTCGTCAACGACACCATCTGCCTCGTCATGACGCCGCTGGTGCTCGATCTCGTCAAGCGGTTGAAGCGCGATCCGGTCCCTTATCTGCTGGCCGTTCCGATGGCCTCCAATATCGGCAGCGTGGCGACGATCACCGGCAATCCGCAGAACATGATCATCGGCAGCCTCTCCCATATCCCCTACGGCGCCTTCGCGGCGGCGCTGTGGCCCGTGGCGGCGGTCGGGCTCGCGCTGACGACGCTATTCCTCGCGCTCGTCCACCGCCGCGAATTTTTCACGCGCGAACGTCTGCCCACTGTCGCCGCCGCTCCCGCTCGCGCGCGCCCTTTCCTCGTCGCGAAATCCGTGCTCGTGACGCTCGCCATGATGGCGCTGTTCTTCGCCGGACAACCGGTCGCGAAGGTGGCGATCGTCGGCGGCGCGCTGCTGTTGTTCACGCGCCATGTCAAAGCGGAAAAGGTCTATCGCGAGATCGACTGGCCGCTGCTTTTGATGTTCGTCGGCCTGTTCATCGTCGTCACCGGCCTCGAGACGACGGTGCTGACGCCGCAGTCGGTCGTCGCCATAAGCCGGCTCGATCTTCAGACGATTCCCATGCTGGCGGTGGTCACGGCCGGTCTCTCCAATCTGGTCAGCAATGTTCCGGCCGTTCTCGTGCTGAAGCCCTTCATCGCCAACGCCGCCGATCCGCAGAGAGCCTGGCTCGCCGTCGCCATGGCCGCGACGCTCGCCGGCAATCTGACGTTGGTCGGCTCGGTCGCCAATCTGATCGTCGCCCAGCGCGCCCGCAGCGCGGGCGTCGATATCGGTTTCTGGAGCTATTTCAAGGTCGGCGCCCCGCTCACTCTGCTGACGATCGCGTTCGGCGCGTGGTGGCTGTGAGCGACCGATCGGCGATCGTCTCGCCTTGCGCCCGCACGCCGACAATTGCGCGCCGTCGGCTCACATGACTGGCAACTTTTTGTACGGCTGCGCGTTTTTCTCGAACCACACAAAGCCGGGCCGATCCTTTGCAGCCCTATCGCGACGTCAGAGGGCGGCTGGATTTCAAAGGGAGGTCGAAATGGCGACCGCAACTCTTCCCAAGCTCAACCTGATCTCGAGCGAACATGTCGTCGGCGCGACCGTCTACGATCCGAGCGGCAAAGAGATCGGCGAGATCGATCATCTGATGATCGACAAGTTTTCCGGTCAGGCCCGTTACGCCGTCGTCAACTTCTGCGGCTTCATGTGCCTGCGTCCAGGCCACCATGCGGTGCCGTGGAGCGCTCTCCAATACGACAAGGACAATCAGCGCTACACCACGTCGGTCACGGAAAAGCTCCTCGAGAACGCGCCCGAGTTCAGCGACGAAAGCTGGACGGATCGCGACTGGGAGACGCGCATTCACCAGCATTACAGCGCGCGCCCTTACTGGGAGGAGAGCGCGACGCGTTAGCCGGCCCATGGTTCGACGCTCGCGAAAGCTGCGCTTCACATATGGATGACTCTGCCGAAGGCGTCCAGCACGCTCTCGTGCATCGTCTCGGAGAGCGTCGGATGCGGGAAGACGGCGTCGATCAGCTCTTGCTCCGTCGTCTCCAGATTCATCGCGACGACGAAGCCTTGGATGAGCTCCGTCACTTCGGCGCCGACGAGATGCGCGCCGAGCAGGCGGCCGCTCTTCGCGTCGAAGATCGTCTTGACGAGACCCTCCGCCTCGCCCATCGCGATCGCCTTGCCATTGCCGAGAAAGGGAAAGCGGCCGATCTTCACATCGAAGCCCGCATGTCTCGCGGCGGCCTCCGTCAATCCGACCGAGGCGATCTGCGGATGACAATAGGTGCAGGCGGGAATTTTCGTCTTGTCGATCGGGTGAACGGTCAGCCCTTTGATCGCCTCGACGCAGACGACGCCTTCATGCTCGGCCTTATGAGCGAGCATCGGCGGCCCGGCGACGTCGCCGATGGCGTAGACGCCGGCGACATTGGTGCGCAGCAGCCCATCCGTCGCAATGACGCCGCGCTCGATCTTCACGCCGAGCGCCTCGAGCCCCAGATGTTCGACATTGGCGACGACGCCGGCGGCGGAGATGACGCGCTCGACTTCGAGCGTGCGCTCGGCTCCGCCCGCGACAGCGATCGTCGCGACGACGCTGTCGTCCTTCTTGTCGAGTCGGGCGATCGTCGCGCCGGCGAGGATCTCGACGCCCTGCTTCTCGAAGGATTTGCGCGCGAAAGCGGCGATCTCCGCGTCTTCGGCCGGCAGAATTTGCGGTAGAGCCTCGATGAGCGTCACCTGTGCGCCGAAGGCGCGATAGAATGACGCGAATTCGACGCCGATCGCGCCCGCGCCGACGATGAGCAGCGATTTCGGCATTTTGGACGGCAGCAGCGCCTCGAAATAGGTCCACACCAATCGGCCGTCCGGTTCGACGCCGGGAATGGAGCGCGGGCGCGCGCCCGTGGCGATGACGATGTGCTTCGCCTTATAGCTCCCCTCCCCCAGCGCGGTCTTGGGCTTTTGGAACTGCGGGCGGTCGCCGAAGCCGGGCGGCGACGCCACGAGGACCTCGCCGGGCGCGGAGAGCGTCGCCTCGCCCCAGATGACGTCGATCTTGTTCTTCTTCATCAGAAAGTCGACGCCGGCGTTGAGCCGCGCCGCGACGTCGCGCGAGCGCTTCACCAGCGCCGCCGGATCGAAGCCGACCTCGCCCGAGATCGTCAGCCCGAACTCCTTTGCGCGCCGCGCATAGCGGAAAATGTCGGCGGAACGCAGCAGCGCCTTGGCGGGGATGCAGCCCCAGTTGAGACAAATGCCGCCGAGATGCTCGCGCTCGACGACCGCGGTGCGCAATCCGAGCTGGGCGGCGCGGATCGCCGCGACATAGCCGCCCGGCCCACCGCCGATAATGAGGATGTCGTATGAATTGGCCATTCGCAACCTCGATCCATTCGGCGTGCCCTTCTCCCGCTCCGCGAGAGAAGGCGGAGGGTCGGATGAGGGCTCCCGTCCAAGCCGGTCGAAAAGATAAGCCGCAAACAATAAAAAAACCCGCCGGAGCGCGGCGGGTTCGTCATTTCGAGCGAGGGCTCAAAACCTCACGCCGTCTGCGGCAGGGCGGCCTTGGCCTTTTCGACGATGGCCTTGAAAGCCTCCGGCTGGCTGATGGCGAGCTCCGAGAGCACCTTGCGGTCGATCGCGACGCCCGCCTTGGCGAGGCCGTCGATGAAGCGGCTATAGGTGATGCCGAATTCGCGCACGGCGCCGTTCAGGCGCTGGATCCACAGCGCGCGGAACACGCGCTTGCGCGCCTTGCGGTCGCGCGTCGCATATTGCAGCGAGCGGTCGACGGCCGCCTTGGCGGCGCGGATGGTGTTCTTGCGGCGGCCGTAGAAACCCTTGGCGGCCTTCAGGGTCTTCTTGTGCTTGGCGTGGGAGGTGACGCCGCGCTTGACGCGAGCCATGGCATAACTCCTTCAGAAATCTGCGTGCTGTTGCGGGAGGAGACGGCGTGTTCAGCCGTTCGGCAGGAAGTATTTCTTGATGTTGTCGCCGTCGGTCTTGAACAGAACCGAGGTCCCCCGCAGATTTCTGATCTGCTTGTTGGTGCGCTTGATCATGCCGTGGCGCTTGCCCTTCTGGGCGTAGACCACCTTGCCTGTGCCGGTGATCTTGAAGCGCTTCTTGGCGCCGGATTTGGTCTTCAACTTGGGCATTTTGCTCTCCTCGGGCGTCGAAGCCCGTTTCCTGGCGCGCCGGCGCATCCGGCGCATATTCGCGCGAGCGAAAAGAACCGCCACGGCAGCCCATCACTGGCCGGGCGGTTCGAAGCGGCGCTTATAGGCGGAAACGCAGAGGGATGGCAAGCCGCGCACGCAGAAAAACAAGCCGCGCGCGCAGAAAAAGCGGAATGCGTTCAGTCGTCGCGGGCGTCGTG
>PQAN01000316.1 GCA_003105285.1 Methylocystaceae bacterium
CGGCGCCGGCAAGTCGACGCTTCTGCGCATCGTCAATCGCCTCGAGACCCCGAGCGCGGGCCATGTGTTCTTCGACGATCTCGACGTCTCGCGTCTCGAAGGCAAGCGCCTGCGCGCCTGGCGCGCGCGCTGCGCGATGATCTTTCAGCAGTTCAATCTGGTCGGACGTCTCGATGTGATGACCAATGTGCTGACCGGCCGCCTGAACAGGACGCCGTCCTGGCGCTCGCTGCTCGGCCTGTGGACGGACGAAGACAAGACGATCGCTCTCTCCGCGCTGACCGATCTCGACATGGGCGCCTTCGCGGCGACGCGCGTCGATCGTCTGTCCGGCGGACAGCAGCAGCGCGTCGCGATCGCCCGCGCCTTGGTTCAGGAGCCCGAGATCGTCCTCGCCGACGAGCCGGTCTCGTCGCTCGATCCGCGCAACGCCAAAGTGGTGATGGACACGCTCGCGCGCATCAATCGCGATTTCGGACTGACGGTGCTGTGCAATCTGCACTCGTTGGAGCTGGCGCGGAGCTATTGCGACCGGCTCATCGGAATGGCCGAGGGCAGGGTCGTCTTCGACGGCCCGCCGGAGGCTTTGACCGACGAGCGAACGCACATGATCTATGGTTTCGATGCGGACGAGCAGGACGTCGTGACGCCGCTCGTCTCGACTGTCGCCTGAATGGAGATGTCATGCTGAACCGCCGCGGCTTTCTCGAATTCGGCGCGGCCGGCGCATTGCTCGCGCGGGCCTGTCCGGCGCTCGCCGTCGCCGACGACTGGCGAAGGGATTATCCGGAGCTGGTCTTCGCCGCGATCCCGTCCGAGAATTCGGCCGATCTCAAGGAAGAGGTCGGGCCGTTTCTGAACTATCTCGCCCGCGCGCTCGACGTGAAGGTGAGCCTGCGCATCGTCAGCGATTATGCGGCGGTGATCGAGGGACAGCGCGCCGGCAACATCCATATCGCCTTCTATGGCCCGGCCGCCTTCGCGCGGGCGCGCATGACCGGCGTGCGCGCCGACGCTTTTCTGACGAGCGTGTTCGGCGACGGCAGCAGGGGCTTCTATTCGGTGCTCTATGTGCTGGCGAGCAGCCCCTACAAGACCATTTGGGACTTGAAGGGCAAGGCGCTCGGCCTCGTCGATTCCAATTCGACGTCCGGCAACGCCGTGCCGCGATTCATGCTCGACAGCTCGGCGTCGATCCCGAGACGTTTTTCGGCAAGGTCCAATATACGGGCAGTCACGAGAATGCGCTGATCGCGTTGACGCAAGGGACGGTCGATGTCGCGGCCAATTATTGGAATTGGGCGGAGGATACAAATCTTTTGCGCATGCTCGCCAAGGGCATGTTGAAGAACGCCGACGGCTCGCCGATGAAAGAAACGGATTTCCGCGAGATTTTGCGCTCCGATCTGCTCGTCAATGCGCCGCTCGCCTATCTCGCCGATTTGCCGGAACCCGCGAAGGCTGCGATCCGCCAAGCCTTTCTCGACGCGTCGAAAATCGACCCTGCGGCCTACGCCAAACTGCCGCAAGGCCGCGACCGCAAATGGCTGCCGGTCGACAACAGCGCTTACGACGGAATGATCGAGCTCGTGAAATTCGTCGACGCCTTGCGCAAGAAGAGGCGCTGAAGCGGCATGGCGTTTCGTTTGCCGCGCGCGAGCCGCGACGAGGTCGCGCAGTTCGAGGCCGCGTACTCGAGCGAGACGCGCCGTCGTCGCGCGCGCCGCGCGCTCACTGCCATAGCCGTGCTGCTCGTCCTCATTCTCTGCGCCGTGGCGGAAGACATAGAGCCGAATATATTCTTCGCCAGAATCGGCCATCTCGGCGATTATGTCGTCCGTCTCTTTCACCTCGAATCCGGCGCCGCTGTTTTCACCGACCCCGCCGAATGGTTCTGGAACTGGCGCGCATGGAGCGCGCTGCTCGGCGAGACGCTGCTCATCGCCTATGCCGCGACGGTGATCGGCGCGACGATCGCCTTTGTCGCGTCCTTCCTCGCCGCACAAAATCTCACGCGATCGCGACTGGTCCCCTTTCTGACGCGCCGCTTCCTGGAGATTTGCCGCACGGTGCCCGACATCGTCTTCGCGCTTGTCTTCATCTTCGCCTTCGGGCTCGGCGCGCTGCCCGGCGTGCTGGCGCTCGCGCTGCATACGGCGGGCTCGCTCGGCAAGCTGTTCCGTGAGCTCGTCGAAAACATCGATTTGAAGCCCGTCGACGCGCTGACGGCGACCGGCGCGAATTTCTGGCAGGTGATCCGCTTCGCCGTCTGGCCGCAGGTCGCCTCCAATTACGTCGGCTACGGCTTGCTGCGTTTCGAGATGAATGTGCGCGGCGCGACCGTCGTCGGTTTCGTCGGCGCCGGCGGCATCGGCCAGGACCTCGTCGCGGCGATCCGCAAATTCTATTATACGGACGTCAGCGCCATTCTCGTGATGATCATCGTCACCGTCTTCGTCATAGACCTCACGACCGAGAGATTGCGGCATCGTCTGCTCGACCTCGGGGAGGCGCGATGAGCGCGCGTCCTTCGCTCGACGCCGCGCGCGAGGCGGCGATCCGCGCCGCATTTCCGGATGTCTTTCGGCCGCGCCTCGCCGCCCGCGCGGCGCATGTCGCGCTCGCCGTCGCGGCGGCGGCGCTGTTCGCCTTCTCGCTCTACTGGCTCGATTTCTCGTTCGAGCGCTTCGCCAGAGGCGTTGCTCGGCTCGGTCAATTCGTCGTCTTGATGCTGCCGCCGAATGCGGGCGGCGATCTGTCCCTCTATCTGCGCTCGCTCGCCGACACCTTCGCCATCGCCGTTCTCGGCACCGCGCTCGGAGCGCTCGTCGCCGCGCCATTCGGCTTTCTCGCGGCGAAGAATATCGTTCCGAACGCGATCTTCCATTTTTCGCTGCGTCGCTTCGTCGATTGCGCGCGCTCGATCGACATATTGATCTGGGCGTTGATCTGGGTCGGCGTCGTCGGGCTCGGTCCTTTCGCCGGCGTGCTGGCGATCGCCAGCGCCGATTTCGGCGCCTTCGGCAAATTGTTCTCCGAGACGATCGAAGCCGCCGAGACGCGCGCGATCGAAGGCGTGCGCGCGGCGGGCGGCGATCGCGCCGCCGAAATTCGCTTCGGCCTGTTGCCGCAGATTCTCCCGGTCCTCGCCGGCCAGATTCTCTACTTCCTCGAGACCAATGTGCGCGCGGCGATGGTGCTCGGCGTCGTCGGCGCCGGCGGCGTCGGCCTGCATCTCTCCGAGCAGATCCGCCTGCTCGAATGGCCGCGCGTCGCCGTGCTGATTCTGCTGCTGCTCGTCAGCGTCGCCGCTCTCGACCGCTTGTCGGAATGGGCGCGGCGCAGGTTGATCAGCGGCGAGGAGCAGCGATTGTGAGCGCGCAGCCGGCTGTCTTCCGCCTGTCATTCCCGGTCGGGTCTTTGGCCCGCCGGGAATGACAGCGTCGTTCGAACGGCGGTTCGCCCATCACTCCGCCCGCAGCGATTTCTCCCGCGCCGCGAAGGCGCTGACGAAGGCGGCGTAGCTCCACGCGAGGTTTTGCGCCGAGCTGGGTTCGCCGCTCGTCTTGTCCAATTGCTCGGACATTTCGCCCGACGGCGGCGTGTAGCGCGACAACGTCTTCAGAATGGAATCGCCGCGCGCGCGAAACAGAGCGGCGACCGCGCGGCGTTCGTCTCCCTCTCGCAAGACTGCCTCCGGTCCTCGTCCGCGCAGCTCCCAGAGGCCGCAACGCTCGAGAAATCGCTGATTGTCGTCGTCGACGCGCAGCGTCCCTTCGACATGAATGTGTCGCGCCAGACGGTAATAGGCTTCCGCCGCCGCGAGCGCGCTGATGAGAAACACGCCGCCGCCGAAATAGCCGTCGCCGCGAAAGCGCCCGAGCAACGGAACCTCGCCCGGCCCGATCGACCGATTGATCGGGAACAGCGATATGAAGAGGTCTTCCAGCCGCTCGAGCGTGGATTGCACGCGCGGATCGAGGACGCTGTGCCGGCCGTTCGGGAGGCCGGCGTTGGCGACGGCGAGAACGATCGCCGAGTCGAGATCGACGTCGGCCGGAGTTGTCGTCGCTTTGATCGCCGAGAGATAGAAGCCGTCTTCCGCGCGCCAATGATAATCGAGCTGGCGACGCAATTCGCAGGCCGCCGTCTCGTAGAGCTCGGCCTCGGCCGTCTGACCGGCGCCGCGCGCCCAGGCGGCGCCGCGCGTCAACGCCGCCAAGCTGACGACTCGGGTGTGATAATGATGGCCGAAGCGATGCTCCCAAATGTCGTAGCAAGGATCGCCGATATGGCCGAGCGCAAATCCGAGGTCCGCGCGCAGCAATTCCCGCGCCGGCTCCGCGCCGCCTCGCTCGAACAAAGGTATATGCCGCAACAGCGTCGACGCGCGCAACGCCGGGCCGTCGCATTGCGGACGCGCCCATTTCAGAATGTCGAGACTGCCGTCCGGGTTGAAGCGCGCTTCCGACAGGACGCGTTCGCCGACGACGGCCTCGAGCTCGCGCCGGCTGCGCAGATAGCGCGCGAGCTCCGGCCGCGATGTTTCCCCGACGCCCTTCGTCGCCACTCGGGCCGGCCCGTCGAGACGATTCGTCTCCAAGCTGAACTCGACGAAATCCTGCAAATGGCGGCAGGCCGTCTCATTCGCATAGCCGCGCTCGATCGCCAGCGCGAGAGCGTTCATCACCAGCGCGGAGTCGCGCAGCCAATGGAAAAAATAGTCCGGTTGGACATTGGCGTCGATCGTCGGAGAGGCGACGACGGAGCCGCGTCGCGGCGTGATCTCCTGGAAAAATTCCTCGCGCCGGCGCGTCAGCCCGATCGCGGAGATCGATTTTCCCATATGGTCGAGCGAGGCGCAGAGCTGCCGGTTCATCCACTGCTCGAGATCGGCGGTCGCCTCGGACGGCGAAACCTTGTCGATCGCGACGGCTGCGTCTCGGGCGTTCTCCATCGGGTTGGATCTTGCGTCGGTCAATCGGGCCTGCGCTGAATTTAGACCCCGTGCGGGCGGGGGAGGGACGGGGGCTATCGGAGCTGGGCCTCACTCTAGTGCATTGGCCGAGAGGCCAACAAGGCTGCGGCGCTCAGGAGGGAGCTTTCGAAATGCGCTCGGGAAACATTTTCGCCGATATTCCCGTCACGCTCGCCGAGGAGCAACTCCTCACTCTGGCCTCTGCGTCCAATGTCGAAATCGAGCGCATCGTCTCGACGGGGCAAGCGAGCCCGCCCGGATTTTGGTTCGATCAGGCGTGGACGGAATGGGTCGTAGTCCTCTCCGGTTCGGCGAGCTTGCGCTTCGAAGGCGAGGAGCGGGCGAGAACGCTCGAGGCTGGCGATTATGTCGAGATTCCGGCGCATCTGAAGCATCGCGTCGAATGGACGGATGCGACTCGGCCGACCGTCTGGCTCGCCGTGCATATCCACGCGCCCGCACGCGGTTGATCCCGTTGTTGCGAGCGAGGCGAGGGCGGCCACTGGAGTCTTGTATGACGCGTTTCCGACGCCGAACCGGTTTCCACTTCGGCTGGAAACGCTCTAGATGGTTTGCCGCGTGAGCCGTTCGATCTCGATCTTCGGACAGCGATTCATGACGATCTTCAGCCCGGCCCGGCGCGCGCGCTCCGCCGCGTCATCGTCGCGAACGCCGAGTTGCATCCACACGGCCTTCGCGCCGATCACGACCGCCGCGTCGGAGACGGCGCCGGCAAATTCCGATCGGCGAAAAATATCGACCATGTCGACCGGCTCGACGATCGACGACAGGTCGGGAAAGACGGCTTCGCTCAGAATCTCGCCGCCGGCGAGCGTCGGATTGACGGGAATGACGCGGTAGCCTGCGGTCTGCAAATATCTCATGACTCGAAAGCTCGGCCGGCCGGCGTCGGCGCTCGCGCCGACGAGCGCGATCGTTCGCACGCTCGACAATAGTTCGCGAAGAAAATCATCCGAGCAGGGCGGCTCATCGGTCATTCGCGCCGCCATGCGCCGCGTCGAGCGCCTGCGCCAGATCGGCGAACAGATCCTCGACCGACTCGAGCCCCACCGACAGGCGCAACAGATCGCTCGGCGCCGGCGTGCCCGGCCCTTCGACGCTGGCGCGATGTTCGACGAGGCTCTCGACGCCGCCGAGAGATGTGGCGCGTTTCCACACTTGCACATGGGCGGCCGCCGTGATCGCCGCGGCTTCGCCGCCCTTTACGCGGATCGACAGCATGCCGCCGAAGCCGCCGCGCATTTGCCGCGCGGCGATCGCGTGGCCGGCGAAGCTCTCGAGCCCCGGATAGAGAACCTCGCGCACGCGAGCGTGAGCGGAGAGACGTTCCGCCAGAGCGAGCGCCGACGCCGATTGCGCGCGTACGCGCACGAACAATGTGCGCAGGCCGCGCTGCAGCAGCCACGCTTCGAAGGGTCCGAGGACCGCGCCGTTGCGCCGCAGGATCGTCTCGATGCGCGACCAGAACTCGTCCTTGCGCGCCGTGACGACGGCGCCGGCGACGACGTCGGAATGGCCGTTGAGATATTTCGTCGCCGAATGGACGACGAGATCGGCGCCGAGGCCGAGGGGCTGCGTCAGCGCCGGGCTCGCGGCGGTGGAATCGACCGCGAGCCGCGCGCCGGCGCGCTTGGCGATCGCCGAGGCGGCGGCGATGTCGGTCACGCTCCACAGCGGATTGGCCGGCGTCTCCACCCAGACGAGTCGCGTCTCGCCCGGTCGGACGGCGGCCTCGAGGGCTTCGAGGTCGGTCGTATCGACGAGTTCGACGCGCAGTCCCCAGCGCGTCGCGAAATCGAGCAGCCAGCTGCGCAGCGACCAATACATGACCTTCGGCGCGACGACATGATCGCCGGGCGCGAGCGCGAGAAACACCGCCGTCGCCGCGGCCATTCCAGAGGAGAACAACAATGTCTCGGCGCCGCCCTCGAGCGCCGTGATCGTCTCGGCGGCGGCGGCGTAGGTCGGATTCTCGGGGCGCGAATAAATGCGCCCGTGCGGAAAGCTGTTGTCGGCCGCGCGCTCATAGGTGGTCGACGGATGTATCGGCGGGATGAGCGCGCCCACGGCGGGATCTATTTTTCCGCCGGCCTGGGCGGCGATCGTCTCCGGTTCAGCCATGGGTCTCGACCTTCGATTGCAGATTGGGGGGCTTGGCGAGCGTCTGAAACACGACGCAATAGCGTTCCGTGAGCTTCAGGAGTGAGGCGACGCGCTCCGGCGGCTCGTCGGTCGAAAGATCGAAGGTCAGGCGAATGTCGCGGAAGCCGACGGGCGCGTCCTTGGCGACGCCGAGCGTGCCGCGAAAGTCCAGATCGCCCTCGGCGAGCACSGCGCCGCCCTGCAAGCGAAAGCCGATGGCCGTCGCCACCGCCTTCAAGGTGACGCCCGCGCAGGCYGCCAGCGCCTCGAGCAGCATGTCTCCGGAACAGGCTTGCGAGCCGGCGCCGCCCGTCGCCGGATGCAATCCGGCCTCGACGAGCGCGCGGCCCGTATCGACCTTGCAGGCGACGCCATCCGAATCGAGGCTGCCTTTCGCGCGCAGCGTGACGACGGCGGCGTCGGGATCGACCTTGTAGCGTTCCTTCAACGGCGCCTGCAGCGCGCGCAGATCATCGGCGTTCATGCGCTCTCCAATTCAGCTCGGCCAGCAGCCTATGTTTCCATTCGAGGAAGGCGGCGTCGAGGCGGTCGCGCGGGCGCGGCAGCTTCGGCTCCACGCAGGCGCGAATACGGCCCGGATTGGGTTGCATGACGACGATGCGGTCGGCGAGCGCCAGCGCTTCCTCGATGTCGTGGGTCACGAGGATCATCGTCGGGCGATCATAGGCCCAGAGCTCCAGGAGATGTTCTTGAAGGTCGCCGCGCGTCAGCGCGTCCAGAGCCGAGAAGGGCTCGTCGAGCAATAGCGCGCGCGGGCGTGCGACCAGCGCGCGCGCCAAGGCGACGCGCTGGGCTTGGCCGCCCGACAATTCGCGCGGCCAGTGTTCCGCGTGGGACGACAGTCCGACGCGCTCCAGCGCCTCGCGCGTTCTCGCTTTCTGTTCGGCCGCCGGCAGATGGCGGATGCCGAAGGCGACGTTCTTGTCGATCGCCAGCCAGGGCATCAGGCATGGCTCCTGGAACACCATGCCGATCTCGGCGCGCGGCCCGGTGACCGGCGAGCCGTCGAGCTCGATTGCGCCGGACGTCGCGCGGTCGAGGCCCGAGACCAGCCGCAGCAGCGTGCTCTTGCCGCAGCCGGAGCCGCCGACGATGGCGACGATTTCGCCCTGCTCCACGCACAGGTCGAGTCCGGCCAGCGCCAGCATGCCGTTGGGATAGCGCTTGTGCAGATCGGCGACGCGCAGCATGGGCTCTAGTCCGCTCGCTTGAAACCGTCCTGCCAGCGCAGGAAACGGGCGGAGGCGGCGGCGAGCAGCCAATCGGTCGTCTTGCCGAGGATCGCGAAGGCGGCGATGGAGGCGAGAATGATCGTCGGCCGTCCGGTCTGCTGGCCGTCGACGAGCAGGAAGCCGAGCCCCTGTTCCGCGCCCATGAACTCCGCCGCGACGACGAACATCCACCCCAATCCGAGGCCGGCGCGCAGCGCGACGAGATAGGTCGGCAAGACGGCTGGCAGCAGAATGCGCGTCACCATTTCGCGATGGCTGAAGCGGAAGATGCGCCCGACATCGACGAGCTTGCGGTCCACGCCGCGAATGGCCGCCGATAGGGCGAGATAGATGGGAAAGAAGACGCCGACCGCGATGAGGATGATTTTCGACGTCTCGAAAATCCCGAACCACAGAATGAACATCGGCACCCAGGCGATGGAGGGGATGTTGCGCAGCGCCTGCAGAGTGGGGTCGACGACTCTGCGGATCCCATCGAAATAGCCGCTGATCGCGCCCGACAGCGTGCCGCTCGCGACGCCGAAGAGAAATCCCCACGTCACTCTCTGCAGGGTCGCGCTCACGTGATCGACGAGCTCGCCCGAGCGGGCGAGCGCCATCAGCGCGCCGACGATTTGCGACGGCGCCGGCAGCAGGCGTCCGTCGGCGAGCTTCAAAGCGATCGCCGCCTCCCAGCCGAGCGCCAGGGAGAGCGGCAGCGCCAGCCCGACGAGCCAGCCGAGCGGCGCGCGCGATGGAGCGCGCGCCGCGGCTGCGGGGGCGCCGGCGGTGGTCCCTGCGGGCGTCGCGTCCGCTCCGACGCTCATCTGATTCCGAGCTTTGTCACGAAGCTCGGATCGATCAATGCGGCGGTCGCCGCCCTCACATCGACATCCGCAGCGATGACGCCGCTCCGCTGCAGGGCGAGTCCGGCGCCTTCTATCGTGCTTTTCTGCGTCTCGCCGATGGCCGCCGTCGCGAGACCCGTGCGCTCCAACTGGCGGGCGGCGACGGCGTCGGAGAGTTTGGCCTGTTCGGCGATGACGCGCTTCAGCTCGGCGGGATTGGCGAGCGCGAAGGCGCGGGCCTTCTCATACGCCTTCAAGACCTTCGCGATCAGTTCCGGATGGCTGGCGGAAAAGTCCTCGCGCGTGTTGAGCACGCCCCAGGTGTTGATGTCTGCGTTCCGGTAGAAGAGGCGCGCGCCTTCGTCGAGTTCGGCCTGCGCCATCAGCGGGTCGAGACCCGCCCAGGCGTCGACGTCGCCCTTGGAGAGGGCCAGGCGTCCGTCCTGATGCTGCAGCAGGACGATCTTCACGTCCTTCTCGGAGAGGCCATTGGCGGCGAGCGTGCGCGCCAGGAAGATGTACGGGTCGGTGCCGCGCGTCGCGGCGATGCGCTTGCCTTTGAGGTCGGCCACTTTCTCGATCGGCGAATCGCCGCGCGTCACCAGTGCGGTCCACTCCGGCTTGGAATAGACATAGATCGATTTGACGGGATTGCCGTTGATGCGCGCGAGCAGCGCGGCGGCGCCGGCGGACGAACCGAAGTCCAGGCTCTTGGCGTTCAGGAATTCCAGCGCCTTGTTCGAGCCCTGGGAGAGCACCCAGCGCACCTTCACGCCGTCCTTCTTCAATTCCTCCTCGAGCCAGCCCTTGTCTTTCAGCAGCAGGCCGACAGGGTTGTAATAGGCGTAGTCGATCTTGATCTCGTCTATTTTTTCGGCGGCGCGAGAGTCG
>PQAN01000317.1 GCA_003105285.1 Methylocystaceae bacterium
TCAAAAAGCAACTGTAATGCTAGTCGGCCGAGTCCTTAAGCTGCTGTACGGAATAGCAATTTGAGATGGTTGCGTGCCCCCGCAACCACTTCATACATAAATCAATCACCGCCCCGATCTGATCGTCGGGGCGGTTTCTTGCGTCGTAGCGGAGCTATGTTTCACAGTTGAAAAGCGCATTTTGCTGAGGTTCGAATCCTCTCGGTCCGCTTGTGGACGTCGATGTTGTAAAAGCTGCCATTTCCTTCATCGCTTAGTGGAAATTGGGGCAACACCTATTCAAGGCAGCATTTCTTGAACTTCTTGCCGCTGCCACACGGACAGGCCTCGTTGCGCCCGACCTTCGGCCCTGCCGGCCTTGGCGCGATGGGCCGCGCCGTAGACTTTCGAGTCATCCCCTGTGTGGCTCGATCGAGAGCACTGTCGTGTTTCCAGGGAAAGTCCTAATGGATCCCGAATTTCGGGAGCCCGTCGTCGGCCCGGACCATCAAACCGAACCAACCGTTGGCGCGATGCACGTATTTGCGGCGGCGACAATGATCGGCCAGTTTCTCGGCCGCCACCACATTGGGGAGCGGCCCGCAATGGATGGTCAGGCCGTTATGACTGTCATCGAAGCCCAGAGTTAGGTCATGGCTCTTTCCGTCCTTGCGGGCCTGCTCGGCGATCTGCCGCAGCCCGCGATTGAGATCGTCGAGCGTCTCACCGCTTAGCGACAACAGCAAGAAGCCAAGCTCGACCAGGGTTGGATCGGGCCGGTTCTCGATGTTCGCGAGCAGCCGCCCGACAAGCGTGCCCTTCAGGCGGGTCAAGATGCCCTCGGGCGTATGCTCGCCCGGAATACCTGTTCGGCGCACCGTCATTGCGGTGTCCAGCGAGACGCTGAAATCGTCGGCGATGGTGACGAGATTCATCTCATCGTCGAGCCAGAGATTCTGCTTGAGATGATAAGCGAGGATTGTCAGTTCGTTGATCGTGTTAATCCGGTTGCCATAACCAACCCGGCGATTCACATAGCTCAGCAGGCGCAATGGGCTCGGCAACATCTCCGCGAGCACGTCAATCAGGAACACGTCCCCGATCAGTGGCGCTTGGATCACTGTATCGGTCTCAAAGGTAAGAAATTGGCGAGCCTGCGCCCCCAGCGCGGGATAATGATCCGATAGGATGCACACGGGATAGATCTCGCGCAACGCCGGAACTTTTAGCTCCACACCATCGGCGCGAACGAAACGGAGGGTCGGATCATTCAGCGACTTCGCGCATAAATGCGCCTGATCGTAGGCGTCCTGCACCGCTTTCTTGAAGTCGCCACGCAACTGAAGATCGTTGCCCCGTCGGGCCTCCAGAGTGAGCTTCTTCGACTTGCACTGAACGATAACCGCGCGGTCCGCGAACATGACCAGCACGTCGATTTCGCTGACACGATCTCCCTTGCGCAGCACGTTCACGCCGCGATGAACATTCCCTTCGCCGAACACCGCAGCAAGCCGCTTCGCGATGAAGGCCTCGGTAAAGTCCCCTCGATGCTGGAAGGCGGTGTTCATGTACGCCTTGTCGGCGGCCATCCAATAATAGGGGGAATCATAGAGCGCCTCGACAACGCCATAACTCTGAAGCGAGACATAGTCGCCCGACGG
The DNA here is from genome assembly GCA_003105285.1 of Methylocystaceae bacterium. GTDB lineage: Bacteria > Pseudomonadota > Alphaproteobacteria > Rhizobiales > Beijerinckiaceae > Methylosinus. The sequence goes on from PQAN01000317.1 coordinate 1,641, forward strand.
CGCGCGCAAGATCGGATAGGCATTGGCTAGGTTGAAATCGCCGATCGTCTTGAAATCGGCGTTAGCCGGCACCTCCGGCACAGTGAACGCAGCCAGTACCGCAGCCGCGATCTCGGTCGGAACGGTCGCGGCTGTGGCGATCTCCTCGAGCGATAAGGTGAAGCCAGACAGGATGCTTAACTCGGCGGAATCGGCACCACGCGTCTGATCGAGCACGGTCAACAGCTTATCATTCGGCAGCGTGCACAGGGCTTCGGCGACCGCCCGAGCGTCCGCGACACAGAATCCCTTGTTGGCGAACAGCCAGTCATCGTCCGGCGCGTAGCGCTCGACCGCGAAGTCGCGATACTGAAAGCTATAGGCAGATTCGCCGCCGTAGAAGATTGGCTCGCGAAGCACGCCGCCCCGCAGGAAGGGACTTGCCTCCTCAATCGACAGTCCGGCCTGAGTCTCCTCGAAAGCTTGCTTGAGCGCGGCCATCATCGGCTGGTTGAAGCAGGCGTGCAGCTCTTCGAGCAGCTCACCAGTATGATCGATCAGGCGCTGCACCTCGGCCGGCGCAGGCAAGCCAAAGTCGATCGGATGCTTGAGCATCAAGCCGAGCAAGGTCGAGAATTCGGTGCGGATGGTCCGTTGCGGCACATAAGAGGCGGCAAACGCTTCGCTCGTCAGCTTACCTGGATGGATGACGAGGTTGTCGCGGAACGACAGCTTGGCGAGGACATGGACATAGCCTCTCGAAGCGCACAGCTCCTCGAGATCGTTGAAGACTTCCTGTTCGGTGCGCGACGTCTCGGACCGCATCAACCCTATCCGTTCGTTTGGTTAAGCCATCCCCATACCCCAGCCGCCCGCTGTCGCCGGATTGGGGTTCCTACGCCTCTTTCTTGCATTGGTCGGCAAGAGACACGATCACCTGGTGCACGGCAATCATTTCCATGCGTGGACTTGCCTTTCCGTCAAGCTGCATCGTTCCGCGCTAGCCCATAGAAGGGCAGTATCAGGCTGCAGGAGGCGGCGCGTGGATGTCGGTACTGATTGTTCTGGCGAAGGCGCGCTCCGCACCGAACTGTCTGACAAAGCCACGGCATGAGTGAGCCTTTGAGCATCTTAGGTGGCTAGCCGCCTCCGTCGTGCTGAAGCCGCTTGCGGATGGTTGGCTACGAACTTGCGCAAAGCCACGGGGGAGCGCAATGCTGCGCTGCAACCCTGCCCGTCGGCGAGACCGGGGGTGCAAGGTGTATGGGCGTACGGGACGGAGGGGGATCACTCGGCTTGCATAGAATGGGGAACGACCTGGAGGAAGGCCAGGGAGATTGTTCCGGCCGAGCGTCAGCGATCCCTTGCGCCGCGCTAGGGGCCAGAGCCCCCAAGCAAATCGGTCCGCGGCGTGAGCCGTTGTGATTCGGTCAAAGCGTAGCGCGATCGCGACAAAGGACTTGATTCAGCGCGTCATCGAGGATCGGAGCCGGATCGAGGTGGGAGCTTCTCGATCTCCATCCAATGAAGCCGTCTGGACGAACCAGAATAGCGCCGCCAGCTTCGAGGCCTGTGCGGGCGCAAAACAAATCGACGTCGTCTTTCAGATCGACGCCGATTTGATAATGCGCCAAGGGCCGATGCTGGGCAATCNNTGTGTCGAAATCATCCACTCATTCTGCCGAAGTGGGACATGAGCCAATCGCGTTCCGGGAAGACCAGAAGGGCGCAAAGGGCTCTCTACCCGCTGCCCGTCATCCGGCTCGTCCATCACGATCGCCGGTGAGCGGTAGCGGTAGCCCATGGCTACGCTGAGATAATCTTCTTCTGCAGAGCGGATGCGCAGATCCTCTCGGTCCGGCCGTAGCCGCTCCACATAGTTTTTGACCTGACAGGCGACCGTCGTGTGCGCCACAGGAAGCCGCTCCGCTTCATAGGTCTCGAGAAGATTGGACCCCGCGTGACCATGGTAGACAAAGGCGAGCTTCCACGCGATGTCGGCGGCGTCCTGAATAGCGGTCTGGCCCGCGAGTCCTCCGACCGGCGGCATGACATGCGCAGAATCGCCGGCTAGAAAGATGCGTTGCTGGGTCAGCCTTTCTGCGACCAGCGCCGCCATCTTCCAGGTCATTCTGTCGATGATCTTGACCTCAAGATCGGACATGCCGAGCGCGTCGCGCACCATCCGTTCGCAGCGGATTTCGTCAAAATCGGCGCTGGACAACTGTAGCGGATCATATTCGATATTGATCTGACCGACGCCGGCGTCGTCGCAACTGACGAATGCTCCGGTAAACGCCGGATTTCGCAAGTAATACAGCACCGTTCCGCATCCGCGCATCGGCACCGTGAGGTCAGCTTCGAACAATATCGACACGGCGTGGGATATCGTATCGTTGCCGATCATTTTGATCCCGAGCGCCGATCGAGCGGAACTGCCGGCGCCATCGGCGGCGACGACATAATCGGCCAGGAGTATCGACTCCTCTCCGCTCGTTGCGTCGCGAAGCGTGGCCATCACATGGTCCGACGCGGGCGACAGTTGGTGGACGACCGTCGAAAATTCGACGTCTACGCCAAGAGCGCGCACGTATCGGAGCAAAGTCGTTTCCACTCGGTTCTGTCCGATATGGCAAATGTCGACAGGAGAGAGGAGAGGCGGCCGCTTGGCGCCGGGTTCCAGAAGGCGCCGTATTTCACGTCCCGTGACGGTTTCCGCGATAGTGATCGCCGCGCTCTCCGGCGCGGCGCGGCTCGCGTCGAACAGATCGGCCTCGAGCCCTTCCACGACGCGCAGCACTTCCATGCTTCGACGATTGATGCCGTGAGCTTTCGGCCGCGGCGAAACCGATTGATGGCGCTCGACGAGCGTGCAGGGGACGCCGCGCCAAGCCAACAGCAAAGCGGTTG
>PQAN01000318.1:0-13356 GCA_003105285.1 Methylocystaceae bacterium
GCGCCGAGGGTGATAGCCATTTGAAGTCTCCTTCGCTGTCGTCGCAGGAACCATCCCTGCGATGGCTCTGGCGAAAAGCCCGCGAATGCGCGCGCTTCCACCCGCAGCCGCAGGCGGAGGGCCGCAGCAGAGCGAAGGACCCGAGGGGCAGAAAAATTTGCAGTGAGCGAAGCGAACGGTCGCGAGGAAGCCGACCGCAGGGAGGCGGGGAAATATTTCTGAACCGAGGGTTGGAAGGGCGCGCTGCGGGCTTAAGCCGTCGAGAGACAAGCAGGGAATGGTCCGCGACGACCACGAGCAAGGAGACACATGGCTCGCTCACACTGGCGCTTCTCATGCGTGGCCGCAGCGTTTTCCGGCTTGCGGAAGACTAACAGCATCCGCTTTACGACATCGTTCCAATGGACGAATGCTTTAGAATGAAGAGCTCGACGCGCCGAACTGCCGGTGAGAAGCATGAAGATCGGCGACAGATATCGCGAACGAAATCGACCGCCGAAGACCATCGTTCGTCATGATCGGCGCTTTTCGGCCCAATCGGAACGCGCCTCCGTCAGCATCGATCTCGCCGATGACAAAGCAGCGCCCTCATGGCGTCGCATGGCCGGGAATCGAACCAACGCCGAGCCACGACGCGCACGACCGCGCGCTGTACGACGTCATATCCGCAAGCGAAATTTCCGGTCGGCGACGACGACCCGAACACGAGCGGATTGCCGCGCTTTCGTTTCCGACACTGGTGAAAGACGGCGCATCATGCGCCGCCTTCATGGACGCTCCACACCGGAATTCCCATCCTTCGCGCCTTGTCGACGAGGTTCCGAGAGATGCCCGAACCGGGGGAAGGCGATGACGCCGATCGGCAGCGTCTCGAGCATCTGATCGTTGCGCTTGAACGGCGCGGCATTGCGATGACGCGTCCAATCGGGCCTGAAAACGATCTGCGGGACATTGCGATTGTCGGCCCAGCAGGCGGCGATCCTTTCGGCTCCCTTGGGCGATCCGCCATGGATCAGCACCATATCGGGATGCTTCGCCCTCACCTTGTCCAGCGTGTCCCAGATGAAGAAGCGCTGTTTGGCGCTCTCGAACGCCAAGCGTGCGGCGGATTTGGCCCGACCATTCAATGTGCCCGACGAGCTCGTGATATTCGACGCTTCGAGCGCGGCGCTCAGATTGTTGTGGATGACCTGGAAAGCTCGCGAATAGGCGTCATAGATCGTCGTCTGGGCGGGCGTCAGCCTGTGGCCTTGCCCGAGTTCGGGAAGAAGGCGCTGCGCCGCTTCGACGATGCGGGAAGCGAACGCCATCGGCGCGCAGGACGGCGCGGCGGCTTTCGCCGCCGATAAAGGCGCGGTCATAGTCATGGAGACATCTCCGGGAGAGCAGCGAGGGACGAGCCGGGAGACGCTCTCTTTCATCCCTCCCGACTCGCCCGCTCCCGTCCCGGCTCTTGCTCTTCTCTTGGCTCCACCTCCATAGCATCGGGCCCGTCGCGAAAAGCGTGGCGCGCCTCGTCGATGACGAAACCGAAACGGCCGCTCCTGGCGTATTCGTTTTCCGGCACGAGATAATGGCGTTCGGCGATGGCAGGTCGTGCTCCGCCTCCAGTCGCGGCGCATTCGACCATCCCCGGATGCCGGTCGGACCTGATCGCGGAAATCACGACCCAATCGTCGACATGCGCTTTTTTGAAGCGCCGCTCGTCCTTCACGAGCGATTCGCCGGGACGAAGCGCCACCCCAGTGATCGCTTCATAGGCGTCGGGATACCAATGCTTCACCGTGGCGAGCGCCGCCTCGCGGTCCTTTTCGGAAAAGAGCTCGGGAAAGGTGAAGACGACCTTCGACCAAGCGCAGTCTTCCTCATACCAGCCGCTGCTTTCGCGCAATAATGGATGCAGTTTCGCATTGCGTTCATGGTCGAGCCAGAAACCGCCATGCGACGGCGTGCGGTAGAAGGTGACGCCTTCGGCATAGACGATCTCGTCATCCGGCGTCCCCCATGGCGTGGAGATGGTCATTGTCCTCTTCTCCTCGAAACGAAAAAAAGCCCGGCGTCGCCTCGACGAGCGACAGCCGGGCCCGGAAGGATGGATCGGTGGAGACTGCTATTCGGCGGCGCCGAGGAACGCCGGAAGTTCGGCGGCGGTCGCCTCTGCCGGCGCCGCTTCGTCGACGCGCCGCCCGGAACCCGGCGTGCGCAGCAGCTCCGGAAGCCAGGCGGAGTCGGCCAGCAGGCGTTCTCCTTCGTGCGCCATGTCCGACTTCTTGAGGTGGGAGATGAGGTCCGCCGCAGCTGCCCCCTTGGCTTCGCGCACCGCTTCGAGAATGCGCGCCTTGGGAACACGGTTCAGATAATTCTCGGCGGTCGGCTTCCACCCGGCGGCGGCCATGTCGAGCATCAGAACTCCGGCGAGCTGATCGGCGTGGCGCCTGCGGCCGGGCGTGCGGTTCCACGGCTCGTGGATCGCATTGACGGTGAGCGAAGCGCAATGGGCAAAGAGCGCCGTCCGGTTTTCGTTGTCCAAGGCCCTCAGCGTGTCCCAGAGATTCTCCGGCTCTTCGGGCAATTGCTTCGTCCAGCTCTCGTGTCGAGCATCGACCGATTTCGTGGACGGAGACCCCTCGAGATCCGGCCCCTGCACGGAGAAACCACTGCTCTTCGCCGTAATCTCTAGGCAGCTTTCGGTCGCGTAGCGATAGAAGCTCTGGAGGACCAGCGCATGAAGGACGGCGAGGAACGCAGCGCGCGGGTCTTTCGCCAGCGCATCGCGCAATGCGAGCGTGTGATGCGCGGTGAGCTCCATCACCAGGCGTTCCGACAACGGCTTGAGCCCGTCTTCTTCTGTTTCTGCATCGGCTCCGGTCGTCGCAACGGAAGGTTTACCCGAATTCCTATCGGGCTTGCGATCACCGTCGTCGATGTGGCACGCCGATTCCGATTGGCCGCCGTCCTCGGCGCCATCGATATCGCCGCCGTTTTCGACGACGCCCGCCTCGTCTTCGGGCCGGACATAACCCCGCTCGACCCTGAGCGCGCCGTCGCCGTCGATGCTGACAAAGGCGCCGGCGCGAGCGATGTCGGCGGGATCGTAGCGGACCATCCGATCTTCGAATGCGTCGAGCGCCGCTTCGATTTCGAAGAGACGCCGGTCGATCTCTTCGGGCAGATCGTCACCGTCCCGTGAGTAATTCCGCTCGATTTCCTCCATCTCCTGCCGCAGCGCATCGCGCGCGGCGCACTCGTCGTCGGTGAGAGATTCCTCTTCCCCCTTGATTCGGCGCAGGCCGGCGGTATGGCCATAGGGAAAATCCGCGGCGACATCGACCCATTTCCATCCCTCGGTGCGGACGCTTTCGACTTCGCGATGGAGCTTCTCGGCGACGAGCTTCTCGAGCAGCGTCGTGCTCTGCAGCCAGCCGCCGTCGTCCGATGCGAACAGATCGCGCAGCACGACGCCGCCCGCCGCTTCATATTCGACGACGCCGACGAAGCGCGCACGCTTGTCCGTCGCGCGGACGACGTTATCGGTGAGGAGCTTCTTGATGCGATAAGGCTCCTTGTTCCAGTCGCGCTGAACCGCCTCCCACACCTGCTCCTGGCGGGCAGGATCGTCGGAAACAGTGAAGGACATGAGCTGTTCGAGACTCATCTCGTCCTGTCCATAGAAATCGAGCAGTTTCGGCGACACGGAGACGAGCTTCAGACGTTGACGCACGACAGTGGGCGTCACGAAAAAGCGCGCCGCAATCTCCTCGTCGCCCAGTCCCCGTTCGCGCAGCGCCTGGAACGCTCGGAACTGATCGAGCGGATGCAGATTGACGCGCTGAACGTTCTCGGCGAGCGAATCCTCTTCGAGAACGCCATCCTCGCGGATGATGCAGGGAATAGGCGTGTTTTTCGCCAGACGCTTCTGCTTTACGAGAAGCTCCAGCGCGCGATAGCGGCGTCCTCCCGTTTGCACTTCGTAAAATCCCTCACGGTCGGCGATCGGCCGCACGCTCAAGGACTGCAACAAGGTGCGCGCCGCGATGTCCTCGGCCAACTCCTCGATGGAGACGCCGGCCCGCACGCGGCGCACGTTGCGATCGCTCGGGACCAGCTTATCGAACGGAATGTCCCGCGAACGGGACAGCGTGAGCTTTTCGACTTTCGGCATATCTGTTCTCCGCGACGGGCCAGGGAAAGCCCTCTTTCCCTCTTCCAATCCCGTCACGAAGACCGAAACATCTCTCTCCCTCTACTGCGCCTTCCCCGCCGATCCAGCCGAGGACGACGGGACTGCAGCGCAAGATCGATCATGCCAAACTCGCGTCAAACGGCCTTTCTCCTTACGCGATCGCACCGTGACAGATCGAACCTTCGCCAAGACACGAGCGGTGTGCGAGCCCGAGCGCCGAATTTCTCAGCCGTTCTTCGCTCATTCCAACCGATACGTGTCTTACCATACGCCTCCCAGGCTCACCGCAGAATTCGTCGGTAACCTCCGCTGACGAGTTGCTCCGCGCTACGAATCAATCGCTGGACGCGCGTGCGCAGAAAACCCGCATCCCAGTCTCGTCGCACGACGTTCTCACCGAAAAGCGTCGTGGCGATCTCCCGTTGACTGGCGCCCGCCTGCGCTCCATCCCAAGCGCGCAACATCAGCGCGTAGCGGGAAGCGCGCCTCTCCGCGAGATAGAGACCCTTGGAAAAGGAGCGGCGTCTACGCAACTGACAGAGACGGTTGAGCGTCAGCGCCTTCGCCTCCAGTCCTCGGAAACCCGACAGTGCGTAGCGCAGGCAAACCGGTCCTTCGAGCACGCTGCCAGCGACCACAGCGAGCTGTAGATGGCGCGCGCCGTCACTGAAGAGTATGTGTTCACCGCCATCGTAGCAGAGCGCTGCAGCCAGATGTTCGAGATATGAAATATCGAAAGCGTCTGGGTGATCGGGCGCCACCGGCTCCGCTTCCGCGGCGAGCACATACGGATTGCAGGCAGGAGACCAGATAATCGTAGAGCCGGCCTCGTCGGCGAAAGAGCACCCCCCAGCGTTCGAGCAAGCGAACGCCATCGCCATCTGTGAAACGCACACGAGACGAAATGGAAAGGCTTCTCGGATTCGAAAAACCCGCCGGCTCGCGGTCCTGCAACAACCGTCGAGCCACGACGAAATCGCAATCGCGCATAAGAAATTCTCCGGCCAGACCAGCGCGGTCGAATTGCAGAAGCGGTTCGTAGGTCTTGGGACTGCGCCAATCGACGCCCGGTACAATGACCGGAGATTGTTCCTCCGTCATGAGATCTGGCCTCCTGTCAGCCGCGCGCCCGTGAAAAGCGAACGCGCGGACAATGATCTGACGGCGGAGGGACGACGACTGGTCCCGAGCCAATCCCCGCATGGATTGGCGTGTTCCGCCATCAACGTCGACCATTATCGACGGCAGATTCGGGAGGCGGCTTTCACAAATGCGTGGTGATTATCGAGAATTCGGGCCAATGCCGGATTCATGACATCTCGAATATATAGAACGCAAATAATTTGCGCTTTCATTACTCAGCGCCAAATACGAATCTCGTCACGACACCACCATAATCGAACCGCAATGTTTTCAACATTTTACTATCAAAACAGCGTCGGGATCAGGCTGCCGGGATCCCGAGGAACGCCGGATGTTCATCGGATGGCCGAAACCACACTGATCGACGTCACATCCGAAATCGGCTCTGCCTTCGCGTCCATCTCGTCGCGCAGCGCTCACGGCGGCATCATCGTCCGTCGTTATCGTGTCCCAGGCAATCTGGGCACGAGGATCGCCGCAACGCATTTGACCCTCATCACACATGAGGGGCCGCCAGTGGAGCTCGTTTGCCGGCTGGCAGAGAGCGATCACGAAGAAAAGCATCGCGTAACAGGAGGGCAATTCCATCTCTTGCCGGCAGCACGGCCCGCAGACGTCCATTGGACCGGTGAGAAGCAATCGCTCATCATCGGGTTTGCGAAAAATTTCGTCGAAAGCGCGATCGGCGACGCGTTCGACGGAAAAACGCCGGAGATCAGCAGCAGGGCTGCACTCTGCGATCCCGCCATCGAGGCGTTGGTGGCCTGTCTACGCCATGAGGTGACACGAAACAATTCGTGTAGCCGTCTGGTCCTCGAATATCTCGGAGCGTCGTTGGCCGTCAGGCTATTCGAGACCTATGGCGATGGCACGAAACCTGTGGCTCGGATCAAAGGCGGTCTCGGCGGCCGTCGGCAGCGGTGCGTTCTAGAATTCATCGAGGAGCATCTGAGCGAGAACCTCAGCCTCGCCGCCTTGGCCGCCGAAGCCGGCCTGAGCACACATCACTTCGGCAAGGCCTTCAAGGGGAGCTTGAACATCGCTCCGTGGCGATATGTCACCAGACGGCGCATTCATCGGGCGAAAGAGCTGTTGCTCATGGATCATCAATCCATCACGGAGATCGCCTATGCTCTCGGATTCAGCAGCCATAGTCATCTCTCGGAGACGTTCCGAAAGGCGACAGGGATGACGCCGTCGGAATTCCGATCGAAACGAGATTGAGCCGGCGCATCGGCGAAGGTGCGATAAACAAGGTCGATTGAGGGGGCTCATATGGCTGAGTTGGAACCTGAAATCATCGATGAGCCGCCCTGGTCCGACGAACTCTCGGCTTATGACGAAGCGCACTTGATAACCTATCTCCGGTTGCTCGACGCCGATGCCGGGGGAGCCGACTGGCGTGAGGTCGCCCGAATTGTCCTGCATCGCGATCCAGACGCAGATCCAACTCGCGCCTTCCGTTGCTGGGAGGGGCATTTGAAACGCGCGCACTGGATGACCAAGCGAGGCTACCGCGATTTGCTCGACAGGACGCAGGATCGATAGGGCTCGAACAGCGGGCGATGGCGTCGTCCGGCGAAAGATCGCCGACATGTGATGACGATACGCTCACATGTCCGAGGGTCGCTACATCCCTCAGTCGCTTGAGAGCCGGACGCACGCGAACGGAGCCGCTGTACCCCTCGTCCACATAACAGTCGTCGGGTTCGAGGAGAAATCCGTCGACCGCGACGCGCTCGCGCAAGGATGCGATCTGACTGCCGATGGTGTTCTCACGCGCCTGGGTTTCGCTGGAAACGCAGGCGTAAATGGCGGTCCGTTCTGCGATCATACCCCCCCGGATTCCATGCTGATCTTCGGCGTCTTCATTCGCGACGTGCTCTTCTCTGCCGAGCGCAGGCCGCGTTGCGGCGTCGGCACGAGGCGGGCCTAGACCTCGATCAGATGCCGCCAGCTGAACCTCGTCGTCTCGAACGATACGCGCACTTGCAACAGAGGACAATCCGTGCGCCGAACCATGTGCGCCTTCATCGGCTGCCAGCGTGGCGACATGCCGCCGAATGCGCATCAAACTCCTGTTTTCTTTGAAATCGTCTGCGACAAATCGACTCGCGCGCTCCGATTCGCGAGGCTCTAAACGGCAAGGACGCCTCATCCCGATCGCTCGGGCGATAAACGACGACCATTCGAAGACATCGACCTTGGCAATATCATACGGCGGCTTACGACCCATCGCTTCGGCAAGACCTCGAAACCTTTGGCGGCGTCGGAACGCTTGACGATTTCCGTCACGAGGTAGGGGACGGCTTTCTTCTGCGCCTCGCGAAACCGTGGTCCTTGATAGTCGCCATCGGCGAAGAGCGTATTCATCCGGCGGAGGCCGCATTTACGAATCGGCTGTCGGGTAAGACTCTGGTAGCATTAAAGAAGGGCGTGGTGACGCTTCGGAAAACACCGCCGCGTACGGTCCGAAACGAGGACGGCGCGTTATGCGCGACAAAGGCCGCGCTTACTCCCCGTCCTCGAGGCATTGCTTTCAGCGATCGAAATGCCTGCGGATATGATCCGAGGCCTTGACCATGTTTCGATTGACAGTCCGCAACGAAATATCGAGGCGAGCTGCGATCTCGGGATACGTCAGTCCGTCCACTCTGTTGAGAATGAAGGTCGCTCTGCATAGGGACGGCAGTTTGGCTAAGCAAATCTGAAGCCGAAATATCTCAATCAGATAGTCGCTCGACGTTTCCGAATGGGAGTCGACCGGACCCGATCTGTCGACGTCCATATCCTCGACCTCATAGTGTAAACGAGTTCGAGACTTGCGTTTGGCGTCCGTGGCCAAATTCGACGCGATCCGAAACAGATACGCTCGAGGGCGTTCGACCGATTCGATTTCCGCTTTTTGAAGCAGATGCAAATACGCGCTCTGGACGACGTCTTCAGCCTCCTCTCGACCGACACGTCGGCGTACGAATCTGCTCAATTCTCGATTATGATTTCGAAACAGATCGACGACGACTTCATCAAGCGCAACCATAATCGCCTCCAACATAGAAAGAGTCGATCGACGGAACATCTGCGATAATCTCTATCAGCCTGGGTGAAATCGTCATTCTCTTCACAGGCTCGAAATGGAACTCGATCTCCAGCATTGATGTCATAGATTCCTCCTGACGACCGCATAGCACGGCGCAAGTTCAAACGAACTCGGCAGTCCCTTTCTCGGAAAGGGAAAGAGAGCCGACGACAGATCTGCTTGAAACGTCAGGCACCGAATGGGGGAGCGCGAGCCTGATGGGCGGAGGCCCCCCGACCCACGCTTGGACGAGCCTCCGATGCCGTCCAGGGGAGCACGAAGCTTGCAAAAAGCGTCGGGTCGCTGATCGCGAATTGTTCTCGAGGCTCCGCGTCGTCTTGGCAGGACGCCAGACACAGAGGACACGAGAGGCAGGAATAGTGCCCCGTCCCGGGAATTTGACCATGGCCGACGTCGAAAAAAATCCGCCCGACTCGTCGACATGTTTCCTGAGTCCAGCGATCCTCGCCGGCGGCGCGCATTTCGTGACCGCCGACGCCCACGGCGACCAGCACGTGGAGCATCGAGATCAAAATGAGGACGAAAATGCCGAACGAACCACGCCGCATATCTGCACTCACGAAAAGGCGATCAGTGAATCCACTACGAGTTCCTACATAACATCCTGCCATTGTTCGTCGCGGATATGACGTCGTGATAAGAAATGTTCCCGAGACACGAGATTGCGCTGTTGCTTCATGTGTCGAATTGATGCTCGTCAAAGCGACCGCCGCACTCACCCATGATACATACCGCCGCCCGAAGGCGCGGGCTCCAGATCGGCCGTCGCTGAACCCGACCGACACTTGTCGTTTCCCGACGCTGAAGCATTTTCAACACCGACGAAAGCGGTCGAGATAGAGGTAGATCACCGGCGTCGTATAGAGCGTCAGCGCCTGACTTACGACGAGCCCCCCGACGATGGATATTCCGAGCGGTTGACGCAGTTCGGCGCCTTCGCCCGCGCCGAAAACGAGTGGAACGGCGCCGAGAATCGCCGCCGCCGTCGTCATCATGATCGGACGGAAACGCAAGAGACAGGCTTGGCGAATCGCATGTCTAGCGGATAATCCTCGTTGGCGCTCGATGCGGATCGCGACATCGATCATCATGATAGCGTTCTTCATCACGATGCCGGTGAGCAAGATGACGCCGATAAAGGCGACGATGGTGAAATCCATACGCAGAGCGATCAGCGCGAAGATCGCGCCGCTTCCCGCCGCCGGCAGCGTCGACAGCACGGTGAGCGGATGAATGAAGCTCTCGTAGAGCACGCCGAGAACGACGTAGACCGTGGCGAACGCAGCCAGCATCAGTAAGCCTTCTTTGACGATCAGCTTCTGGAACACTGCAGCGGCGCCTGAAAATCCGCCCTGGATCGACGCGGGCATGTGAATTTCCGCAGCGGCTCGCTCGATCGCCGTCACGGCGTCGCCGAGCGAGACAGTCGGCGGCACATCGAAGGCGATCGACATCGCCACGGAGGCTCCGATGTGAGAAACAGAGAGCGAGGATGTCTTGCGTTCGAAGTGGGCGATCGTCGAAAGGGGTATCATAGCTTCTGGCGCGAGGCTGACCGCAGCGCCCGACAAGAGCCGCGCGCCTGCTCGGCTCTCAATCGCATCGAAACGTCGGTAGCGCGCTTTATCGACCGTGGCGGATACGAGCCGCGGCTCGGATGCTGTTCCCCCACGCGTGAGGATCGTTCTTCCTGCCGTATTGGCGGCCAGAACTCCGCTGACCGGGGCGCCAGACGAACTTACATAGATATTGTTCAGGATATCCGGATCTTCCCGATAGCGCGGCGCGACCTCCATGACGACGCGATACTGGCCGAACGCAGTATGAATGATCGATATCTGCCGCTGTCCAAATGCGTCGTATAATGTATTGTCGATCTGAGCGACGGTGACGCCTAGGCGATGCGCTTTGTCTCGGTCGAATATCACACTGGCTTCGAGCGCGTGGGCCTGCGGACTGATCTCCGGTTCGCGGATTTCCGGAAGTTGACCGAGCCGCTCGACCAGGCGAACCGCCCAGCTCTGAAGTTCATCGACGTCATCGCCGCGCAGGTCGTACTGATACTGCCGTCCTTTGCTCGCCTGCGAAGAAAATGCGGATATGTCTTGCGGCGCGATGAGGCGCAATGTCGTCCCGGCTATTCGACTCACCGCTTCGGTCAAACGTGCGTTGACCTCGTGAACCGTCTCCGTCCTTTCCGGACGAGGCTTCAATTCGACATAGAGCTCCGCGCTGTTTCGTCTCGCTCTGTCTTCGATGACCGCGGCAAAGCTTTTGATCGAGGCGTCCGCCAGGATCAATTCCGCAGCCCGTTCGAGCTTTTGTCGGATCGCGGAGGCGGACACATTCTGATCCGCCAGCAGCGCACCGTAGAGTCGTCCGGGATCCTGCTCCGGCAAAAGTCCCTTCGGCATGACGACATAGAGGTAGACGCCAAATCCGAACACGGCCAAGAACATCGCCAACGTCCAGCGGGAGTGACGCAAGGCAAAAGTCAAAGTCGCATCGTAGAACCGAAGCGTCGCTCCAAGCGCAGGGTCATATCTAGCGGTCGACCGTCTCCGCTGTCCATGTGGCCGGTGGAGTACGACCGAGCAGAGCATGGGCGACGTCGTGAGCGAGACGATCAGAGAAATTAGAATGGCTGCCGAAAGCGTCACGGCGAATTCCGCAAGCACGCGCCCGATGACATCCCCGGCGAACAGAAACGGGATGAAGATTGCGACCAGCGACAGGCTGATCGCGACAACCGTGAACCCGACCTCTTTCACGCCCTCCAGAACGGCTCGAAACTTCGGCGCTCCCGATTCGAGATGACGAGAGATATTTTCCAGGACGACGACGGAATCGTCGACGACGAGGCCCACGGCGATGATCAGCGCCATCAAGGACACATTGTCGAGACTGTACTGCATCAGATACATGACGACGGCGGTCCCGAGTAGCGAAACCGCGGCGGCGACAGCGGGAACCAGAGTGGCGCGAACGCTTCGCAAAAATAAGAACACGACGAGAACGACCAGAACTAGCCCGATGATCAGACTGTGTTCGAGATCATGCAAGGACGCCCGAATCGTTGCGGTTCGGTCGGACACCAGGGCGATGTCGATGGCGGGTGGAAGGGTCGCGCGAATTTCGTCGATCTTGGCCTGGATGCGGTCCACCGTCTCGATGACATTTGCCCCGGACGTGCGGTAGACACGAATGAGAATTGAGGCGTCCCGCCCGGTGATGGCGAAGGGTCGGAAATCCTCCACGGAATCCGTCACCTCAGCGACATCGGCCAGTCTGATCGTCTGACCTTGTCGATAGGCGACAACTAGCTCGCGCAGGTCTTTCGCGTTGCCGACCCGATCATTGGCGTAGATTTGAAGCCGCCGGCCATCGCCTTCCATTTCTCCCTTGGGACTATTGGAGTTGGCGGAGATGATCGCCGCGCGAACGCCTTCGAAATCGAGGGCATATTTCGTGAGAGCGTCTGGATTGGCTTCGACGCGCACGGCGAAAGGCGAAGAACCCAATACGACAACGTCGCCGACCCCTCGAATCGAGGCGAGCAACGGCCGCAATGTCGTCGTGGCCGTATCGTAAATCTGATCGACGTTCATCGTCGCCGAGGTCAACGATAGGTAGGTGATCGGCCAAAACGCCGAATTGGACTTGTAGATCATCGGATTGGAGCGCAGCGACGTCGGCAGGTCCGACCGAGCCGCGTCCACGGCAGCCTGGACGTCACGCGCCGCCCCGTCGATGTTTCGACCGACGCCGAATCCCAGAGTCACGACAGAGGCTGCATAGCTGTTGAACGAACGGACCTCAGTGACGTCGGCGATCATCGCGAGCCGCCGTTCGAGCGGCGTCGCGACGGTCGTCGCCATGACTTCGGGGCTTGCTCCGGCCATCTGCGCCACCACGCTGATTACCGGATAATCGAACTCCGGCATGGGCGCCGCCGGCAACCGAAACGCCGCCAATGCTCCGGCGAGCGCGACCGCGATCGTGAGCAGCGTCGTTGCGACCGGCCGCTGGACGAAGGGCGCGGAGAGGTTCATTCGCCGACCTTTGAAGATAGGCCTGTCTCCGCGGGGGCATTAGCGCCACGCATGCGCTTCGACAGACGATCGAACGCCAAATAGATAACCGGCGTCGTGAATAGCGTAAGAACTTGACTGACGGCGAGCCCCCCGACGATCGCGATGCCGAGCGGCTGCCGAACCTCCGCGCCGACCCCCGAGCCGGTCATCAAAGGCAGCGCCCCGAACAATGCTACGAAGGTCGTCATCAGGATCGGCCGCAGGCGCAATAGACACGCCTCGCGGATCGCGGCGCGCGCCGGCAGACCTTGGTCGCGTTCGGCCACGAGCGCGAAGTCTATCATCATGATCGCATTCTTCTTGACGATGCCGATCAGCAAGACGATGCCGACCACGCCGATCACGTCGAGATCGCGGCCGGTGACGGATAGCGCCAGAAGCGCACCGACGCCGGCGGACGGCAGCGTCGAGATGATCGTAATGGGATGAACAAAGCTCTCGTATAGAACGCCCAGAACGATGTAGACGCACGCCAACGCCGCCAGAATGAGCATCAGTTCATTGCCGAGCGACGCTTCGAAGGCCAGCGCTACGCCCTGAAAATGCGCGTGAATGCTCGTCGGAAGCAATTCGTCCAAAGCCTTCCGGGCGGCCTCGACGGCGTCGTCCGGCGACACGCCGGGACGCAGATCGAAAAAGACGGAGGCAGACGAAAAAAGCCCGAAATGCTCTATTTGTAGCGGCGCCGGCTCGACGACGACATCGGCAATCGCCGACAGGGGAACTTGGCCGATCACAGCGACGGAGGATAGCAGATAGAGCTGCAGGAGCCCGTCGGCCGCGCGCGCGAATGTCGGATCGGTTTGATCAGGCGGCTACGGAAGGCAGGTTGACGG
>PQAN01000318.1:13468-13650 GCA_003105285.1 Methylocystaceae bacterium
AGAGTGATGCCGAAGCGCGCCGCCGTGTCGCGATCCACATCGAGATAGGCGCCGAGTCCTTTGGTTTCCGACACGCTGCCGACATTCTCGATTTGCTCGAGCCCTCTCAGTCGCTCGATCAGAGTGGGGACGGCGCGATCCAAAATTCCGGGGTCGGCCGATTCCAGCACCAGTCTGTATTG
>PQAN01000319.1 GCA_003105285.1 Methylocystaceae bacterium
TAGACGCGATGCTGGCCGTCGATGATCAGAAAGGAGCGCGGATCGTTCCTGAAGCGGAATTCGCCGGTCTTCCTGTCGAAATGGAGCTGAGCCCGCGGCTGGGCGGAGAGGATGATCGCGCTCGGCACGGTGCCGAAACCGCTGTCGATATAATCGGCGATGTCGCGCGCGCGTTTCTTGTCGAGCAGGCGCTGAAAGCCGTCGATCGGATTTTCGAGCCGCGCCTCGACCGTGCAGGTCGCCGCGAGAATGTCGCTCGGCAGCACGAGCGTATAGAAACGATGCTTGCCCTGCGTGACGAGCAAGGCCTCGGCGGTGGTGAAGCGCGCGTCGTCGGGAGCGGGCGAGGCCACGTCCTCGGCAGGGGCGCGAGCCTCGGACGGCGTGGGAAGGGGTTCCGGCGGCTCCGCCGGAGCGGTCGAGACGCCCTGTTCCGGCGCCGACCGAGTGGCGCCTTGCGATTCGAAGGCGTTCGAGTCTCGAACCTGCGATTCCAGAACGCTCGGCTCCAGAACGCCGTCGATCGAATTGTCCATGTTCTGATCCCTTAAAAAAACGCGCGGCCGAACGCCAGCGATCGTTACAACGGACCGAATCGAACACGTACTCTTGTGATATCTTTAAGCAGTCCCGCGGCGGAGAACAAGACGAATACCGAAGCAGCGAGTGGACCGAATTCCGAAAGGCGTCGGTCCTGGACTCGCCACAGTCGAAATCGATCCGGTCCGATCGGGCGAAGGAGCACGAAAGGGGACGTCCTCGATCCTAAAATATTTAATGTTTCTTTTTGGCGTGCTACTCGTCCATCGACTTCGCTACTGGAGACGAATTTCCATGATTTCTCTCAAACGTTTCAAGACATCGGCTTTCTCGAAACTGCGCTTGGCGATATATTCATGCGCATTGGCGGCCATCGGCGTTTCCTCGGCGCAAGCGGCCTCTTGCGAAAGCAATTTCACGGTCGAAGGCGTTCCTCTGGTGACGGCGCTCTCGTACAAGACGTGGGAGGCCTTCCCGAAGCTCGACCCCAAGAAGGCGCTCGATCGCTTGGCCAGCGCAGTGCTCGCCGAAGGCTTTTCCGATATGAAAGTGGATAAGGCCTTTGGCGCCATCACCGCGCTGCAGGAGACATCCGGGTTCGGAAGACCGCAGACATTGCGCGTCGTGGCGCGCAAGCTGGGCGGAGCGACCCGAGTCGACGTGATCTTTTCCGTTCAGGCCGGACAAGTGGCGCCGGAAGACTCTGTCCGCGGCAGCGTCTGCCGCGTCATCGCGGCGGCGGCGGGCTGAGAGGGAGAGACAATCTCGCCATCCCGAGCACGCTTATCAGGCCGATTACGGCTCTTGGCGACGGCTTATCGCCGCCTCTCGGGCAAACGGGTGAAAGCCGTCCCTCAGAGTCTTTCCCTGTTTCATTGAAACACGGAAAGACTCTCGCTTCGTGTTTTTACGCGTTTCCAATGCCGAACCGGTTTCCACTTCGGCTGGAACCGCTCTCGCCCTCATGCCGAGGCGGCGCATGGCCGCCGCCTCGATGCGCGAGAGCGAGTTCCAGGGGCCGATCGAAGGTTCTCCGACGAGTGAGGAAGCCTTCATCCGATCGCCCTTGGCCAGTTCGTCACTTCCCGCCCGCCGCCTCGATCACGTCCTCGACGGTGCGCAAGCCCGTCGTCGGGGCGTTGACGAGCACGGCCATATTGCCGGGCGCGTGCTGGTTCTTCCACATCTTCGTGTGGGCGACCGGAATCTTGGCCCAGGGGAAGACCTCGGACATGCAAGGGTCCACGCGCCGGTCGACGACGAAGCGATTGGCCGCCGCCGCCTGCTTCAGATGCGCGAAATGCGAGCCCTGGATACGCTTCTGACGCATCCACACATAGCGGGCGTCGAAGGTGAGGTTGAAGCCCGTCGTGCCGGCGCAGAACACCACCATGCCGCCGCGCTTCACCACCATGCAGGAGAGCGGGAAGGTCTGCTCGCCGGGATGCTCGAAGACGATGTCGACATCCTTCTTGCCGGTGATGTCCCAGATCGCCTTGCCGAAGCCGCGGGCGGCCTTCGACCAGTCGTTGAACTCCGGCGTGTTGACCGTCGGCAACTGCCCCCAGCAGCCCGAAAAATCCTTGCGGTTGATGACGCCCTTCGCGCCAAGCGACAGCACATAGTCGCGCTTCGTCTCGTCCGAAATGACGCCGATGGCGTTGGCGCCGGCCGCCGCGCAGAGCTGCACGCCGAACACGCCGAGCCCTCCGGACGCGCCCCAGATCAGCACATTGTCGCCGGGCTTCAGGCGGTGCGGCTCATGGCCGAACAGCATGCGATAGGCGGTGGCGAGCGTCAGCGTGTAGCAGGCCGACTCTTCCCAGGTGAGGTGCTTGGGCCGCTCCATGAGCTGGCGGTCCTGCACGCGGGCGAACTGGGCGAAGGAGCCGTCCGGCGTCTCATAGCCCCAGATGCGCTGGGAGGAGGAGAACATCGGGTCGCCGCCATTGCACTCCTCGTCGTCCCCGTCGTCCTGGTTGCAGTGGACGACGACCTCGTCGCCGACCTTCCAGCGCTTGACCTTGGAGCCGACCGCCCAGACGACGCCCGACGCGTCCGATCCGGCGATGTGATAGGGGTGCTTGTGCGCGTCGAGCACCGAGATCGGCTGGCCGAGCGCCGCCCAGACGCCGTTGTAGTTGACGCCCGCGGCCATCACCAGCACGAGCACGTCATGGCTGTCGAGCTCCCAGGTGGGGACCACCTCGAGCTGCATCGACTCCTCCGGCGGCCCATGCCGCTCCTTGCGGACGACCCAGGCGTGCATCTTGGCGGGGACATGCCCGAGCGGCGGAATCTCGCCGATATCGTAAAGGTCTTTCAGTGCGGTCAACGTCTAGCTCCTCGGGAACTCTTCTTGGCCGGCGGCGAATGGCGGCAGGCATACATATACGGCAGGAATTCGCCTGAACAGAGCGATGTTGGGGCGGCGTAGGCGCGGGACGGGCGTTCGGCGTCGCTGGATCGATCCACAGGAAGAACGCTTGGCTCGGCGATCGCGCGGCGCTACAATTGATCATTTAACTGGTCTCGAGGACAGTCATGAGCGCCGTCACTCTCGCTGAAGCCAAGGCGCATTTGAGCGAACTCGTCGAGCGCGCGGCGGCGGGCGAGACCGTCAGCATCACGCGCCGGGGCAAGCCGATCGCCAAGATCACGCCGCTGGACGAGCCGCGCAAGCCCGTCGACGTCGCCATGCTACGCGCCATAACCGAGAAAATGTCGCCGCAAACCGAGTCCGCCGGAGAGTTCATGCGGCGCATACGGGACGAGAGCCGTTATTGACGCACTCTTTGGACACGTTGCTCGCACGGTTCTCACCCGAACGAAAACAATGTGCGATTGACGAAGTCCTGGCTGTACTCATCATCCGAGGCGTTTTAGCCCCGGCGCTCGCACTTTTAGCAATATGGAGAATCCAATGTATTTGAAGCGGCTGATTTTTGCCCAAGCTGACGTAATATTGTCGATTGCGATGGCCTTCTCGGGGCCTGTTCACGCCAAGACGCTTCCGGCGCCGTTCGACAAAGCCGCTATCAGCACGGCCGTTGCGAACATAGCCGCCGAGCTGCGCGCGGCCTATGTGTTCCCAGACAAAGGAAACCGGGCGGCCGAAGCCATCGAGCGAGCTTTTTCGGCGAAGGCCTATGACGGAGTCGCCGATCCCGGCCAATTCGCGAAGCGAATCACCGCCGATCTTCAATCGGTAACGAGCGATGACCACATTCGTGTTTTTTACGGTTTTCCGTCCCCTAGCCGAGCCGCGCCCTCCCCGCCGAATGACGCTGGCTTCGAGCGGGTCGATCGCCTGAAGGGAAACGTCGGCTATATTCGTCTAGCCAGGTTTGTGCCCCCGGAGATATTCGAGGATGCGGCGGACAACGCCATGCGCCTCGTCGCGGACACGGACGCGCTGATCATCGATCTTCGAGGCAATGGAGGCGGCCACCCCGCCTCCGCCGCCTATCTGAGCGGCTTCTTTCTCGATTCGGCGCGACCGATTCACCTCAACAGCTTCGTTGTGCGTAACCGGGGCGCGGCGGACTTCAGAGCCGAAGAGTTCTGGAGCCGGCCGACGCCCACTCATTACCTCGACAAACCGGCCTACATCCTCGTCGGTCCCGAGACCTTCTCGGCCGCGGAGGGATTTGCATATAGCCTGCGAGTTCTCGGGCGCGTCACGGTCATCGGCGCAAGGACAAGGGGCGGCGCGACGGGAAACCCAGGTGGGCTGGCTCCAATCGGCTCGAACTTGTTCGTCAATACGCCATCAGGGCGCGCAGAAAATCCGGTGACGAAAAGCAATTGGGACGGCGTCGGCGTGCTGCCCGACGTCCAGACCGCCCCTGATGCCGCCTTGGACGCCGCGATGAGGTTAGCTTCGGCTATCCGAAGGCCCCTTGTGGGCAATGGCGGCGGAGCTGCCGAGATGAGCCCCACACTCGAATATTGGCTCGACGCTCCCCTGTTGAAAATTCGCACGTCGCCACTGGACGGCAGCGAGAGCGCGGTTCGACGGCTGATCGTAGAAGCTGTCACAGAACGACCGGACTACGGTCTGATGTCGCCGGAAATTGCGAAGAGAACAAAGGAGAAGCTCTCGCAATTGCATGCGACGTTGACGGCGTTGGGGCCCATTCGAACCGTCACCTTCCGGCGGGTGGACGCCATGGGCGATGTCTACAGCGTGGAGCACGAACGCGGCCGGTCGGAATGGACGATTTTCGTAAAAAACGGAAAAGTTGAAAGTGTTATCTTCCCCTCAAGGAATTCTGCGGCTGGATAATTTTGTCGCTTACGACATCGGCACGGCGAAGGCGACGGGCGTCGCCGGGGCGGACGTATTGGACTGCCTCGCTACGCTCGCCAGCCGCCCGCCCGCTTCCGTCCCGCCTCGGTCATGTGTTATCGAGCCGCCCGGAGGATCGAAACATGACCGAGACAGCAGCGCCCCGTCGCGACAAGCCCTGGATTTTCCGCACCTATGCCGGCCATTCGACGGCGCGCGAATCGAACCTCCTCTATCGCGCCAATCTGGCCAAGGGGCAGACGGGCCTCTCGATCGCCTTCGATTTGCCCACCCAGACGGGCTATGACAGCGACCATCCGCTGGCGCGCGGCGAGGTCGGCAAGGTCGGCGTGCCGGTGTCGCATATCGGCGACATGCGGACCCTCTTCGAGGGCATTCCGCTCGCCGAAATGAACACCTCCATGACGATCAACGCCACCGCCGTGTGGCTGATGTCGCTCTATGTCGCCGCCGCCGAGGAACAGGGGGCGCCGCGCGCAAAACTGCAGGGCACGACGCAGAACGACATCATCAAGGAATATCTCTCGCGCGGCTCCTATGTGTTTCCGCCCGCGCAGTCGCTGCGCCTCACGCAGGACCTCATTCTCTTCGCGACGAAGGAATGTCCCAAATTCAATCCGATGAACGTCTGCTCCTACCATCTGCAGGAGGCGGGCGCGACGCCGGCGCAGGAACTCGCCTATGCGCTCGCGACCGCCGTCGCCATTCTCGACAATGTCAAGAAGTCGGGCGAGATTTCGGATGCGGATTTCGGCCAGGTCGTCGGCCGCATCTCCTTCTTCGTCAACGCCGGCATGCGCTTCGTCACCGAATTGTGCAAGATGCGGGCGTTCGCCGAGCTGTGGGAGGAGATCACACGCGACCGCTA
>PQAN01000320.1 GCA_003105285.1 Methylocystaceae bacterium
GTGGCGAGATAGCTCTCGAGAAAGGGCAGCAGCCAATCGATGATCTTGTCGTTGCCGACGATGGCGACGCCATAGCGCTTGTTCGGGGAGAGGGCGGCGCCCGCCTCGGCGGGCGCGCCCTTAAGGGGTGATAGATGTGGATTTGCGGAACGAAGGCTCATATACCCCGTCTACTTGGAAATTCCGCCATATAGCAAGGGGAGCGTCCAGGGCGGGGGCGCCTCCTCCTCGGGCTCCGGGCGCTTCGAAGAAGAGGAGACTCCGATGGAATCGGCTGTGCGCGCAGAGACTTCCGTCGCGTCGTCCGCCACGGCCCCGTTCGCGGGCAAGACGGTCGCCGTCGTTCACGCGGCCTGGCACTCCTGCGGCAGCTATCAGGTCAATGTCAGCCAGATGATCGCCTATCGGGCGCTCGGCGCGCGGGTGATCTCGATCGCCCTGATGGACGCGCCCGGCCCGCTCCCTCCGCGCGGCGCCCGCTGGCGCGCCTATCTCGCGGCGACCGACGACCTGCCTGCGGACAAACGCTATTTTTGCGGCGCCGACTGGCGCCTCGTGCCGACGCCGGGCTTTCTCGGCGAAGCCTGGTGGCCGTTGATTCACGGCGATCAGGCGGTCTTTCTCGTCGAGCTGGCGAAACGCGCCGCCGTTCCGCCCGAGCTCCAGGCGGAAACGATCGATCTCATCCATGCAAATCACTATTTCACGCTGCCGTTCGTCTCGAAGCTGCGCGGCGCGCGAAACATTTCTGTCATACTCGAGACGCAGGACATCCAGGCGCGACAATATGTCCTTCGCAACAAAGGCGGATTTTTCCTGCCTCCTTACGCGACCTACGAGGATATGTTACAGATCGAGCTCGAATGGATGAAGACCGCCGATCTCTGCGTGCATCTCAACGAGGCCGAGCGCGCCGATTTCGCGACATTGCTTCCTAAGGCGCGGCATAGGCTCGTTTATCCGGCGGTCGCTCCCGTCCCGGCCGGCCCTGGCGGAAACAGGATCATCATCGTGGCGAGCGACAACTACGCGAATTACGTCAGCCTGCGCTGGTTCCTACAGGAGGTTCTGCCGCTCGCCCCGCAAGCCGACGTCGAGATCTACGGCAATATCGACGGCGGCGTGAAGAGCCGGGACAAGGCGTTGTACGAGACGCATCGGCGCTGTTTCAAAGGCCGCGTCGACGACATCGGGGCGGTCTACGCCGACTCCGCCTGCGTCCTTCTCCCGACGATCGAGGGCCACGGTCTCTCCATCAAGGCGGTCGAGGCGCTGGCGAGCGGCGCGCCGATCATCGCGACGCCGCAGGCGTTTCGCGGCATGAAGATCGATCCGAGGACATTGAGCAATGTCGCTCTGGTCGAAGACGCCCAGGGCTTCGCGGCCGCGCTGCGCGACGCCGACGCGAGACGCGGCGCGCGCGAGGCGCCGCCACGCGCCGCGTCCGATACGCGCCGTCTCTATGACGAGGTGTTCAGCTTCTCGGCCTATACGCGCGCGCTGCACGAGGCGGCGGCGCCTCTGGTCTCTTCATGAACGCGTGGTTCTCTCTGCGAGAGGCGGCGGCTACGCTGCCGCTCGCCGGCCGCGACGTGGCCGTCGTTCATCCGGCGTGGCATTCCTGCGGCACCTATCGCGTCGTGCTCGGCCAGATCGCCGCCTATCGCGCGCTCGGCGCGCGCGTCTCGCCCATCGCCGTCAGCGATCTTCCGGGCCATGCGCCGCAGAGCGCCTTCATGTGGCGCTCGTTTATCGAGGCGACGCCGGAACTCTCGCGGCAAGAACGCTGGTTCGGCGGCGTGCCCTTCTCGAGCTTCGTCCACCCGCGCTTTCTGCGCGACGTGCTGTGGCCCTATCTGCATGGCGATCAGGCGATCATCCGCGCCGGCCTCGCCGAGCGCGCGCGGCTCTCGCCCGCGCTGGAGCGGCGCCGGTTCGATCTCGTCCATTGCAATCATTTCTTCCTGATGCCGGTCGCGCGACGGCTGGCGCGCTCGCAGGCCCCGATCCTGCTCGACAGCCATGATCTGCAGGCGCGCCAATTTGTCTTGATGAACGAGCGCATGCCGTGGCTGCGCCCGCATGTGACCTATGACGAGATGCTGGCGCGCGAACTCGAGCTGATGCGCGAGGCGGACCTTCTGCTCCATCTCAACGCCGAGGAGCATGACGAGTTTCGCGCGCTCCTGCCGGAAAAGACTCATGCTCTGCTCTATCCGAGCGCGCCGGAGGCGCCGCTCGGACCGGGCGGCGAAGACATCGTGCTGGTGGCGAGCAACAATAGCGCCAATGTCGAGAGCGTCTTGTGGTTTCTGCGCGAGGTTCTCGGTCGAGCCGAAGGCTTGCGCGTAAAGATCGTCGGCAATATCGACGCCGGCGTGAAGGCGCGCGAGCCGGCGCTGTTCGAAGCTTATAAATCGTCATTCGTCGGGCGCGTCGACGATCCCGGCGCGGTCTATGCGAACGCGCGCCTCGTCCTGCTGCCGACGATCAGCGGCCATGGCCTGTCGATCAAAGCCGTCGAGGCGATGGCGAGCGGTCTGCCGCTCGTCGCCACCCGTCACGCTTTTCGTGGTATGCGCGCCGATGTGGCGGCGTTTTCGAATGTCGTCATCGCCGACGCCGCCGAGGACTTCGCCCGCGCCGCGAGCGCAGCGGCGGCTCGCGCGACGATCCCGAGCGAGGCGGAGCGGGCGGGAAGCGACACGCGGCGCTTCTACGACGCGAATTTTTCTCTTCGCGCCTACGAGCGCAACCTCGCCGTCCTCGCGCCGCCTCTGCTCGGCGCGGCGATCTAGAGTCTTGTTTCGACGCGTTTCCGACGCCGAACCGGTTTCCACTTCGGCTGGAAACGCTCTGGCTTCGGCGTCATTGCGAGCGGCGAATCCAGACTTCGCGCGTTGCTTCTGGATTGCTTTGCTTCGCTCGCGATGATGGGCTGCTGCGGCGTCAAACGAAATCCAACAAATGGTCGAGATCGAACGAAGAGCGGCGGCCGAGAGCCTCGGCGCGACGCTCGAGAAAGACTTGCGCCTGCCGTCGCCCCTCGTCGCGCAACATACAAAGAAAATCCCATTCGGCGATAAGCTTGGAAGACGCGTTCAGCTCGGTCAACATGTCGCTCGCAATGCAATGGATCCGCATCCCGGCCCATTGCGCGCCCTCCGTGTTTCCAGGATCGGCGACTTGGCGAAGCAGCGCGATCATGCGCAACTCCTTCAGAAGGACCGAGTTGAACGACACCTCGTTCAGGCGGTTGAGAATGTCGATCGCCGAGCGTGGCGCGCCTTTGCGCTCGATCGGATTGATCTGGATGAGGATGGTGTCCCTCGAGACGCATTCGCGCACGAGCGGCGTGATGGTCGGATTGCCGGCGTAGCCGCCGTCCCAATAGGCTTTGCCGTCGATCTCTATGGCCTGAAACATCGTGGGCAGACACGCCGATGCGAGGAGCGCGTCCGGCGTCAGATCGCGGTTTCTGAAAACGCGCCCATGCCCTGTCGCGACATTGGTCGCGGTGACGAAGAGCTTGATCGGCGACTGCGCCAACCGCTCGAAATCGATTGTCTCGAGCAGGATGTCGCGCAACGGATTCGAGCCGCTCGGATTGAGATCATAGGGCGAAAGCACCCGCGACATCATATCAATCGTGAGGAAGGCGGGAGAGTTGTCCAGCGTCCAGCGCCCCAAGATCATATCGATCGGACTGCGCTGCAGAGGACTGAGCAAAGCCGCCTGCGCGACGCGGCGCCAGAAGCTCTCCATGGCGGCGCGGGCGCCCTCGGCGCCGGCCATGGAATATCCATGGACGAGCGCCGCAGCGTTCATGGCTCCGGCCGATGTGCCCGAAATGCCGTCGATTTGCAGCCATGGCTCTTCGAGCAGGCGGTCGAGCGCGCCCCAGGTAAAAGCGCCATGGGCGCCGCCGCCTTGCAACGCCAGATCGACGAGGAGCGTCTCGCGCGTCACGATGAGGTTCGATCCAGTTCTCTGTGCGAAAAAGCGACTTCGAACGAATACGAGAAAAGCGCGAAGAGCCTATCTCGGCGAATGCCGAGAGTCACTCCGGGCATTTGTACCAATCCATCGATGTTTCATTCGCGATCGCCCTGGCTGGCCTGTCTCCTTTTCGACGATCTCACGCATGTTTCTCGCCCCAGTCGCGCAACGCCTTCAGAATCGGGCCGAGCTCCTTTCCCTTGTCGGTCAGATAATATTCGAGTCGAGGCGGATGGCGTTCGTAGAGCCCGCTCGCGACGATCCCTCGCGCCTCTCTAATATCGACAAGTGACTTTCAAAAATTAAGTTATCGGGCGTGCTTCACCCGACAAGGGAGAAAAACGCCATGACGCCTTCATCGATCGCCTATGTGGCTCCTGTCGCGGCCCTCGCCATCGCGGCTGCGTGGACGCCCCGCGGCAAGGCGGCGGGGCGTTCGTTTCGGAAACTGATCTTGACCCCGGCGGCCGAGGCGCCATTCTCGTCTCATGGTCCGCATGTCTCCCCCGAGCATTCCGCAGCCCGCCACATCCGGCCTCGCCAATCTCGGCGAGCGGGCGCGTGAAATTTTCCGCCAGATCGTCGATTCCTATCTCGCGAGCGGCGATCCGGTCGGCTCCCGCCAGCTCTCGCGGCTCTTGCCGATGACGCTGTCGCCGGCGTCGGTGCGCAATGTCATGCAGGATCTCGAAGAGCTGGGCCTCGTCTACGCGCCGCACACCAGCGCCGGCCGCCTGCCGACGGAGCTCGGCCTGCGCTTCTTCGTCGATTCGCTGCTGCAGATCGGCGACATCGAGGAGAGCGAACGCGCGCATATCGAGGCCCAGGTCGAGGCGGCCTCGAAGGATCACGATCTCGAGGGCGTGCTGGCCGAGGCCACGAGCCTCTTGTCGGGACTGACGCGCGGCGCCGGCGTCGTCGTCACCAGCAAGGAGAACGCGCGCCTGAAGCAGATCGATTTCGTGCGTCTCGAGCCGGATCGCGCCTTGGCGATCCTCGTCGCCGAGGACGGCTCGGTCGAGAACCGCGTTCTGCATGTGCCGCGCGATCTTCCGGCTTCGGCGCTCATCGAGGCGGCGAATTATCTCAACGCCCGCATCCGCGGCCGCACACTGATGGACGTGCGTTCGGAGATCGAGGCGTCGCGGCGCGCGGCGCAGATCGAGCTCGACGAATTGACGGCCAAGCTCGTCGACGCGGGACTCGCGAGCTGGGGCGGGGCGGGCGCCGAGCATCGCCAGCTCATCGTGCGCGGACAGGCCAATCTCCTCGAGGATCTGACCGCCATGGCCGATCTCGAGCGCATTCGCCTGCTGTTCGCCGATCTCGAGACCAAGACGGACGTCATCGATCTGCTCGAGCGCGCCGAGACGGGCGAGGGCGTGCGCATCTTCATCGGCTCCGAGAACAAGCTGTTCTCGCTCTCCGGCTCGTCGATGATCGCCGCGCCCTTGCGCGACGCCAACAAGCGCATCGTCGGCGCGCTCGGCGTCATCGGCCCGACGCGCTTGAATTACGCGCGCATCGTGCCGATGGTGGACTATACGGCGAAGGTCGTCGCGCGCGTCGTGGGCGGCGGCGGTTGAGCCGGCGCGGCCTACTCTCTCTGCCGTCGATGCGAGCCTTCAGGCTCGCCCCACAGCGCATGGAAATGGTGCGGCGGCCCGCTTCCGCCGCCGACGCCGAGACGATCTGCCTGCGTGAGCGCGCCTTCGAGATAGGTCTTCGCCGCACGCACGGATTCGGCGAGTTCTATGCCCTTCGCGAGTTGCGCGGCGATCGCCGAAGAGAGCGCGCAGCCCGTTCCATGCACATTGCGCGTTTCGATGCGCCTGCCGCGAAATTCGTGCAGGCGCGAGCCGTCGAACAGAATGTCGACGGGCTCGCCGGCGAGATGTCCGCCTTTGACGAGCGTCGCGCGCGCGCCTCGCGCGACGAGCGCGCGCGCTTGTTCGGCCATTTCCTGCGGATCGCGCGCCTCGCGCGCGTCGAGCAGCGCCGCCGCCTCCGGGAGGTTGGGCGTCACGACCGCGGCGAGCGGCAGGATGCGCGCGCGCGCCGATCGAAGAAAGCCGGCGGCGCTCAAAGCATCGCCGTGGGTGGAATAGAGCACCGGATCGAACACGATATGTCTCGCCGCCGCGCGGGCGAGCGATTCGGCGACGGCCTCGGCGATCGGCGCATTCGCCAACATGCCGATCTTCACCGCGTCGACGTCGATATCGGCGAAAACGGCGTCGATCTGCGCCGTCACGACTTCCGGCGGAACGGCGTGCACGAGGCTGACGCCATGCGTGTTCTGCGCCGTGAGCGCGGTGATGACGGCCATGCCGTAGCAAGCGTGTGCCGAGAACGTCTTGATGTCGGCCTGCACGCCGGCGCCGCCGCTCGGATCGGAGCCGGCGATGGACAGGACTTTCGGCATGCCGGCGGTCATTGTTGGGTAGCCCCTCCGCTCTTGCAGTCTCGCGTCCTCCGATCGATCGAGCGCCTCAGCCTCGGTCGGAGACGACGATTCGCGCCGGCCCCGCTTCGACGACGCCGACGATCGCCGCGTCGGGATAGCCGGCCGAGAGGATTTGGTCGAGCAGGCGTCGCGCGGCCGGCTCGGCCACGGCGACGAGCAGGCCTCCCGAAGTCTGCGGGTCGGTGAGCAGATGCCGGCGCCAGAGCGGCGCGTCCTCCGACAGGACCACATTCTCGCCATAGCTCGCCCAATTGCGAGTCGACGCGCCGGTCACGAAGCCTTCGCGCACGAGGCGTTCGGCGTCGCTCAGAAAGCGCAGCGCGTTCTCGAACAGCCTGACCTGCGCTCCCGAGCCGCGCGCCAGTTCGAGCCCGTGGCCGAGCAGGCCGAAGCCGGTCACGTCGGTCACCGCATGGACATCGGCGTCGCGTCCGAACGCCGCGCCGATCTTATTGAGCAGCGTCGTCGTCGCGATCAATTCGTCATAGGCGGTGGCGGACAGCGCATTCTTCTTGAACGCGGCGGAGTAGACGCCGACGCCGAGCGGCTTGGTGAGGATCAATGCGTCGCCGATGCGCGCCGTGGAGTTGCGCCTGACGTGCTCGGGCCGCGCCGAACCGATGACCGCGAGGCCGTAGATCGGCTCGGGCGAATCGATCGAATGGCCGCCGGCCACGGGAATGCCGGCGCCGGCGCAAGCCTCCGCGCCGCCCTGCAGAATGTCGCGCACGACATCGGTCGGCATCTTGTCCAGCGGAATGCCGAGAATG
Source organism: Methylocystaceae bacterium (assembly GCA_003105285.1). Taxonomy (GTDB): domain Bacteria; phylum Pseudomonadota; class Alphaproteobacteria; order Rhizobiales; family Beijerinckiaceae; genus Methylosinus. The sequence goes on from PQAN01000320.1 coordinate 7,237, forward strand.
GCCAGCGCCATCAAGGGCGTTCCGCCCATGGCGTAGATGTCGGAAATGGCGTTGGTCGCGGCGATCCGTCCGAAGTCGCGCGGATCGTCGACGATCGGCATGAAGAAGTCGGTCGTGGCGATGATGCAGTTATCGTCGTCGAGCAGCCATACGGCGGCGTCGTCGCCGGTCTCGGTTCCGACGAGGAGCTGCTGGAACGGCGCCGCCGGAGTCCGCCCGAGCAGCTCCTGCAGGACAGAAGGGGCGAGCTTGCAGCCGCAGCCGCCGCCATGGGCGAGCGAGGTGAGGCGAAATGGAGAGGTGGTCATGGGGCTTTGGTCCTGTGCTCGCCCCCTCCCGCTGCTCACGCGACGACGCCGATCGTACTGCGCCCCTCTCCCCGTTTACGGGGAGAGGGTAGGGTGAGGGGCCGCGCGACGCATCGCGCGAGGCGTCAAACCGACAGTTCTTTCGCTTTGATCGTGTAACGGAAGTTCTCGAAGTCGAGGCAGTCGAGCCGCGCGCCGGCGATCTCCGCCTGCGGATACATCAGGAAGCCGACGCTTCCTCCGGCCGAGCCCTTCAGCGCCACGTCATGCGCCGAATTATAGGCGAGCCAATTGCCCTCCCATGCGCCGAACAATTTCTCCCGCACGGCGACGGCCTTGGCGTCGTCGAGCGCGATCTTGCCCGGAGGCTCCTCCAGCACGACCTTGCGGACGTCGGCCGGATCGACAGGAACCCAGCCCAAGCCCGCGAGATGCGCTTCCGCCCGGCAATGCTGCGCCTTGGTGACGATCTCCGTGCTCGGGCCGAGGCTCTTGTAGCCGAATTTGGACGGCGCGACGCGCAGGCCGTAGATGTCGCGCGCCGGCACGCCGGCGGCGCGCGCGAGCCCCACGAAGAGGGCGTTGAGATCGGCGCATTTGCCGCCGAGATCGCCCGATTTCAGCATGGCGACGATGTCGCCCGAGCCGCAGCCGCGCGTCGCCGGATTGCGATAGGCGTTGACGACGATCCATTCGTAGATGGCGCGCGCCTTTTCGATGTCGCTCGACGCGCCGGCGACGATCTTGTCGGAGGTCTCCTTGACGATTCCGTCGACCGGGATCAGCGCCGTTCCGCTGGTGTAGAGCTTGCGTTCGGCCGCGCCGAGCCGCGCCGAGGCGTTTTTCTTCGACAGATCGACGGCGCGGTCGCGCGTCGCGATCCTGCTGACGATCTCGACAGCCGGCGCGGCTTCGTCCTTCGCAAAGACGACATGCAGGATCTGCGCGCCGCTCTTTGCGTCGCGCTCCACGACGGCGGTCTCGGCGTTGGTCGTCCATCGGCTCTTCGACGGTCGGTGCCAAACGTCGGCGGCGAAGGAGGGGAGCGGAATCCAGGCCTGCGCGCCGGAGCCGGCGAGATCGAGCCTCGTCACGACCTCGAATCTGCGCCAGGCGCTGGGGACCGGCGCGAAGCTATCTTCCGCACAGCCGAGGCGCGGCAATGCGACGGCGGCCGGCAGGGCGAGGCTGGCTCGTAGGATGTCGCGGCGATGGATCAATGTCTCCTCCCATGACGAAAAGCCCCGCTCGTTGGGCGAGGGGGCGACGAATGCAGGTCTGGACGAGTGCTGGTCTGAAAGCGGAAAGCGCGTTCTCGGCGCTGCGGGCGCGACAGGCTTCGCGCCGACTGGCGGTCGGCGTCGTCCATCGCGAAAAATGCGCCCCGAAACTCGGGAGCTTTTCCAAGGCTCACGCGACGATCATGGTACGATTTCGCGACGAGCGTCAATCGCCCTGTTTCCGGTCGGCGTCTTGCCCTATGAAGAGAAACCGCCGGCGCCGCCGTGATGCGGAGGCGCGCGAGAGCTCGGGGACGCCGCCATGACGACGCTCACGCCGCGACTGGCCTTCGTCAGCCTCACGGGGACGCTCGCCTATCTTGGTCTCGCGATCCTCGGGCGCGGCGGCTTCGAGGCTTTCTTCTCCAATCCGGCGCTGACGGCGATCGCGATCCTGACCTTCATCCTCGCCGGCGCCGGGCTGTTCAGCCAAGCCAATCTCAGCCCCGGCGAGTTCGAAGATCGTTCCAACCGCTGGGTCATCGTGATCTTCGCGCTGATCGGATTGTTCGCTGCCTATCTGCCGCCCTATACGGATCGCGAGAACGTCTGGATCATCGACGGTGAAGCGCTGCGCTGGTTCGGCGTATTCCTCTTCGCGATCGGCGGCGCTCTGCGCATCTGGCCGGTGTTCGTGCTCGGCCGGCGCTTCAGCGGCCTCGTCGCCATTCAGCCGGGACACGAACTCGTCACGAGCGGCGTCTATGGCGTCATTCGGCATCCGAGCTATCTCGGCCTGCTCGTCAATTCGCTCGGCTGGGCGCTCGCTTTCCGCTCGGGCGTCGGCGTGCTGCTGACGGTTCTCACGATCCCGCCGCTCGTCGCGCGCATGAACGCCGAAGAGAG
>PQAN01000321.1 GCA_003105285.1 Methylocystaceae bacterium
TGCCGAGCAGGGCGCGATATTGTTTCGGTAGGCCGTCACCGGCCCGCGAGCCGCGCCCGCCGGCGACGACGAGAATGGCGAGGGAGGAGGGAGCATTCATGCCGGCTCCTGTCTCGCGTCTCGAGGCCTGCGTCAATTCCCGATATCAATTTCGGCTTCCGTCCCCAGCGGTGTGCAGTTGGACGCCATGTTCGACCGCCTCTGCCGATCCGCCCTGGACGGGCCCATAGCCAGGGAAGCGAAACATCGGCATCACCTGCGCCGGAATTTTCGCAGCTCCCGCCTTATAGCCGGGGTGCTCGTCGATCGATCCATTCGCCGCCCAGAAGCAATCCAATCCGCCTTCTGCGCGCACGCAAGAAAACGCATCCTGCCGCGTGTCGATCGCGACTGCGGCTTTCCGCCGTAACATCACGCAGTCGCCGGCCGCAATCCATCGCTGGGAGAAGGATCGAAGCGCGTTTGCATTCGAGCTCTTTTGTAACTCGGAGCGTTGTTTCGCGACCGCGAGATCTCTGCAGGCCAATTCGTCCTGCTTCATTGCTGCGGTGAGGGCCGACGCGGGGCCGGCGGCGAGTGAGAGCAAGCTCACGAGGAGGAGCAATCGTGTCTCAAAAACCATCTGASTCTATACCCTATGGCCCGGTTCGGGCTCCGACTAATCGGCTCTAAATTGCATGGCTCGAGGCGCATCGCAAGGATTGAGCGGTGASAGGATCGAGCGGCAGTTCTTCGGCTCCGCCGATGTAAGGCGCGTCACTGTATGGGCTCGCGACGAGCAGCGCCGCATCTGGGGCATGGATTACAGAGTGCGAGCGAGAACGGACTTGTCGAGCAGCGCACGATATTGTTTCGGTATGCCTTCGCCGGTCCGCGAGCCGCGCCCACTGGCGACGACGAGGATCGAAAGAGGAGAGGGAATTCATGTAGCGTTCCTCTCTCGCGCTCTCGGGTCCCGTCGATTTTCGCAAACGAGTGGATGTACTCATTGCGTACGTATGGCCGGTTGCTTATAGTGTAGGCACAATGAAAACTGATGAATTTATAGGCGAGAGTGGACGAGCCGCGCCTTTGCGCATCGGTTCGCTCGAGCTGCGGGATCGCGCCTTTCTCGCCCCCATGGCCGGTGTCACCGATCTGGCAATGCGGCGCATCGCCTCGCGTTTCGGCGCTTCGGCGGCAGTCAGCGAAATGGTCGGCGCGAGCGCCCTGGCGCGCGGCGAGCGGGAAGCTCGCCAGCGCCTGGACGGCGAGGGCGTCGCGGCGCATATCGTCCAGATCGCGGCGCGGGACGTCGAGGGGATCGCCGAGGTCGCCCGTCGCGCCGAAGCCGCCGGCGCGAAGATGATCGACATCAACATGGGTTGTCCGTGCAAGCGCGTCACCGGCGGGCTGGCCGGGGCGGCGCTGATGCGCGATCCTTCTCTCGCCGGGGCGCTGGTGCGAGCCGCGGTGCGCGCGGTTTCCGTTCCGGTGAGCGTCAAAATGCGGCTCGGCTGGGACGGATCCTTCCATAACGCCGCCGAATTGGCCGGCATAGCCGAGGGCGAGGGCGCCGGACTCGTGACCGTGCATGGCCGAACGCGCGCGCAATTCTATAATGGCGAAGCGGATTGGCGCGCCATCGCGAAGGTCAAGCGGGCGGTCGGCATCCCTGTCGTCGCCAACGGAGATTGCGCGAGTCTTGAGGACGCGGCCGAGATGCTGCGGCTCTCCGGCGCCGACGCCGTCATGGTCGGCCGGGCGGCTCTGGGGCGGCCGTGGCTCGTCGGCGACATCGCCTATTTTCTGGCGACTGGGCGGCGCCGAGCCGCGCCGAGCGAGAAAATGCGTCTCGAAGCCGCGCTCGAGCACCTCGACGGCCTCTTGACGTCTATGGGCGCGAACGCCGGACTGCGCCACGCCCGCAAGCATCTCGCCGCCTACGCCGATCACGCCCCCGGCCGGGGCTCCGGCGATAACGCGGCGCTGCGCCGCGCGCTCGTCGCGTCCTCGTCGGTCGACGAGGTTCGTCGGCTGCTCGCGCGTCTATTCGCTCGAGAGGCGGCGCAACGAGAAACGGCGGCGCTGGCGTGTTGAAGACGCGTTGCCCCGAGCGGATCGGCGCCCGCTCCGCCAGGAAAGCTTTCGAGGAGGCGACATGACGGCCGAAACCAATCCGCAGGGGAGAAAAGACTCGCGCTCGCAGCTGGTCGGAGCGCGGCTGCGCGTCCTCGCCGAAGACAATCGCTCCTGCATTCTCGAGGCTCTGCCCAATGTCATCTTATCGATCCGTCCGGACGGCGTCATCGTCGACGCCAATGCGGCGGCCGAATCCTTCTTCGAGATCGGCAAGCCGATCCTGCTCGGGCAGGAGCTGAGCCGGCTTTTGCCGTTCGGCTCGCCTCTGCTCGCCCTCATCGACCAAGTGCGCGAGCGCGGCGCGGCGATCAACGAGTATCGCATCGATCTCGGACGGCCGGGCGTGGAGGGCGAGCGGCGCGTCGACGTCCATTGCGCGCCTCTGCCGGACGGCGACGGCAGCGTCCTCGTCGTGCTGCAGGAACGGACAATTGCCGATAAAATAGACAGACAACTGACCCACCGGGGAGCTGCCCGTACGGTTTCAGGGCTCGCCTCCATGCTGGCGCATGAGATCAAGAATCCGCTGTCCGGCATACGCGGCGCGGCGCAATTGCTCGAAAGCTCGGTCGGCGATGCGGACCGCGCGCTGACGCGCCTCATCTGCGACGAGACGGATCGCATCGTCCGGCTCGTCGACCGAATGGAGGTGTTCTCGGACGCGCGTCCGCTCGAGCGCGAAAAGGTCAACATCCATGTCGTGCTCGACCATGTGAAGCGCGTGGCGCGCAGCGGCTTCGCCCGCCACATCCGCTTCATCGAGAATTACGACCCCTCGCTGCCGTCGGTCGGCGCCAATCGCGACCAGCTCGTGCAGGTGTTCCTCAATCTGGTGAAGAACGCCGCCGAGGCGATCGGCGACGCGGTCGACGGCGAGATCGAGCTCTCGACGGCCTTCCGGCCCGGCGTCAGCCTGCGCACGATGGGCGAGAAGCGCCCCGTGGGACTGCCGCTCGAATTCTGCGTTCGCGACAATGGCCGCGGCGTCCCCGAGGACATTGCGGCGCATCTCTTCGATCCCTTCGTCACCACGAAATCTTCAGGAACTGGCCTCGGACTTGCACTGGTGGCCAAGATCGTCAACGACCACGGCGGCATCGTCGAATGCGAATCTCACCCGAGACGAACCACTTTCCGTATCCTCATGCCCATGTATCGAAACAAAGAAGAGGAGAAGCGCCCCGACGAGCGCCGAGCCAAGAAGGACCCTACCGACGAGACTGCGAGCAAGCCGCGAGAACGCCGCTCATGAGCGAAATCTGTTGGAGACAATGCCGATGACTCATGGCGAAATTCTCGTCGCCGACGACGACGCCGCGATCCGAACCGTCGTGGCGCAGGCGCTCTCGCGCGCCGGCTATGAAGTGCGCACGACGGGAACGGCGGCGACGCTGTGGCGCTGGGTGCAGTCGGGCGAGGGCGATCTCGTCGTGACGGACGTCGTCATGCCGGACGAGAACGCGTTCGAGCTCCTGCCGCGCATCAAGAAGTTGCGTCCCGATCTGCCGATCATCGTCATGAGCGCGCAGAACACTTTCATGACCGCCATCCGCGCCTCCGAGCGCGGCGCCTACGACTATCTGCCGAAGCCTTTCGATCTCAAGGAGCTCGTCGGCATCGTCGGGCGCGCCATGGCGGAGCCGCGCAAGAAGGGCGAACTGGACGGCCACGACGAGATCGAGGGAATGCCGCTCGTCGGACGCTCGCCGGCGATGCAGGAAATCTATCGCTCGCTCGCTCGCCTGATGCAGACCGACCTCACCGTGATGATCAACGGCGAGTCCGGCACCGGCAAGGAGCTGGTGGCGCGCGCGCTGCACGACTACGGCAAGCGCAAGAAGGGGCCGTTCGTCGCCATCAATATGGCGGCCATTCCGCGCGACCTCATCGAGAGCGAGCTGTTCGGCCATGAGAAGGGCGCGTTCACCGGCGCCAATCAGCGTTCGGTCGGCCGTTTCGAACAGGCCGAGGGCGGCACGCTGTTTCTCGACGAGATCGGCGATATGCCGATGGAGGCGCAGACGCGCCTGCTGCGCGTCCTCCAGCAGGGCGAATACACCACCGTCGGCGGGCGCACGCCGATCAAGACGAACGTCCGCATCATCGCCGCGACGAACAAGGATTTGCGCACGCTCATCCAGCAGGGACTGTTCCGCGAGGATTTGTATTTCCGCCTGAACGTCGTGCCGTTGCGGCTGCCTCCCTTGCGCGAGCGCACCGAGGATATCCCCGACCTCGTCCATCATTTCTTCAAGGTCGCCGCCAATGAGGGACTGCCGCAGAAATATATCGAGCAGGCGGCGCTCGACCGCATGAAGCGCTATCGCTGGCCGGGCAATATTCGCGAATTGGAAAATCTCATCCGCCGGCTCGCCGCTCTCCATCCGCAGGAGGTCATTACAGAACAAGTCGTCGAGGCGGAGCTCGAACATGAATTGCGCCAAGCGCCCGCGGGCGAGCGGACGCAGCCCGTCGCAGGCTCCGATCCGCCGCTCGACAAGGGCGTGACCTTGTCGACGTCGGTCGAGCAGCATCTGGCGAAATTGTTCCGCGACCACGGCGAGCGGCTGCCGCCGCCGGGCCTCTATCACCGCGTCATCAGGGAGATCGAGGTGCCTTTGATCTCGGCCGCCCTGGCGGCGACGCGCGGCAATCAGATCAAGGCGGCGGAGCTACTGGGCCTCAACCGCAACACGCTGCGCAAAAAGGTGAACGATCTGGACATCCGCCTGATGCGGTCTCCAAGGTAGAGTTTGCACGGGATGTGCGGTCCAGGGCATTGAAATTGCTTCTGCGCCGTCGCCGCCTCGGCGGCGGAATCGGGCGAACTGAAAACGGACCGGGACTCGTCCGGCGGACGACGAAGAACGACCGAAAGCGAGTGGCGAAGACTATGCGAACGACATACATCAGAACCACATCCGATGGCCACAAGGTCGAGGTCATCGGCCCTTACGTCTGCGTCGACGGCGAGCCGGTCGCGGACAGGGTCGTGGACGTCGCGACCCACCCCAACCGCAAGGCCATATTGTTCACGCTTCCYAACGCCGCCTTTATGGCCGGGCCGCTCGCCTTGACGGCCGAGGAAGCCTCGGTGGTGCGCGGCGCGCTGGCGGCGGCGGTCGAGCCGGTCACCGATCCCGTCGAGATCGAGGAGCGCTTCCGCAAGGCCTTCAACGACCGCAACCGCGAAGCCGGCGTCGAGTAGGGCCGGGCGCCGCCGACACGCGAAGCGCCTCGCTCGCCGCGGCGTAGGCTCGAGACTCGCAGTCCGACTTCGCTCTCGGAGCGCGAGCCGTCAGGCTCGCAAGCCGCGCGGAGCATGGCGTTGCGGCGTTATTGCCACGATCGGGACAGCGACCTATACAGGCGCATGGCCGTCGTCGGAGATCTTCGGGCTTCCGAGCCTAGGAAGCGCATCAAGCGTTCGCTGCGCCTTTGGTTCGGCCCGATCGCCGTCATCGCCGCCGTCGCTTGCGCTCTCGCGACCTTTTTCGTCATGGCGGAGCTCGCGCCGGTCGCTCCGACCAGCGACGTCGTCTTCGTGCTGTTCCTCGCCGACGCCGTCGCGCTGGTGCTGCTCGCCGGACTCGTGCTGATCAAAGCCGGCACGCTCATCAGTTCATGGCGGCGAGGCGAGGCCGCCGCCGGCCTGCATATCCGCATCGTCGGCTTTTTCTCGATTCTCGCGCTGACGCCGGCGATCATTCTGGCGATCGTCGGCTCGGTCACGCTCGAGCGGGCGCTCAGCCCGCAGTTCCTGCAGGTCGTGAAGACCTCCGTGCACAGCACGGCGGAAGCCGCGCGCGTCTTCCGCGAGACGAGCTGCCGCTCGCTCCTTCAGGAGGCGCAGCTCTCGGCCTCCGATCTCGACCGCGCCCGCGTGATGTTCGACGCCGACCGCGGCTTGTTCCGCGAATTCTTCGCGTCGCGCGCGCGGTTTCTGGGATTCTCCGTCGCCGCCATGGTCAAGTCGAATGGCGAGATTCTCGAGCGCGTCGACGTCGCCGAGGACGGCTCCGCCATCATCATCGCGCCGCCGCAGTCCGATTTCGAGGATGCGCGCAAGAGCGAGCCCTTGTGCCTCGTCATCGACGAGGGGCGCACATTCGTCGGGCTGCGCCCATTGTCGTCTTATCCAGACACTTTTCTCTATGTGACGCGCCCGATCGACCCGTTCGGCGTGCAGTTTCCGGAACAGGCGGCGAGCCTCATCGCCACCTACGACACGTTCGACGCCTATCGCGGCGCGGTCAAGAAGGCGTTCATCGTCATGTACGCCCTGCTCGCGACGATCATGCTGCTCTCGGCGGTCTGGGTCGGGCTGGACTTCGCGAATCGACTGGTCGCGCCCATTCGCGCGCTCATCGCGGCGACGGATCAGGTTTCCGCCGGCAATCTCGACGTGCGCGTCGACGTCGACAGATCGCAGGGCGATCTCGCCCATCTCGGCGCCGTCTTCAACAATATGACGACTGAACTTGAACTCCAGCAGAGCCGATTGATCTCGGCGAATCGCCTGAACGACGAGAGGCGCCAGTTCACGGAGGCCGTGCTCTCCGGCGTGCCCGCCGCCGTGCTCGGCGTCGACGCCGACGGCAGGATCAATGTGCTCAACCGTTCGGCCGAGGAGCTTCTCGTCGGCGAACCACGCAAGGGCGAAGCCGCGGCGGCGGTCGGCAAGCTCGCCGCCGAGGCGTTGCCCGAGATCGCGCCGATTCTCGAAGACGCCGCGGAAGCCTTCCCGCGCGCCATTCAGAGTCAGATCATGATCCGGCGCGGGACGAAGGAGCTGACGTTCAACGTGCGCGTCACTTCGGCGAGCACGGAGCAGGGTCGTCCCGATTTCGTCGTGACGCTCGACGACATCACCGATCTCGTGACGGCGCAACGCACCTCCGCATGGGCCGACGTCGCGCGACGCATCGCTCACGAAATCAAAAATCCCTTGACGCCGATTCAACTCTCCGCCGAACGACTGAAGCGCAAATATGGACGCCTCATCACGACGGACCGCGACATTTTCGATCAATGCACGGATACGATCGTGCGGCAGGTCGACGACATCAAGCGCATGGTGGACGAATTTTCGTCCTTTGCGCGAATGCCGAAGGCGCGGCCCGAGCGAGACGATCTGTGCGAGTGCATTCGTCAAGCGGTTTTTTTGATGCGGGTCGCCCACAATGATGTGGAAATGACCTTGAAGCTGCCGCAAACGCCGGTCTTTGCTTTCTTCGACCGCCGATTGCTGTCCCAGGCTCTCACCAATATCGTCAAGAATGCGACCGAGGGCATCGCTGCGAGGGAGGAAACGACGGCGCTGGACGCGAAGCGAATAGAGATCAGCCTCGGAGTGCGAAACGGCATGGCGGAGATCGACGTCGTCGACAATGGCAAGGGCTTTCCGGCCTTCAACCGGCAGCGCCTGCTTGAGCCCTACATGACCACGCGGTCGGAAGGCACCGGCCTCGGCCTGCCGATCGTCGCCAAGATCATCGAAGACCATGGCGGCCGGCTCGAACTGCTCGACGCGCCGTCCGGATCGGGCGCCTGCGTGCGTCTGCTGCTGCCGCTCGGCGCTGTGCCGCCGCCCGCGGCGGTCGCCGCCTCTTGAAGTGTGAGGGGTGATGGTCAGCGATATCCTCATCGTCGACGACGAAGAAGACATCAGGGAACTGGTCGCGGGGATTCTCGGCGACGAGGGGCACGGCGTCCGCACCGCCAGGGACGCCGATGCGGCGCTGGGGGCGATCGAGGCGCGCCGGCCGCATCTGGTCTTTCTCGACATCTGGCTCCAAGGCTCGCGGCTCGACGGGATGCAGGTCCTGGAGATCATCCAGAAGCAGCACAAGGGCCTGCCCGTGGTGATGATCTCCGGCCACGGCAATATCGAGACGGCGGTGAGCGCGATAAAGATCGGCGCCTACGACTTCATCGAGAAGCCGTTCAAGGCCGACCGTCTCGTGCTTGTCGCCGAGCGGGCGCTGGAGGCGTCCAATCTGCGCAGGGAATTGAGCGCATTGCGTCAGCGCTCCGGCGCCTCCGACCGCATCGTCGGCAGTTCGCTGGCGGCGCATCAATTGCAGCAGGTGATCGCCCGCGTCGCGCCGGTCAATTCGCGAGTGCTCATCACAGGCCAGCCGGGCTCCGGCAAGGAGCTCGCGGCGCGGTGCATTCACGAGGCGTCGCAGCGCGCCGGCGCGCCCTTCGTCGTCATCAATGCGGCGACGATCACGCCGGAGAATGTGGAGATCGAATTGTTCGGCCGCGAGGGCGGCGACGGCCCGCGCAGGATCGGCGCGCTCGAGGAGGCGCATGGCGGCACGCTGTTTCTCGACGAGATCGCCGACATGCCGAAGGATACGCAGGCGAAGATCCTGCGCGTGCTCGTCGAGCAGACGTTCCAGCGCGTCGGCGGCTCGACGCGCGTCGAAGTCGACGTGCGCATCATTTCGTCCTCGGCGCGCGATCTGGCCGCGGCGATCGAAGAGGGGGCGCTGCGCGAGGACCTGTTCCATCGTCTCTCGGTGGTGCCGATTCGCGTTCCCTCGCTCGCCGAGCGGCGCGAAGACATTCCCGAACTCATCGAATTCTTCATGGAGCAGGTCTCGGCGACCTCCGGAATGCCGCGCCGCAAGATCAGCGAAGACGCGCTCGCCGTGCTGCAATTGCACGACTGGCCGGGCAATATTCGCCAATTGCGCAACAATGTCGAACGGCTGATGATCCTGACGGCCGGCGACCCGAGCGCGACGATTACCGCCGAAATGCTGCCGGCGGAGGTCGGCGAGCTCGTTCCCGCGACGCCGGCCGGCGTGCGCGGCGAGAAGCTGATGAGCCTGCCGCTGCGCGAGGCGCGCGAAGTGTTCGAGCGCGAGTATCTCGTCGCTCAGCTCAATCGCTTCAGCAACAATATCTCCCGCACGGCCGAGTTCATCGGCATGGAGCGCTCGGCGCTGCATCGCAAGCTGAAATCGCTGGCGATCGAGTGAAGCGTGAGCGCCGGCGTCGAGCGCCGCGAACGGAAAGATCGGGAAAGTTTCCCACTTGGCGCGCCGATGGCCTCGCTCTAGAGAGATTTCCGCAGGTAGTTGCTGCTCTTAGTTGCGGCTTGCGCATTGCGCTCGCGCAGTCTCTAATGAGAGACTGGATGATGACTATAGATTGACATAAGAGCGGCGAAAGTCGCCTCGAAACGAAGAACAGAACAGGATAGCCGATGTCCTCGGAACGCGCGCAGAACCTGCAGGATACTTTTTTGAATTTCGTGAGGAAAAATAAGGTTCCACTCACGATCTTCCTCGTCAATGGCGTCAAAYTGCAGGGAATCGTGACCTGGTTCGACAATTTCTGCTTGTTGCTGCGTCGCGACGGGCATTCGCAACTCGTCTATAAGCATGCGATTTCGACGATCATGCCCGGCCATCCGATCCATATGTTCGAGCCGGGCGAGGACACGGCCGAGGGTGGTCCGGAAAGGCAACGTTGATGGCGCGCGCGCCGGGGAACCGACATCGATTCGGCTGACGCAGGCAACGAGATCCAGAGGACGGCTTGAGCGAAGAGCGATCAGGGATCGAAGACGGCGCGACGAGAACGCGGGCGCTGGTCGTCGGCCCCTATGCGACGCGCCAGCGGGCGGCGGAGCCGGGCGGGCAGGGGCCGATACGCGATCCGGCCGCGCGCCTCTCTGAGGCGGTGGGCCTCGCCCAGGCCATCGATCTCGACGTCGTCGGCGAGATCGGCGTCGCCTTGTCGGAGGTGCGGCCGTCGACCTATCTCGGCAAGGGCAAGGTCGAGGAGATCGCGGAAAAGGTGAAGGCCGCCGAAGTCGATCTGGTGACCATGGATTGCCAGCTCTCGCCCGTGCAGCAGCGCAATCTCGAAAAAGCCTGGGACGCCAAGGTCATCGACCGCACCGGCCTCATTCTGGAGATTTTCGGCAAGCGGGCGCGCACCAAGGAAGGCGCGCTGCAGGTCGAGCTCGCGCATCTCGCCTATCAGAAATCGCGGCTCGTGCGTTCATGGACCCATCTGGAGCGCCAGCGCGGCGGATTCGGCTTTCTGGGCGGGCCGGGCGAGACGCAGATCGAGACCGATCGCCGCCTCATCGAGGAGCGCATGGCGCGCATCGAGCGCGACCTCGAGCAGGTCAAGCGCACGCGCGGCCTGCACCGCAAGAAGAGGCGGGAGGTTCCTTACCCCGTCGTCGCCCTCGTCGGCTACACCAACGCCGGCAAATCGACTTTATTCAATCGGTTGACACGGGCGGGCGTGCTCGCCGAGAACATGCTGTTCGCGACGCTCGATCCCACTTTGCGGCAGATTCGCTTGCCGCATGGCGCGAAAATTCTGCTCTCCGATACGGTCGGATTCATCTCCGACCTGCCGACGATGCTGATTTCGGCCTTTCGCGCCACCTTGGAAGAAGTGACGCTCGCCGACGTCGTGCTGCATGTGCGCGATCTGTCGCATGAGGACTGGGAAGCGCAGGCTGGCGATGTCGAGGCCATTCTCGCCGAACTCGGCCTGACGGGCGACTCGGGAGCGCGCATTCTCGAGGTTTGGAACAAGATCGACGCTCTGGAGCCCGAACGGCTCGAATCGATGAGGCGGGCCGCCAGGAGCGAAAAGGCGCACGACCGGCCGCTGCTCGTCTCGGCTTTGACGGGCGAGGGGCTGGATACGCTGCTCGAGCGCATCGAGGCTCGCCTCGCTGAAGGGCGCGTGCGACTCGAGGTCGACCTCGAGCCTGCGGACGGGCAGGGGCTCGCCTGGTTGCACTCCCATACCGAGGTGCTGGAGCGCGAGACATTGCCGGACGGACGCGCCCATCTTGTCGTCCGCGTTGCGCCGGAACGCTTCGAAGGCGTGACGCGACGTTTTCCGCATGCGGAAGTCCTGAGTGAAAAAGGCGCGCGGCGAAAGAGGGCGCATTAGGACCATGGACCGAATTTTTCTGGCGATCGCCATTGTCTCGGAGGTCGCGGCGACCTCCGCGCTGAAAGCGAGCGACGGCTTTTCGCGGCTCGCGCCGTCACTCGTCGTCGTTCTCGGCTATGGGATATCCTTCTTCCTGCTGTCGATGGCTCTCCGCAGCATTCCGGTCGCCATCGCCTATGCCGTCTGGTCCGGCGTCGGAGTCGCGCTGATCGCCGTCGCCGGCTGGGTTTTCTACCGGCAGGCGTTGAGCGTGGGCGAATTGGCGGGGATCGGCTTGATCGTCGCCGGGGTCGTCATTTTGGAAGCTTTTTCTTCGGCGCATTGAGAAGCTGCTTTCGGTTTATCGCCGCAAGCGCGCGCCTATATGGCGGCGACCGAAGCGCTGCGGCGCGCGCCGAGAGCTGGATCATCGAACGATTCGAGACGTGACGATCCTTATCGCCGCGCCACGGGCGCAGCGCCGGGCATTATTTCCGTTCTGTCGCCTTGGCTTCCCGCCACAGCTCTTCCATTTCGTCGAGGGACGAGTCCGTCGGGCTCTTGCCGGTTTCGGCCAGTCGTCGCTCGATGAAATAGAAGCGCCGCTCGAATTTCGCATTGGCGGCGCGTAGCGACTGTTCCGGATCGGCGCCGACGTGGCGCGC
>PQAN01000322.1 GCA_003105285.1 Methylocystaceae bacterium
CGCGCTCGGCCTCGTCGTCGCCATGCTGTCGATCACCGGCGTCTATATCTGGTGGAAGAAGCGGCGGGCTCGGAAAATATCCTCGGCCCGTTCGCGTGAACGCGCCCCTGCGCCGCCGCTCGATGCAGGCGCGCTCGGCGAGGCGGTCGCGGGCGCGCCCTTCGTCGAAGACGCTTGATGCGAAGTCTGCCCGATCGACTCGCATGTAGCGGAAAGCGAGCCGGAGGAGTTCGGCCAAAAAAAGAGTCGTCGCCTCGATCGCTATGCTCTTGGCGATGACAAGCGACGCACTCGGACGGATTTCGTATCAGGAGCCGCCTCCGCCGGAGGTGGCGGCGAGTCGCGCCATCTTGTCGTGGACTAAACATCGTGCTCGAACGAAATCGATCCAGAAAGTTTCTCGATCAGTGAATGCCATGGACGAGTTTCGCCATTACGATTCCTAGCGCGAAGCGCCATAGAACGATTTTTCAGACCGCTTTCCAAACACTCGACGAACTGGTCTTCGATCTCGCCGCGGCCGACGCGGCGCGCTCAAATCGAGAGTCGCCGCAGCCTCAAAAGTCCCCAAGCGCTGATCAGCGCCGTAGGAACGAGGAGCTGCATAAGGCTCGAGGCGCCGCGGCTCACCGTCTCCGCGATGCGATCTTCCGTCCACACGAAGCGCGGCGCCGTGCGAAACTCGGCTTCGGTCAGCAGCGTGCGAGTCGATATTCGCGGAAGCGCCCGGCCCATCTTGTCGCGGTAGAATTCCGCCGCCGCATGCTGGAGGCGAGAATAACGGTCGAAGCTGGTCCCGGCAATGTCGCTCATCCCTTCGAAAGCAATCGCCGCTGGCGAGACGATGCGGAAAGCGTCGACGAAATCTCGCCGCTCCGCGGCGCGCGTCTCGTAGTTTCGCACCCAGGGACGCATAGTCTCCGAAATCTCTTGGTGCATTTTGAGCGCTCTGAGCAGAGTCGGTTGCAAGACGGCTTTTCCGTCCTTCGGCGTCGGATCGCGCAAGGTGTCGTAATCGGTTCGGTCGAGATCGGCGCTATGGCGCGCCGCCTCGTCCATCGCTCTGTTCAGCATCTCCACCATGATCGTGCGCGAAGGCGTCGGATAGGACGCATCGACCACGAGATTGAGAGCGACAGGCGCCGCCAGCGTCAGAACGAGCCATGCGCCGACCAGCGCCATCGCGTTGAAGGCCGAGGATTTTCCAAGAGTGTTTACCAGGATCGCGAGGGCGAGCCAGAAGAGCCCGTAACCGAGAGCGAGCGCCGACCACAGACCGTAGGCAATGAAGAACTCGTTTCGATCCTCAACGGGACGAAAGAGGAGCAGCGCCGAGAGCGGCACGACGAAGAGCGGCGCCGCGAGCACGGCCGCTCTCGCCGCCGCCTTTCCGAGTGTGACGGCGATCGGCGACACGGGCTGCGCGAGCAGCAAACGCAGCGTTCCCTGTTCACGTTCGGCGGAGAGCAGATTGTATCCGAGACCAAAGACGAGCAAAGGCAACAGGAAGACGACGACGAAGGCGACGTCGAAGTGGCCAGCCGACAAATGCCACGGATTCTCGATGTCGCTTTCATAGAGGAAGCTCGCCTCACTCTGTCCGACAACCTGCAAATGGTTGGGCAGCAGATCGGACTGCCCGAGCGCGAGGGGCGCGAGAGGCGCAGTCGGCATCATCGCATACTGCGATCCTGGATTGGTGACGAGCGCCGTCGGCGAGGCGACGGGAGTGGGCTCCCTGCTCGCCTCCGCCGACCCGATCTGCGCCGCAAGCGCCTCGAATCGCTTGCTCTGCTCTCCGGTGAGCCTCGAGAGCAGCGCGTCCCTTTCGTCGATCCGCAGCACTCCGTTCGCGACGCCGCCGACGAGAAGCGCGCTCAGCAGCACGACGACAATCGGTAGGCTGCGTTCGCGCCACAACAGCACGATTTCCCGTCGCGCCACCGTGAGGAAGACGCTCGGCGGGCGCTGGCTGGCCTCCATCCGAATCATGATAACAAGTCCCTCCGGTCAGAGCGGTCGCAGGCGGCGCGTTGCGCCGACTGTCGCAGCCAGCGACAGGACGAAGCCGATCGCCAATATGGCGACGTCGGGCCAACAGCGCGCCAGCACGAAGTCGTAAGAAGGCATGTGGTAGTCGAAAGGCGGCACCTTTCGCCACAGATCGGGTTGTGCCTGATAGTTGTAGCCCAGCGAGCCGCCATGGGCGATGCGGTCGCTGCTCATCATGTCCTGGATGAGGCGGCGTTGCGTCTCGGCAGCGGCTGCGAAATCTCGCTGATGGGCGAGGTCGGTCCCCGCCATGCCCATGGACAGACCGCGCAACGCGACGAGCGGTGAGGCGACGCCCAGCCACTCCTGCAAGCGCTGCTGACGTTCGAAAATATTCCACAGCTCGTCGTAATGCCTGTCGAAGACGCCATAGCCGGCATGATCGTCGACCCAGAGGGCTCTGCCGGAGTCCTCGGCCGGCACCTCCTGCCAGCTCTTCACGTGGAAAGTCTCCTCAAACGCCTTACGGTTCGCGTCCGCGAGATCGGCGGAGAGCGCCGCCGTGAAGGCGGCGCGCGAGGGAGTGGGCAGCAGCGTGTGCGATGCTTCCGCCGCGGCGCGTGGAAGGACGATCGTCACGACGGTCCAGATCGCGAGCAGCGTGATGAGGGCGATACGAGCGCGCGACGCCATCGCCGAGACGGCGAGGGTTACGAACAGGAATGTCCCCAGATAGAGCCCGTAACCGATCGTGATCCAGAAGAGACGATGAAGATTGTCGGCGAGCGTCTTCGCGGCGGCGGCCTCGAAAACGGCGACGAGCGACAAGGCGACGGCGGGAACGAGGAGCGCCGCCGCCGCGCCGGCAATCGCCGCCGCCTTGCCCCACAACAACCGTGACGGGGCGACGCCGAGGCTTGCGAGCTGCCTCAGCGTTCCCTGCTCGCGCTCGCCCGCGAACGCGTCGAATCCGATGAGGACGACGATGAGCGGCGCGAGAACCTGCAGCACATAGGCCGCCGACAGATCGCCGAAGCGGCGCAGACCTGTCGCGTCCTGCGCCGGCCGGAAGCGGAAATCATTTTGCCTATGCGCCTCGAGCCAGACGGATTGCCCGACATAGGGCTCGAGCCCGGGATCGAACAGCGAGAGCGGAGCTCGGGGCTTGAACACATGGATTCCGAGATGGGCGGCCGAATGTGGATTCTTCTGACCTTGATTCACCCAAGTCTCATATCCGTTCGCCTGCGCGCTGTCGCGTTCGGCGGCCGCCTCGCTCTGCGCGCGCCAGCCCACGGCGATCGACGCGATCAGCAAGAGAAGCGTCAGTCCACCGACGAAGGGCAAACGCCCGTCACGGACGAATCCGCGAAAATCTCTCATGGCGATGACCGAGATCATCGACGATCTCCTTTTCTTCTCTGCGCCGGCTTCAGGCCCGCATCACGTCGAGATAGAGTTCTTCGAGATCGGCGTGGCCGATGTCGCGCGCCTCGAGATCGGCGACGATCCTGCCACGTCGGGCGATGCCGATGCGCGAACCGGTCTGCTTCGCATTGAAGAGATCATGCGTCGCCATCAGAACGGCCACGCTGCGCTCGCTCGCCTTTTTCAAGAGCCGCGAGAATTCGTTGGCGGCTTGCGGATCGAGACCGGAGGTCGGCTCGTCGAGCAGCAGCGCCTTCGCCTCCTTGGCGAAGGCGATCGCGACGCCGACCTTCTGGCGCATGCCTTTGGAGTAATGCGCGACACGTCTGTCGGCCGCGGTGGGGTCGAGCCCGACCTCATCGAGAAGCTCGAGCAGCCGCGATCGCCCGAGGCGCCGACCGGAGGCGAGCGTCACGAAATAATCGAGATTTTCGATGCCTGAGAGCGTGGGATAGAGGGTCACCTGCTCGGGAATATAAGCGACGTGCTTTTTCGTCTCGAGCGGTCGCTCGGCCACGTCGAGATCGTTGATCCACGCATTTCCGTCGCTCGCCTGCACGAAATTCAACAATATGTTGATGAGCGTGGTCTTGCCAGCGCCGTTCGCGCCGAGCAGGCAATAGATTTCGCCGGCCGCCACGTCCAGGTCGACCTCGTCGAGCGCGCGGATTCCGTCGAAAAGCTTACTGAGTCGCCGCGTCTTGATCATCGTTTGCTCCGGAATCTGTGATCGTATCGGACATCGTCGTCGCTACTGCAGGCAGGCGCGACGCCGAATCTTCGTTGCGCCGCCAGGACGACGCCGTGAATGTCGAGCAGAGTCGCCTCATTACCGCGGATCCCGCAGTCGCCAACCGGTCGAAACAAAGATAGATGATCGGTGTCGTATAGAGCGTCAACGCCTGGCTGACGACCAATCCGCCGATGATCGCGACGCCGAGCGGCTGGCGAAGCTCGGCGCCTTCGGCCGTTCCGACAGCGAGCGGCGCGGCGCCGAGAATGGCTGCCGCCGTGGTCATCATGATCGGCCGAAAGCGTGTCAGACAGGCGCGACGGATCGCCTCCACGGGCGTGAGCCCGTCGCGCTCGCCGGCGATCGCCACGTCGATCATCATGATCGCGTTCTTCGCGACGATGCCGGTGAGCAGAATGACGCCGACGAAGGCGATGATCGAGAACTCCATCCGCGCCGCCATCAGCGCGAGGATCGCGCCGATTCCGGCAGGCGGCAGCGTGGACAAAATCGTGACCGGATGGATGAAGCTCTCGTAGAGCATGCCGAGGATGATATAGATCGCGGCGAGCGCGAGAAAGATCAGGACGATCTCCTTGACGACGAGCTTCTGGAACGCGAGCGCGGTCCCGGAGAATCCAGAATGGATCGACGCCGGCATATGGATCGCGACCTTCGTGCGCTCGATCGCCGCCATGGCGTCACCGAGCGCCACATTCGGCGACAGGTTGAAGGAGATCGACACCGAGCCGAACGCTCCCGCGTGCGACACGGCGAGCGGCGCCGTCCGCGTCTCGAACCGCGCGAAGGCCGAGAGCGGGATCATCGCGTCGGCCGTCGAGCTGACTGCGGGGCTCGTCGATGTCGAGCCGCCCCCGCGGGCGGCGATGGCGTTGAGGCGCTGATTGCGCGCGGCGTCCGATGCCGCATCCACGCCGAGGGCGTTCGCTGCCGCTGCGATCGTTCCGGCCGGGGCGTTGGTGAGCTGCGCCCCGCCGACAGGTCCGCCCACGCGGCCAAGATAGATGTCGCTCAGCACATCCGGATGACTGCGGTAGCGCGGCGCGACGTCCATGACGATGCGCCGCTGCGTCAGCGGCAGGTAGATCGTCGAGACCTGGCGTTGGCCGAAGGCGTCATAGAGCGCGCTGTCGATCTGACTGGCGCTCAGCCCGAACCGCTGCGCCCTGTCGCGATCGATCGCGACATGCGTCTCGAGCGCGCGGGGACGAGAGTCGATGTCCGGACCAGCCACTTCCGGGACGCTGCGCAGAGCCACCGTCAGGCGCTCGGCCCAGATCCAGAGCTCCGTGAGATCGTCGCCACGCAGCTCATATTGATACTGCCCTTCCTTGCTCGATCGCGCCGAAAAGTTCGCGAGGTCTTGAGGGGCGATGAGACGCAGCGTCGTCCCCGGTATCCTGCTCACCGAACGCGCGAGCCGCGCATTGACGTCGAAACAGCTTTCCTTGCGTTCGGAACGCAGTTTCAATTCGACATAGAGCTCGGCGGAGTTGCGGCTCGCTCCGTCCTCGATTACAGCGGCAAAGCTCTTGACGGAAGAATCGGCGAGAATCAGATCGGCGGCGCGCTCGAGCTTTTCTCGCATCGCCGCCGCGGACACGTTCTCGTCCGCTCGCAGCGTGCCGTAGAGCCGGCCCGGGTCCTGCTGCGGAAGCAGACCTTTCGGCGCCGTGGCGTAGAGATAGACGTCGAGACCGAGAACGGCGACGAAAGTCGCGAGCGTCCAGCGAGGATGACGCAGCACATAGGCGAGCGAGCGATCGTAGCCGTGCGCCAGATTGCGAAAGGCCGCATCGAGCGCCAGATCGAGACGACTGCGGCGGCTCGCGCGCTCCGGCTCCAGCAGGATCGCGCAGAGCATCGGCGTCGTCGTCAGTGAAACGACCAGCGAAATGGCGATCGCCGCGCAGAGCGTCACGGCGAACTCGCCGATGACGCGGCCGATGAGATCGCCGAGGAACAGAAACGGAATGAAGATCGCGATCAGCGACGCGCTGATCGTGACGACAGTGAAGCCGACCTCTCCCACGCCTTGCAACGCAGCGGCGAGGCGCGGCTCTCCGCCCTCCATGCGCCGCGTGATGTTTTCGAGGACGATGACCGAATCGTCGACGACGAGTCCGACGGCGACGATGAGCGCCATCAGCGAAATATTATCGAGACTATAGCGCATGAGATACATGACGCCCGCCGTGCCCAACAACGATACGGCGGCTGCGATCGCCGGAATGACCGTCGCGCGAAGGCTGCGCAGGAAGACGAAAACGACGACGATGACAAGCACCATGCCGAGCACGAGACTATGCTCGAGATCGCGCAGCGACGCGCGTATCGTCGCGGTGCGGTCGGAGATCATCTCGACGTCGATCGCCGGCGGCAGCGCCACACGAATCTCCTCGAGCCGCGCCGCGACGCGCTCGACCGTCTCGACGACATTCGCCCCCGAAACGCGATAGACGCGCAGCAGAACCGACGGCTCGCGGCCTGTAATCGCGAAAGGCCGGAGGTCTTCGATCGAGTCCGTCACTTCGGCGACGTCGGAGAGCCTGATCGGTCCCGCGTTGCGATAGGCGACGACGATGTCCTTCAGATCGGAGGCGGTGCGCGTCCCGTCGTTGGCGTAGACCTGAAGCCTTCGGCCCTGTGGCTCGATCACGCCCTTCGGGCTGTCGGCGTTGGCCGCGGCGATCGCCGCGCGCACGCTCTCGAGACCGATCCCATATTTGGCCAGAGCGTCTGGATCGAGCTCGACCCTGACGGCGGTCGCCGACGATCCGAGCACGAATGTCTGGCCGACGCCCTGGACGGAGGCGATCTGCGGCTGCAGGATGCGCGACGCCACATCGTAGATGTTCTCGACACTCATCGTCTCCGACGTCAGCGAGAGATAGGTGATCGGCCAGAAAGCGGAGCTCGATTTGTAGACGGCGGGATTGGCCCGCAGCGCCGCCGGCAGATCGGCGCGCGCCGCGCTGACGGCGCCCTGCGCGTCGCGTGCGGCGCCGTTCACGTCGCGGCCGAGTCCGAACATGAGAAAGACGGCAGTCGTGCCCATGCTGCTGCGCGAGCCGATCTCGGTGACGTCGGCGATGGCGCCGAGGCGTCGTTCCAGAGGCGTCGCCACCGTCGTCGCCATGACCTTCGGACTGGCGCCGGGCATTTGGGCCGAGACGCTGACGACCGGATAATCGAACTCCGGCATCGGCGCGGCGGGCAGGCGGAGCGCGGCCAACGCCCCCGCGAGCGCGACAGCGATCGTCAGCAGCGTCGTGGCGACGGGTCGATGGATGAAGGGGGCCGATATGTTCATTCGCCGGCTTGGCTCAGGAACACGCGCTTCGGCGCCCGGCGGCTGGTCAGTCGATCGAAGGCCAGATAGACGACCGGCGTGGTGAAGAGCGTGAGAATCTGGCTGACGGCGAGGCCGCCGACGATGGCGACGCCGAGCGGCTGGCGCAGCTCCGCGCCGACGCCGCTCCCGAGCATCAGCGGCAGCGCGCTCGGCATCGCGACGAGCGTCGTCATCAGGATCGGCCGAACGCGCAGCAGGCACGCCCGGTGGATCGCCTCGCGCGGCGCGAGCCCCTGTTCGCGCTCCGCCGCGAGCGCGAAGTCGATCATCATGATCGCGTTCTTCTTCACGATGCCGATGAGCAGGACGAGGCCGATAACGCCGATCACGCCGAGCTCGTGGCCGGAAAGCACAAGCGCCGCCAGCGCGCCGGCGCCGGCGGAGGGCAGCGTCGAGATGATGGTGAGCGGATGGACGAAGCTCTCGTAGAGCACGCCGAGCACGATGTAGACGCAGACGAGCGCAGCGAGAATGAGCAGGAGCTCGTCGCCGAGCGACGCCTCGAAGGCGAGCGCCGCGCCTTGGAAATGCGTGCGCACGCCGGGCGGCGCGCCGAGTTCCCGCCATGCGCGCCCGATCTCGCCGACGGCCTCTCCGAGAGCCGCGCCCGGACGCAGATCGAAGGAGACGGAGGTCGCCGGAAACGGACCGAAATGCTCGATCTGCAGCGGCGCCGGCCGCACCGCGGCCCGCGCGATCGCCGAGAGCGGCGTCTGTGCGGAACGCGAGAGCGACGATGGCAGATACACGTCGAGGATCGATTGCGGCTCGCGCGCGAAAGCGGGATCGACGCCCAATATGACGCGCCGCTGGTTCGATTGGGTGAAAACGGTCGAGACGATGCGCTGGCCGAAGGCGTCGTAGAGCGCGTTGTCGACCGTCGCGAGCGTGATGCCGAAGCGCGCCGCGGTGTCGCGGTCGACATCGAGATAGACGCCGAGCCCTTTCGCCTCCTGCGTCGCGCCGACATTCTCGATCTGCGGCAGCGCCCTCAGACGTCCGAGAAAGGCCGGAACGATCCTGTCGAGCATCGCAGGCTCTGCGGCCTCGAGCACGAGGCGGTATTGCGCGTGGCCGAGGCCCGCATCGATTGCGAGGTCCTGCGCCGGCCGGAGATAGAGCGCGATCCCTGGGACCTTTTCGCTGCCTGCGGCGAGACGACGGGCGATCTCCGTCGCGCTGGCGCGGCGCTCGCCAAAGGGCTTCAAATCGATGAGGAAGCGTCCGGAGTTCGGCGCCATCACCGCTCCGTCGACGCCGACGTAGGACGACAGAGCCGCGACGTCCGGATCGGCGAGAATGACGTCGGCGAGCGCTTTTTGCCGCTCCGCCAAGCCGGCGAAAGACACGTCGCCCGGCGCGAGTGAAACGCCTTGGACGAGCCCGGTGTCCTGGACCGGGAAAAAGCCTTTCGGAATGAAAGCATAGAGAAGGACCGTCGCGACGAGCGCCCCCGCCGCGACGAACAGCGTCGCGCGCTGGCGCTCGAGCGCGAAATCGAGGAGCCGGCCGTAGATTTCGACGGCCGCCTCGAATCCTCCGCGGCTTCCGAGCCGCTCCCGTGGCGCGCTGCGCCGCAGCAAGCGCGCGCACAGCATCGGCGCGAGGGTGAGAGACACGACCGCCGAAACGACGATCGTCACGGCGAGCGTGACGGCGAACTCGCGGAACAGCCGGCCGACCACGCCGGTCATGAACAGCAGCGGGATCAGCACGGCGACGAGCGAGACGGTCAACGAGACGATCGTGAAGCCGATTTCCTTCGAACCGACGAGCGCCGCTTCGAAAGGCCGCTTGCCTGTCTCGACGTGACGGGCGATGTTCTCGATCATGACGATCGAATCGTCGACGACGAATCCGGCGCCGATCGTCAGCGCGAGCAACGTCAGATTATTGACGCTGAAGCCCAAGAGATGCATGGCGGCGAACGCGCCGACCAGCGACAGCGGCGCCGACAGGCTCGGAATCAACGTCGCGCGAAAATCGCGCAGGAACAGGAAGATCGCCAGGACGACGAGCAGAACGGCGAAGACGAGGTCGAGCTCCACGTCGCGCACGGACGCGCGGATCGTCACCGTCCGGTCGGCGAGCAGCGCGACGTCGACGCCAGGCGGCAACGTCTCCTTCAGCGCCGGCAACGCCTCCTTGATCGCGTCCACGACGGCGACGACATTGGCGCCCGGCTGACGGCGGACGTCGAGAATGACGGCGGGCGTGCGGTTCATCCATGCGGCGAGCCGATCGTTCTCCGCGCCCTCGACCACGGTCGCTATGTCCGAGAGCCGGACCGGCGCCCCATTGCGATAGGCGACGACGAGCCGCTCGTAGTCTTCGACGCTTTCGACCCGGTCGTTGGCGTCGATCTGATAGGCGCGCTTCGGACCCTCGAAGGAGCCCTTGGGCATGTCGACATTGGCGGCGCCGATCGTCGTGCGCAGATCATCGAGATTCAGGCCGTAGGCGGAGGCGGCGTCGGGATTGACCCTTATGCGCACGGCTGGCCGTTCGCCGCCGCCGATCGCGACGAAGCCGACGCCCGCCATCTGCGAAATCTTCTGCGCGAGGCGCGTGTCCGCGAATTCCTGGACGCGATGCAGCGGCAGCTTGTCGGAGGTGACGGCGAGCGTGAGGACCGGCGTGTCGGCGGGATTGATCTTCACATAGCTCGGCGGCGCCGGCAGGTCGTTC
>PQAN01000323.1:0-9959 GCA_003105285.1 Methylocystaceae bacterium
CGGGCGCGAACCCAGTGGGGGCCGAACTCCGGCGCGCCGATCTTGAGGTTGAGGTAGGTCTCGCCGCTCGATTTCGCGACCTGGCTCCAGCCGGCGCCGATCTCGTAGCGCTGCACCTTGCCGGCATAGACGCGGTGGTCGGGCGAATTGTCGGACTGTTTCGTCACGGGGACGATGGTGAGGCTCGCTGTGACATTGAGGGTCTTGAGCGTGCCGGTGAAGCTGCCGTCCGCTTGCTTGGTGAAGGCGCCGAGGGTGATAGCCATTTGAAGTCTCCTTCGCTGTCGTCGCAGGAACCATCCCTGCGATGGCTCTGGCGAAAAGCCCGCGAAGGCGCGCCCTTTCACCCGCAGCCGCAGGCGAAGGGCCGCAGCGGAGCGGAGGACCCGAGGGGCAGAAAAATTTGCAGTGAGTGAAGCGAACGGTCGCGAGGAAGCCGACCGCAGGAAGGCGGGGAAATATTTCTGGACCGAAGGTTGGAAGGGCGCGCTGCGGGCTTAAGCCGTCGAGAGACAAGCAGGGAATGGTCCGCGACGACCACGAGCAAGGAGACACATGGCGCGCTCACACTGACGCATTCACATGCCTGGCCGCAGCGTTTCCGGGCTTGCCGAAGACTCGCGACATCCGCCGCACCGACATCGTTCCAATGGGCGAATGCTCCAGAATGAAGAGCTCGACGCGCCGAACTGCCGGTGAGAAGCATGAATATCGGCGACAGATATAGCGCGCGAAATCGACTGCCGAAGACCATCGTTCGTCATGATCGGCGCTTTTCGGCCCAATCGGAAGGCGCCTCTATCAGCATCGATCTCGCCGATGACAAAGCGGCGCCCTCATGGCGCCTCGTGGCCAGGATCGAACCAATGCCGCGCCTCGACGCGTAAGACCGCGCGCTGGACAACTCCCGATCCGAAAGCGATCTTCGCTGTCGGCTGACGACGACTCGAACATGTGCGGATTGCAGTGCTTTCGTTTCCGACAGTGGCGAAAGACGGCGCATCATGCGCCGCCTTCAGGGACGTTCCACACCGGAATCCCCATCTTTCGCGCCTTGTCGGCGAGGTTCTGAGAGATGCCCGAACCGGGGAAGGCGATGACGCCGATCGGCAGCGTCTCGAGCATTTGATCATTGCGCTTGAACGGCGCGGCATTGCGATGACGCGTCCAATCGGGCCTGAAAACGATCTGCGGGATATTGCGATTATCGGCCCAGCAGGCGGCGATCCTTTCGGCTCCCTTGGGCGATCCGCCATGGATCAGCACCATGTCGGGATGTTTCGCCCGTACCTTGTCCAGCGTGTCCCAGATGCGAGAATGATCGTTGCATTCGACGCCGCCTGTGAAGGCGATCTTGGGACCTGCAGGGACGAGGGGCTCGATTTCGGCCTTGCGTTTGGCGGCGATAAAGTCGCGACTGTCGATCATCGCGGATGTCAACGCCCTGCGGTTCACTATCGACCCGGCGCGCGGACGCCATGCGGAACCGGTTATCGCCTCGAATTGATCAGCCGCGACATCGCGAAAAGATTCGAACGCGCTGCGGCGCTCGATGAGCGACACGCCCCGCGCCGTGAGGCGCTCCAGCTCGACGGACTTGACCTCGGAACCGTCCTGTTCCGTCTGCGATCGACGCTGCGCCTGCTCGTTGTCGTCGAGCGCACGATCCAATTGTGCGATCTTGCGATGAAAGATATTGACGAATGCCCAGAGCAGGTCTGCGACATCATCTTCCAGCCGGGTGCCGGATATGAGAGCCGAGAGGCTTTCGATGCAATTGCCGATTTCGAGCGCGACGCGATCGCTTTCCGGCAATGCGCGTGAATCTTGTTTGTCATCATGGGGATGATGGCCATAGAGTTGCAACTCGTCGAGCAGACGAGCGATAGGCGATGAAGTCGGCGATGCGTGGCCGGCGTCGCAAGAGAAGATTGGATCGATCGTCATGGCGATTCTCCTGTCGTTTGGGCCGCGCCCGTCGCGGCCTTTCGGGGAATCGTCCGCCGGAGGCTCTAGGCCGGGCTGCACCCGCAGGGCCGAAACGAAGTGGAGGACGGCGCAACGCGCCGTTGCAGCCCGGCCGGCCTCCGGCAGATTCCCCATCAGAAAGGCCGCAGCGCGGCCCTCTGCGACGGGGAACGCCAGGATGCTCGCTTCCTTGCGCGACATCGAACGCGAAGGCGTGTTTTCGCTCATGTATCGGCCGTGATGAGAAAGCGTGGAATGTCGTCTGCGAGCAATTGCTCGCCGATCCACATCCGGAGCCGATCCGGCCCGAGCGTCAGAAGATCGGCGTTGAAGTCTTCGGTTCTCGGCGCGAGCACGAGAATGTCGAGATGGCGATGACGATCGCGGAGGTTGGCGACCGCGAGACGACCGGCTTCGTCATTGTCCTGCGCGACATAGAGACGACGTAGCGTCGACGGCAGGGTCAAAGCGGCGAGATGCGCGGCCGAAGTTGCGGCGACCATAGGCATCGACGGCATGACCATCTCGAGCGCCAAGGTCGTTTCGATCCCTTCCGCCGCCGCGAGCGCCTCGGCGCGGCCGGGCTCGGTGACGCCGAAACGCACGCCATTGCCGAGGAGACGGCCCATGGCGCGGCGCGGCTGATCGACGGGCGCCTTGCCGCCGGACGGATCGAGCCAGGTGCGATGCACGCCCGTGATCGCGCCGTCGAGATCGGTGACGGCGGCGATCAACGCCGGCCAGGTCTGGCGTCCCGAAGGCGTGCGATAGAAGCAACGTGGATGGAATCGCAGGGCGGATGCGCATGGGAAGGAAACGAGGCCCCGCTGGCGAAGATAGGACTCCGCCAGCGTGCCACGGATCGGGCGCGACGCGGCGAACAATCGCCGCGCGGCGTCCGAGGAGCCGGTCGGCGCCGGCGATTCGCGTATCGTCGGACTTCGCGCTACGATCGGTGTTCCGAGGAACCATCGCGCCTCGTCGAGCGCCGCGCGGAAGTCGAGCCGGCGATTGAGGGCGATGAGATCCAGCAGATCGCCATGCTCGGCCACGGCGGCATCGGTCCATTTTCCTGCGCGCGGCCCCGACAAACGTATATAAAGACTGCGGCCCGGCGCGCCGGCGACATCGCCGACGAGCCAATAATGCCCCTGCCGCCGCCCATGCGGGAGATAATGGCGGCACACCATCTCGGCCCGCTCCGCGAGGCGGGCCGCCAGCTCTCCGGCGATCGACATGGCTCACCCCTTTTGCGCGATCTCGACGAGGGGCCAGCGGTCGAGCAGGCTATCGAATATCTCCCTGCCGCGCTCGCCGGTCGGCACGAACAGCCGAAGCCTCCAGGAGATGATTTCCGCGATCAGCCCGCGAGCTTTCAGGCTCTCGACCATGCCGGAGGTGAAGCCAATGAGCTCGATGCGGCATTCGTGCATGATCCGCACGCGGCGCAAGGATAGGCCATCGGAAAGATGCAGGATCGAGCCGCCGCCACTCAGCGCCGACCAGGCATCGTCGGCCGATATCTTCGGCGCGTCGACGCCGAGATTGCGGCAGGCGGTCTCCGCCTCGGCCGACGACAACATGCGGCCGGTGACGCGCTCGCCATCGTCCGTCTGGAGACGATAGACGCGGCAGTTCTCGTCGGGAAGCCGCCGCCAGATCGGCAGAAGCAAGCCCGTCACGAGATGCAAGGCGCTCGTCGTGAACTCCGGAATTTCGGACACTTCGACCTGCCACGCTCGCGCAAAACTGTTCAGATCCGCCCCCGCCCATTCCGTTTGCGCCAGCGCGTCGAGCGAAAGGCTGGAACGCTCCATCGGGCGGATCAGGCGCACGCGACGTTCGATGGCGCCGTCGTCGAGCATGAGACTCGGCGCCGGCGTCCGCACCGCGGCGCGGCCCGAGCGGGCGTTGACCATCAGCACGCCATCGCGGACGTCGAGCGCCTCCGTGAGGGTGAGCGGCTTGTTGCGGTCCTTGCGGGCGAGGGTGAGCAACTGCGTTTCCGCGCCGGACTCGGGATGACGCCAGACCGTGCGCCGCTCAGTGATGGTCAGGCTCTCCGCGGCGATCGTCTCCAGTCCGACATCGTAGACGCCCGCGGCGAGCGCCGCCTCGATGCGGGCGTCGAGCAATTCTTCGAACGCCGTGAAGATGGCGTTCTGCAGGGAAATCTGCAGCGCCAGCAGCCGGTTCAAGAACGTCGTGATCGGAGGCAGCTCCTCGCGCAGCGAACCGTCGCGGTCGGCGAGCGACAGTCCGGTCGCCTCCTCGAAATCCTGCAGGGAGCAGCCCTCGACGCCGCCTCGGTAGAGCAGCATGTAGAACTGCCGCAGCGCCGCGCGCGCTTGCGGCCCTTCGAGATTGTCCTCGGCGCGGAACAGGCCTTGGCCGCCGGTCTGGCGCTGGCCGCGCGTGATCGCCCCGAGCGTGTCGAGGCGGCGGGCGATCGTCGAGAGGAACCGCTTCTCGGCTTTCACATCGGTGGCGATGGGCCTGAACAGAGGCGGTTGCGCCTGATTGGTGCGGTTCGAACGTCCGAGACCCTGAATGGCGGCGTCGGCCTTCCAGCCCGCTTCGAGCAGGTAATGGACCCGCAAGCGCTTGTTCTTGGCGCCCATGTCGGCATGGTAGGAGCGTCCGGTCCCGCCCGCGTCGGAGAAAACCAGGATGCGCTTCTCGTCGTCCATGAAGGCCTGAGTTTCGGCGAGATTGGCCGACGCCGGCCGGTTCTCGACGCAGAGGCGCTCATTCTTGCGGACGATCCGTCTCGATCGTCCGGTGACCTCCGCCACCCGGTCGGCGCCGAAATGCTGAACAATCTGATCGAGCGCGCCGGGGACGGCGTCGAGCGCGGCGAGTTGCTCGATCATCCGGTCGCGGCGCTCGACCGCCTCGCGGCATTGCACGGGATTGCCGCTCTCGTCGAAGGCCGGGCGCGACGAGAGGTTGCCCTCGTCGTCGGTGAACGGCTCGAACAGCTGCGTCGGAAAGGAATGCTGAAGATAGGACAGGACATATTCACGCGGCGAAAGATCGATGCTCAAATCGCTCCATTCCTCCGCCGGAATCTCCGAAAGTCGCCGCTCCATCACCGCTTCGCCGGTGGAGACGAACTGGGCGACAGCGGCGTGGCCGGCGTCGAGATCGCGCTCGACGCTCGCGATCAGCGTCGGCGTCTTCATGGAGGTGATGAGATGGTTGAAGAAGCGCTGTTTGGCGCTCTCGAACGCCGAGCGTGCGGCGGTTCTGGCCCGACCGTTCAATGTGCCGGACGAGCTCGTGATATTCGACGCTTCGAGCGCGGCGCTCAGATTGTTGTGGATGACCTGGAAAGCTCGCGAATAGGCGTCATAGATCATCGTCTGCGCGGGCGTCAGCCTGTGCTCGACCAGTTCGACCTCGACGCCCTCGTAGGACAGGGAGCGGGCCATATAGAGGCCGAGAGCCTGGAGATCGCGCGCCAGAATCTCCATTGCGGCGACGCCGCCGGCCTCGACCGCCTGGACGAATTCGGCGCGGTTGGCGAAGGGGAAATCCTCTCCGCCCCACAGGCCGAGCCGCTGGGCATAGGCGAGATTGCGTACGGCGGTCGCGCCGGTGGCGGAGACATAGACGATGCGGGCATCCGGCAGCGCACGCTGCAATCTCAAGCCGGCGCGACCCTGCTGAGACGGCGCGACCTCACCGCGCTCGCCCGTTCCACCGCCGGCGTTCGCCAGCGCATGCGCCTCGTCGAAAACGATCACGCCGTCGAAATCGCGCCCCAGCCAGTCGACGATCTGCCGCAGGCGCGACGCCTTGCCCTCGCGCTCGGCGGAGCGCAGCGTCGCGTAGGTGCAGAAAAGGACGCCTTCGTGGAGCTTGATCGGCGTCCCCTGCCGGAACCGCGCCAGCGGCTGGATCAACAGGCGCTCCTGGCCGAGCGCAGACCAGTCGCGCTGAGCGTCCTCGATCAGCTTGTCGGATTTGGAAATCCAAAGAGCCCTGCGCCGCCCTTTGAACCAATTGTCGAGGAGGACGCCCGCGACCTGCCGGCCCTTGCCGCAGCCCGTGCCGTCGCCGAGGAACCAGCCGCGTCGGAATCGCATCGCATTGTCGTCCTCATTGGCGGCGGCGTGAATATTGTCGCCTGTCTCGTCGACGATCCAGCGCCCGGCGAGATGCCGGCAATGCGCCTCGCCCGCATAAATGACGCTTTCGAGCTGGGCGTCGGAAAGCAGGCCGTGCTCTATGACGCGAGCCGGAAGATGGGGACGATAGGTCGGGTTGGGCGGCGCGACCGGGGCCATCGCCGCCGACTGCACGAGCTTCGTCGGATGCGGCTCGGCGCCGGGAATGCGGATCGACTGGAGTGCGTAGCCTTCATAAAGCGCATCGGTCAGAACGCCGCTTTCGACCGGCTTCCGGTCGATCGGCTCATATACGAGCTCCACGGCGTCCGATGCGGGATGGACGACGGATCGGCGTTCGCGAGCGACCGGCTGCGCCGTTGCGAACGCGAGAAGCGTCGCCGCCGCGACGCCGATCGCCTCTGATGGCTCTGAACGCGCCGGAACGCCTTCCAGCACTCTGGAGAGAAGCTCGGCGGCGCTGCGCGCAGGCGAGTCGGACGGCGGCAGGAAATTCGGAGGAGGAGCGGCGAGCTTGTCGATGACCGTCAGCCTCGTCTCTATGCTCGTTCCCTGCTTGGCATAGACGGCGCCGTCGATGGCGCAGGAGAAACGGATATGGCCGCCCTTCTCCTGGAACCGAGCGAACAGCGGCTTGGCGGCGGGATCGTCGGGAGAGAGCCTCGCGCCGGTGATGGCGACCAGACGCCCGCCTGGCGTAAGGCGCGCCAATGCGGAGGAAACATGCCGGAACGCCGTGTCGCCGACGGCGTGATCGACATCGAGCATCGCCGTGAAGGGCGAGTTCATGAGGATGACGGACGGGCGCACGCCGTCGTCGAGCCGATCGTGAAGGCTCGCCGCATCATGGCGCGTGAGCGGCGCATCCGGAAACAGAAGGGAGAGCAGCGCCGCGCGCGTCTCGGCGATCTCGTTGAGCGCGAGACGAGCGCCCGCGAGCTCCACGAAGACCGCGAGCATCCCGGTTCCCGCCGACGGCTCCAGCACGACGTCGGCTGGCGTGACGGCCGCCGCGATGCGGGCGACGAGCCCGAGCGGGATCGGCGTCGAGAATTGTTGAAGGGTGTCCGATTCCTGCGTCCGCCGCGTGTGGGTGGGGAGAAGCTTCGCGATCTTCTCCACCATGGACAGCATGGCCGCGTCCGATCGCGCTTGGGCTCGCATCGCTCGGCCGAATTTGTGCAGGAAAAGAATCTGCGCGGTCTCACAAGCTTCATAAGCATCCTTCCAGGTCCAGACGCCTTC
Organism: Methylocystaceae bacterium; assembly: GCA_003105285.1. Taxonomy (GTDB): domain Bacteria; phylum Pseudomonadota; class Alphaproteobacteria; order Rhizobiales; family Beijerinckiaceae; genus Methylosinus. The sequence goes on from PQAN01000323.1 coordinate 7,347, forward strand.
GGCATCGGAGCCGCCGAAAGCCTGCTCCATCGCGGCGCGCAACACGTGAGCGTCGACCGCATGGCCCTGCTCGAGCCCGGGAAGAAGGCGCTGCGCCGCTTCGACGATGCGGGAAGCGAACGCCATTGGCGTGCGGGATGGCGCGGCGGCTTTCGCCGCCGATGAAGGCGCGGTCATAGTCATGGAGACGTCTCCGGGAGAGCAGCGAGGGACGAGCCGGGAGACGCTCTCTTTCATCCCTCCCGACTCGCCCGCTCCCGGCCCGGCTCTTGCTCTATTCCCGGCTCCGCTCCCAAAGTGTCGTGCCCGTCACGAAAAGCGTGGCGCGCCGTATCCGCCCTCAAGTGGCTCACAGTCGCGCTTCGCGCCTTGCCAAAAAAGGGCAAATGGGGCCAATCTCATCCTCAACCCGGAAGGGCATCCGGCGAATGCCGGCTTAGTCGCCGGCGCGCATCGAGCGACAGCGATCCAGATATTGCAATTTTTATTGAAAGGATTTCCATGTGAAGCGGCGATCGGGCAATTTTCTTTTTTCATTGGCGCAGCGACGTGAAATCCTCGTTCCGCTCCTCATCGCGTGCTGTTTCTCCGCATTCTCCGAGGTCCTGCGGGCGCTGGCTCCTCTCGCCCTGAAAGCATCCGTCGATCTGTCGACGCAGCAGGGGGCGACTCCTTTCGCCGAGAGCTTCGTATCCGGCAGCATTTTGATCATCGCGTTCGGCTACGCGTTGCTAATGGGCGGCGTGCGCTTTTTTCAGGCGGCCTTCGTGCCGTTCGCGGCGCGCGTGGAATTGCGCTCGACGCGCATTCTGGCGCACGCGGCCTATGTCCATACGCTCTATCTTCCCTACGCGTCGCATGTGTCCCGCCGCACCGGAGAGCTGATCCAGGTCGTGAACGACGGGTTGGGCGGGGTGCGCATCATCGTGACGTCGTTGCTCTATGCGCTCATTCCATCCTTTGTCGGCATATGCCTCACCGGCGTCATTCTCTTCACCGTGTTCGACGCCTATGCTGCGGCGCTGTTCGCTGCATTCGTCATCGCTTACGGCTATGTCTTCCAGCGGCTCATGCACGAGCACAAGGAGACGGTGAAGAAGGCGGCTGGATCGGATCAGCGGATTGCCGCCGAATTCAGCGACAATCTCGCCAATTTCGAAGCCATAAAGATTTTCGGGGCCGAAACCTTCAGAATTCGCAAGATCGACGCGCTCGGCGAGGATCGATACCGGCGTTGGATGACGTCCTATGTGACCCGCGCCAGAGCGGCGGCCTATTGGGGCGGGATATTCACCCTCTTCCTGCTCGGCATGCTCTATATCGCGCTTCAGCGCAATGCGGCCGGCCAGGCGAGCGCCAGCGACGTGATCATGCTCATTCTCTATGCGCTGCAGATCGTGCCGCCCATTGAGCAATTGGCCGCGCTTGGTCGAGAACTGGTCGGCGGCTATGTTCATGTCGCGCGGCTGCTCGATCTTCTCGATGAACCGACCGAACGAGAAGAGCGCTCGACCGAGCGTGTCGCACGAGACGGCCCGCTCGCGCTCAAAGTCGATGATCTGACCTTTTCCTACCATCCTGGTCATCGCGTGTTGTCCGGGATCAGCTTCGAGATTGCTGAGGGCCGCACCTGCGCCGTGGTCGGCGCGAGCGGTTCGGGCAAGTCGACGCTCGCCAAGCTCCTTTTCCGCTTCTATGAACCGGACTCGGGCGCGATTTTTGCCGATGGGCGGCGCATCGACGTGACGCCAATCGAAGCCTGGCGCGCGATGCTCGCGATGGTTCCCCAGGATACGATCCTCTTCAACGATACGCTGCGCGCCAATGTTATCCTCGCGGCCGAGGACTCGAGCGACGACGAGATCGAGCGAGCAGCGCATGTCGCGGGGCTCGACGCCGTGGCCGCGATGCTGCCCCAGGGATGGGACACGATCGTCGGACAACGCGGGTTGAAACTCTCGGGCGGCGAACGGCAGCGCGTCGGCTTGGCGCGAGCGGTCCTCAAGAAGGCGAGGTTGCAGATCTTCGACGAGGCCACCTCGTCGCTCGACACCAAGACCGAAAAAGCCATTCAGGACCGCCTCGCCGTCTGCGCGCGTGAGACGACGACTCTGATCATCGCCCATCGTCTCTCGACGATCGTCGACGCGGATGAGATATTGGTGTTGGACAAGGGCCGCATCGTCGAGCGAGGCGACCACGAAAGTCTGCTGTCCCGCGACGGCGCATATGCCGCCCTGTGGCGAGCCCAGCAGGTCGCGCAGGCGGGTCAGGACGAACGCACGGTTGACGATCGCGCTGTCATGGAGCCGACGGAGGCCGTGTAGGGAAAAATTCGACGAATGACGAAGACCATGACGATTTACGGGATCAATGCCTGCGACACGATGAAGAAGGCGCGGGTCGGCGGAGTCGTCTGCTCCCTACCTTCAAAATCTCACGACTCTAAAATTTTGACGTCTTCGGATTTTCACCCAAAAAATTTTCCTGGGCTATACGTGCGCCCCCCCCGAAAGTGGCACCTCATACCTCGCCCAAATTCTCCTGCCCCCCTCTCGCCGGGCGGCAAGAATTCTTTTCATGATCGGCCCCGGTTCGCGTTCCGGGCGGGCG
>PQAN01000323.1:10009-21859 GCA_003105285.1 Methylocystaceae bacterium
GCCGTCACCATCGAGCCTGAGCACTGACGAAGGTGCTGCGCTGGTGCGCATCGACGCACACATGAGCGCATCACTATAGAGCCTGTGACGGACGGAACTGAGCATCAAACGCTCATGACGCTGCCTCGATAATTCTGTAACTTATTGAAATACAATATTTAATTACAGCATCGAATTTGACATTCCGCGATTGTGTGCGACGATTTTTTGTGCGTCGTCGTGGTGACACGCTTTTCAATAGAGTTTCAAATGGCTGCCCAGTTCGATCTTTCCGCCTTCGCCGAACAGCACGATCGCAATGCCGAGGCTCTAGCGCCTGCGCCTGTTCTATTGGTCAGATTGATTTTCGTGGCGCGCCTCGTCGATGACGAATCCGAACCGCCCGCTCTTGGCGTATTCGTTTTCCAGCACGAGATAACGGAGTTCGGCGATGGCAGGGCATGCTCCGCCTCTGGTCGCGACGCATTCGATCATCCTCGGATGCCGATCCGACCTGATCACCGAAATCGCGAGCCAATCGCCAGCGTGTTCTTTTTTGAAGCGCCGCTCGTCTTTGAGCCGGTAGAAGGTGACGTCTTCGGCATAGACGATCTCGTCATCCGGCGTCCCCCATGGCGTGCGAATGGTCATTGTCCTGTTCTCCTCGAGACAAAAAAAGCCCGGCGCCGCCTCGACGAGCGAGCGGCGGCCGGGCACGGAGAGGTGGATCGGCGGAGGCCGCTATTCGGCGGCGCCGAGAAATGACGGAAGCTCGACGGCGGTCGCCTCCGGCGACGCCGCTTCATCCATGCGCCACCCGGAACCGGGCGTGCGCAGCAGCTCCGGAAGCCAGGCGGAGTCGGCCAGCAGGCGTTCTCCTTCGTGCGCCATGTCCGACTTCTTGAGGTGGCAGACGAGGTCAGCTGCGGCTGCCCCCTTGGCTTCGCGCACCGCTTCGAGAATGCGCGCCTTGGGCACACGGTTCAGATAATTCTCGGCAGTCGGCTTCCACCCGGCCGCGGTCATGTCGAGCATCAGAGCACCAGCAAGCTGATTCGCGTGGCGCCTGCGGCCGGGCGCGCGGTTCCATGGCTCGTGGACCGTATTGACGGTGAGCGAAGCGCAATGGGCGAGGAGCGCCGTCCGGCTTTCGTTGTCGAAGGCCCTCAGTGTGTCCCAAAGATTTTCCGGCTCTTCGGGCAACTGCTTCGTCCAGCTCTCGTGTCGAGCATCGACCGATTTCGCGGACGGAGACCGCTCGAGATCCGGCCCCTGCACGGAGAAGCCGCTGCTCTTCGCCGTGATCTCCAGGCAACTGTCGGTCGCGTAGCGATAGAAGCTCTGGAGGACCAGCGCATGAAGGACAGCGAGGAGTGCAGCGTGCGGGTCTTTCGCCAGCGCGTCGCGCAGTGCGAGCGTGCGATGCGCGGTGAGCTCCATTACCAAGCGATCCGACAACGGCTTGAGCCCGTCTTCTTCTGTTTCTGCATCGGCTCCGGTAGTCGCAACGGAAGGTTTACCCGAATTCGTATCGAGCTTCCGATCGCCGTCGTCGATGTGGCCCGACGACTCCGGCTGGCCGCCGTTCTCGTCGCCTTCGACATCGCCGCCGTTTTCGACGACGCCCACCTCGTCTTCGGGCCGGACATAACCCCGCTCGACCCTGAGCGCGCCGTCGCCGTCGATGCTGACGAAGGCGCCGCCGCGAGCGATGTCGGCGGGATCGTAGCGGACCGTCCGATTTTCGATGGCGTCGAGCGCCGCTTCGATTTCGGAGAGACGCCGATCGATCTCTTCGGGCAAATCGTCACCGTCCTGGAAGTATTTCTGCTCGATTTCCTCCATCTCCTGCCGCAGTGCATCGTGCGCGGCGCACTCGTCGTCGGTGAGCGATTCCGGTTCCCCCTTGATCCGGCGCAAGCCGGCAGTATGGCCATAGGGAAAATCCGCGGCGACATCGACCCATTTCCAGCCCTCGCCGCGGACGCTTTCGGCTTCGCGATGGAGCTTCTCGGCGATGAGCTTCTCGAGCAAGGTCGTGCTCTGCAGCCAGCCGCCATCGTCCGATGCGAACAGATCGCGAAGCACGACGCCGCCCGCCGCTTCGTATTTGGCGATGCCGACGAAGCGCGCACGCCTGTCCGTCGCGCGGATGATGTTATCGGTCAGCAGCTTCTTGATGCGATAGGGCTCCTTGTTCCAGTCGCGCTGAACAGCCTCCCACACCTGTTCCTGGCGGGCATGATCGTCGGAAACGGTGAAGGACATGAGCTGTTCGAGGCTCATCTCGTCCCGCCCATAGAGATCGAGCAGCTTCGGCGAAACGGACACGAGCTTCAGACGCTGCCGCACGACCGTGGGCGTCACGAAAAAGCGCGCCGCGATCTCCTCTTCGCCCAGTCCCCGTTCGCGTAGCGCCTGGAACGCCCGGAACTGGTCGAGCGGATGCAGATTGACGCGCTGAATGTTTTCGGCGAGCGAGTCCTCTTCGAGAACGCCGTCCTCGCGGACGATGCAGGGAATAGGCGCATTTTTCACCAGGCACTTCCGCTTGACCAGAACTTCCAGCGCGCGATAGCGGCGTCCTCCGGTCTGCACCTCGTAGAATCCCTCACGGTCGGCGATCGGCCGCACGCTCAAGGATTGCAACAGCGTGCGCGCCGCGATGTCCTCGGCCAACTCCTCGATGGAAACGCCGGCTCGCACATGGCGCACGTTGCGGTCGCTCGGGACCAGCTTGTCGAACGGAATGTCCCGCGAACGGGACAGCGTGAGCTTTTCGACCTTCGGCATATCGGTTCTCCGCGACGGGCCGGGGAAAGCCCTCTTTCCCTCTTCCAATCCCGTCACGAAGGCCGAAACATCTCTCTCGCTCTATCGCGCCTTCCCCTCCGTCCAGCCGAGGACCTCGGTAGTCCGGCACGAGATCGATCATGCCGAACTCCCGCGAATGCCTTACTCCCGCGCTAATGTCTTACAGTTCGTCTCCCAGGCTCAGCGGAGAATTCGCCGGTAACCTCCGCCGACGAGTTGCTCCGCGCCACGAATCAACCGCTGGACGCGCGTGCGCAGGAACCCCGCATCCCAGTCTCGGCGCACGGCGTTCTCGCCAAAAAGCGTCATGGCGATTTCCCGCTGGCTGGCGCCCGCCTGCGCCCCGTCCCAAGCGCGCAACATCAGCGCGTAACGGGACGCGCGCCTCTCCGCGACATAGAGACTCTTCGAAAAGGAACAGCGTCTGCGCAAATGACAGAGACGATTGAGCGTCAGCGTCTGCGCCTCCAGCCCTCGGAAACCCGACAGCGCGTAGCGCAGGCAAACCGGTCCTTCGAGCACGCTTCCAGCGATCACCGCGAGTTGCAGATGGCGGGCGCCGTCACTAAAGAGAATGTGTTCTCCGCCATCGTAGCAGAGCGCCGCAGCTAGATGTTCGAGATAGGAAATATCGAAAGCATCCGGGTGATCGGGGGCCACCGGCTCCGCCTCTGCGGCCAGCACATATGGATTGCATGTGGGAGACCAGATAATCGTAGAACCGACTTCGTCGGCGAAAGAGCACTCCCCAACGTTCGAGCGAGCGAATGCCATCCGCGTCGGTGAAACGCACACGAGGCGAGAGGGAAAGGCTTTTCAGACTCGGAAAAGTCGTCGGCCGGCGGTCTTGCAACGATCGTCGAGCCGCGAGAAAATTGGAATCGCGCATGAGAAATTCTCCTGCCAAACCGGCGCAGTCGAATTGCAGAAACGGCTCGTAGCTTTGAGGAGTGCGCCAGTCGACGCCCGGTGCAATGACCGAAGATTGTTTTTTCGTCATGAGATCGTGGCCTCCTGTCAACCGCGTGCTCGTGACAAGCGAACGCGCGGACAATGATCTGGCGGCGGAGGGACGACGACCGGTCCCGAGCCAATCCCCGCATGGATTGGCTGTTCCGCCGTCAACGTCGATCATTATCGACGGGAGAGTCTGGAGGCGGCTTTCACAAAAACGCGGAGACTATCGAGAATTCGGGCCAATTTCATCGAGTCTCACGAAGTTTCGAACCTAGGATCCAACTGAGTCGTGCTTTCATTACGTATCGCCAAATACGAATCTTGCCACGGCGCCACCATAGTCAGACCGCAATATTTGAACATGTTGCAGCTTCGAATAGTGTCGGGGTTCGGGCAGCCGGAATCTCGAGGGACGCTGGATGTTCATCGGATGGCCGGAACCATGCTGATCGACGTCACGTCCGAAATCGGCACGGTCTCCACATCCGTCGCGTAGCGCTCGCGGCGGCGTCACCGTCCGCCGCTATCGTCTTCCGAGCAATCCAGGGACGCGAATCGGCACCATGCACTTTACGCTCTTCATGCATGAGGGTCCGCCAGTCGAGATGGCCTGCCGGTTGGCGGAGAGCGATCACGAAGAAAAGCATCGCGTGACCGAAGGGCAATTCCATCTCCTGCCTGCGGCGCGTGCTGCGGACGTACGTTGGAAGGGCGAGAAGCAGTCACTCGTCATCGGCTTCGAGAAGAATTTCCTCGAATGCGCCGTCGGCGACGCGTTCGAAGGAAATGCGCCGGAGATCAGCAGCAGGGCTGCACTCTGCGATCCCGCCATCGAAGCACTGGTGGCCTGCGTACGCCGTGAGACGACACGAAACAACACATGCAGCCGCCTGCTGCTCGAATATCTCGGAGCGTCATTGGTCGTCAGGCTATTCGAGACCTATGGAAATGGCGCGAGACCTTTGCCTCGGATCAAAGGAGGTCTCGGCGATCGACGGCAACGGCGTGTTCTGGAATTCATCGAGGAGCATCTGAATGAGAATCTCAGCCTCGCCGCGCTCGCCGCCGAGGCCGGTCTGAGCACGCATCATTTCGGCAAAGCGTTCAAGGGAAGCTTGGACATCGCTCCATGGCGTTATGTCACCAAACGGCGCATCCATCGGGCGAAAGAGCTGTTGCTCATGGATCATCAATCCATCACGGAAATCGCATATGCTCTCGGTTTCAGCAGCCATAGCCATCTCTCGGAAACCTTCCGAAGAGCGACCGGTATGACCCCGTCGGAATTCCGATCGAAACAAGACTGAACCAAGCGCGTCTACGCGTTAGCCGCAATCTTTCGAAGTGTTTCGGCAGAGGCTGAGCCATTGACATTTTTCTTGGAGCACCAAGAGAGCGCGTGATGACATGCTACGCCATTGTGATCGGCGAAAGCGCAATTGCCCATATAAATGAGCAAACAGGGGTCAGACATGCCTGAGCTAGAGCCTGAAGTCACAGACGAGCCGCTTTGGTCCGAAGAGCTCACCGCTTACGACGAGGCGCATTTAATAACCTATCTCCGATTACTCGATGCCGATGCCGAAGGAGCCGACTGGAAAGAGGTCTCCAGAATTGTTCTACACCGCGATCCAGACGCCGATCCAAGTCGCTCGTTCCACTGCTGGGAGGGGCACTTGAAACGCGCGCGCTGGATGACCAAGTGCGGCTATCGTCAATTGCTCGAAGGGACACGGCGTATCGATTGATGCTTGGGCAGTGGGCGTCGATGTCGCGATTGCGCGGCGATCGAGACATAGAGTTGAGAAGGCGCCGAGTTCGGTCTCCACGATGTCGAGCCAAGTTCCGTGCTTTGGCGCGTAATACTATTCGAGCGGGTCCCTGAGGCGAAGCGCTTCGGCGGCGGGGGAGGCCGCGTAGAGCGGCGCGGCGCTTTCCCGCGATCGGGCCTTCGATCTGGTGCCGCGGAGGCTGAAGGCCTATACCGGAGTCGTTGCGGCGCCGTCGCGGCGGATTGGAGCGGCTTTCACCCGAAAGCACCGTTGCCCAGAGATAATCAGCTCACGGAGATCGACGCCTGCGGACTTGCGCGTGCGCTCCGCCGGTCTACCGCGCATTATGATCTCGCTCCGACATGGAGCGACGCCTTTATCGACGCACAATTGCGCGAAGCGATATCGGGGGCCGTTCTCGGCGCGCTTGTGCTGGCCGACGTGACGTCGCGCTCTGGTGAGCCCGGCGGGAGTCTTTTCTATTACCTCCGGCCGAGCGACATCGCTCGTGTGCAGCAAGTTACTGGCCACTCCGGGCCGTGAAGGAATTGTGCTCGATCATCTCGTCTGCGATGCGGCGCAACGGGGATCGCCAGGCGCAGCCAGCCGACGTTAATCCCGGCGTCGCTCATGCGCCGGGTCGCTTTCATTCCGCATTCGGTCACCGCCGCCCACACCCACGATCTGGCTCTCGCCGGCGCTCTGCGGTCGGAATGCGCTTTCATCAAGGGCTTTGCGGGCGAAACCTGGTCGCGGCTCATCGGCGGGGCCTTTGCATAGCAGCGTCGATGCTCGACTTGGACATTGGAAATCCGCTCGTCAGGTCTCACACCGAAGGCCTCGCGTACCCTATTTATAGCCCCCTATAGGCTTATGCCCCCGGCAGGCGCACGACGAATGTCGCGCCGCCGCCGGGAGTTGCTCGCACGTCGATCGACCCGCGCAGTTCGTTCAAGAGTTCGCGCACAATCGCTAGGCCGAGCCCGGAGCCGGACGGTCGGTCATGCTTGCGCCAGAAGGGCTCGAAAATGCGTTCGCGGTCTTCAAAGGTAATTCCCTCCCCGTGGTCGACGACTTCGATCGTCGGTCCGGGCCCCACACGAACCGTGATCGTACCGCCTTCCGGTTCGGCGCGAACGGCATTCTCGATGAGGTTGGTGACGATGCTGTCCACCGCCCAGCGATCGGCCCGAGCCGTTACAGGCGCGGCTGGCCCTTCGAATTCGATGTTCCTTCCGTTGTCAATCGCCACAGGCATATAGTCGGCAGCGATCGACAGTGTCGTTTCTCCGAGATCGAGCACTTCGCTCCCTGCCATCGCGCGCTCCTTGAGCTGCGCCAGGGCGAGTAATTGCTCGACGATGTTCTGAATCCGTCGCACATCGCGTTCGATGTCGTGTTTTTTCGGGTCGTCTTGCAACCTTTCGACGCGTGCGCGCAGAATGGCGACAGGCGTGCGCATCTCGTGCGCGGCATTGGCGGCGAAGCGCCGCTGGCGCGCAACGCCTTCACGGACACGGTCCAAGGCACTGTTGACGGCGTCGACGAAGGGCCGGACTTCCATGGGAAGATTGGCCCGCGCGATGCGCTCATCCATCGAGTTCACGTCGATCATGGCGACTCTTTCGGCAGCGGAATGCAACGGAGCCAACCCACTCCTGACGACGAATAAGGCGATGATCGCCATGACCGCGCAGAGCGGAAGAAACGCGACGAGGCTCGTCAGCGTCAGGTAATTGTAGAGCTGGTACAGGACGTCGTCCCAATGAAAATAGGCGCCGTAAACGATGACCCGCATATTGCCGATAGGCGTGTCGATCGTGCGGTCATATCCTCTCGCATTCGGATTGGGGTCGTCGATGAGATGAATCATCGCGCCGCGCGTCTCGACCCTGCTTTCTCTGTCGAAATACCCCGCGAGATCAATGAACGACCCCGGCAGAAGAGCTCTCGTCTCGGCGTCGAAGACGGCGAATCTGAACTCCGGATTTCGGGCCATATGGGTGCGCAGAGCCGGCGTGAACTCGACGAATTTCGCGCCTTCGGCGGTCTGGCGCAGCGAGTCGACGACGAGATTGCGCGCTCTCTTTGTCGTCCAGCCCTCGAGGCCAGTGGTGGCGTTGTCGCCGACCCGTAGCGCCGTCAGCGGCAGGTAGACGGTGGCGGGGAGAGTGAAGAATGCGAGAAACGAGCCGACGACCCAATAGAGGATCAATCGCGAGGACAAGGATCGATTGCCGGTCACGCGCGCGCCGTCCTGATGAGATAACCGATGCCGCGGGCGGTGTAGATCTCGGCTCCGGCGCGGCTTTCCTTCAGACGCTGCCGCACTCGCGACACCAGCATCTTCAAGGCATCGAACTGCACGGTTCCACTGAGCCCGTAGATTTCCTCGATCAGCGTGTCGTGCGTCACAGCTCGCCCAGTCCGTCGCACGAGCGTTTCTAGCAGGAGCATCTCTCGCTTGTGCAGCAGCAAGGGCTCACCCGCCACGAACGCCTCGCGGGAATTGAGATCGAAGGACAGATCGCCGACAATGACGAGCGGGAGCGGGCGCCCGCCCGGGCGCCTGAGGCTCGCCCGGATGCGCGCCAGCAGTTCGTCGGCGTCGAACGGCTTGGCGAGGTAATCGTCGGCGCCGGCGTCGAGGCCATCAATCTTGTCACTGGTCGAGTGCAGCGCGGTTACGAGCAGGATACGAATTTCCGGGCGGATTCGACGAATGGTGGATAGCGCTTCAATGGCGTCGCCGTCAGGCAGACGCCTGTCGAGCAGCATCAAAGGATAGTCGTGCGCCCGCAATGCTTCGAGTGCATTCGGGATGTCGCCCACGTGATCGGAGACATAACCTGCGTCGCCGATCCGGTCGGCGATCAGCTTCGCCATTTCGTATTGATCTTCGACGATCAGAATGCGCACAAGATCACGCCCTGCTCGGTGTGCGCTTTGTCCAGGGCGGAGGCCGATCGTTGGACTTGCGCTTCGTATCATGGCGACTGTTGAAATTTGCAAATGTGGCCGAATTGTAGCGACGAACATCGGTCGCGCGTAGGCACCGAGGCGGCGGATCAAGCCAGACTGGCCACCCGAAACGCTTGATTCGGCTGTCGCCCGATGGTTGTCTCGAGAAAAGTCTCCTGATCGTCCAGATTCTCTGATAGGCATAAAGTCCTAACGCGTGACGGCGACGAGAAATCGGCGTTACGATGGCGTTACTGTGTTCTGCTAAGAACACTCACACGTACGTACCGGGGGGGAGCCTTGCGTCGCTTCACGTGGCTGATCGTCCTTCTGTCGATTCTGCAGGGGCTGGCTTTCGCGTCGCTGTCGGCGGCGCATGGCGCGGTCGGTCAGGGCGTCTGGGCCGCGTCGGCCGGTCGCTGTGACGGACATACGCCGAACGGCGGCGGCCAGGGCGACGAGAGCGGTGCACATTCTGGGTGCTGCATCTTTTGCGCGTCGAGCGCTTTCGACGGCCTATCGCGCCTCGCTTCCATTCTGCCGAAATACATCGCATTTCCCACCGCCCCCTTCGCTGTCGGGACGACACGCAGTCTGCGTGACGATCGACGCGGCCGCCCTCCCGGCTGGGCGAGTTCCTGGTCGTCGCAGGCGCCGCCTTTCTTCTCCTGATCGACATCGAACGCCCGGCGCATCGCCGCTGAGGCGATTCATTTGCGTCTCGATCGCGCGCGCAAGACGCTGCGCCAGGAGAATCTCATGTTTCGTTCCGACTTGCTGCGCAGCGTCTTCGCTGGCGCTTTTCCCCTCGTTTCCTTCGCCGCTTCCGCAGTCGCGCAAGAAGCGCTGCCTGCGATCGACATAGCCGGCGAGCAGAAAGGCTCCACATCGCGACGCAATTTGGGGCAGCTCTCCTCTCTCGACGACGGCAAGCAGACCGGCTATGCGCGCTCCAACGCCTTCACGGCGACAAAGACGAACGCGCCGCTTATCGACACGCCGCGCTCGGTCGTCGTCGTTCCGCGGCAGGTGCTCGAGGACAATCAGGTCCTAAACACGCAGGAGGCGGTGAAATTCGCCTCCGGCGTGCAGACCGGATTGTTCACCTATTACGACGCCTATCTGATCCGCGGGTTCTCCAACGGTTCCAACACTTATCGCGACGGATTGAAGCTCGCCGGCACGGCCAACACGGCGGACACCGCCTTTATCGAGCGCGTCGAAATCCTCAAGGGTCCGGCGGCCATGCTCTACGGGCGCATTCAGCCCGGCGGCATGGTGAATTTCGTCACCAAGCGGCCGCAGGAGCAGGCCGCTTACAGCGTTCAGGAGCAGTTCGGGAGCTGGGGCCTGTCGCGCACCACGGTCGATGCGACTGGGCCGATCGACAAAGAAAAGACGCTACTCTACCGCGTCATCGGCGTCTACGACCGCGCCGACGACTTCATCAATTTCCATCATCGCGACAACGGTTCGGTCCTGGCGCGTCTCGCCTGGCGCCCGATCGAGCAGTTCGAGGCGAATGTCTCCTTCCAATACGACCATATCCAGACGGCCAATCGCGGCAGCTATGGTCAGATGATCCCCGTTCTTGCGCAAAGTTATGCCATTCCTGGCTTCGTCGGACGTCCCGCTGGGCTGCCGCGCAATTGGACGCAGCTCGACCCGAAATGGTACGACGAATTCCCCGATGTCATGGAACGCATTCTCGTCGCCGCGGATTGGACCTACCGCTTCGACAATAATTGGTCGGTGACGAACCGCTTTCATTATAATCACGCCGACGAGAATCAGAACTACCTGCTGTCGCGCGGCTATAATCTCTCGACAGGCCTGATGAATCGCAAGCTGAGCTGGAGCCGCGGCTACCGCGACATGTATTCGTTGAACCTCGACGTGAACGGCGAGGTCGAAACCGGGCCATTCAAGCACAAGATGCTCTTCGGCTTCGATTATTTCTGGTACCACCAACTCTACAAGGGAGACAATCCGCCTGGCACGCCGCCCGCAGGCTTCCCCTTGCAGCCCATTCCGGCGCTCAACATTTGGGCGCCTAATTACAGCGGCATCGACTATTACACGCTGCACGGCTTCGTCGCCCAGGGCGCGGGCAACGTCCTGTCGCGCTCCAATCAGATCAACTTCGGCTACTACGTTCAGGACGACATTTCCTACGACGACTTCATCCACTTCCTGATCGGCGGCCGCTACGACGTGGCCTTCGACCGCGGCCAGGAGATTTTCGGCGCCACGCAATCGCCGGCGGGCGCGGCGTGCTACCCCTTCTGCGACGGACATTACAATCCGTCCTACAAGGGCAACAGGACCGAGCGGCGCATCTCGCCCAACGGCGGCTTGCTGGTGAAGCTCAACGAGAATTTCTCAATCTACGCCAGCTATGCGGAATCCTTCTCCAATTCCAACGCCGCCGCGGTCTCCGCCGACAGCAAGGCGCTTCCGCCGCAGCTCGGTCAGCAGTTCGAAATGGGCGCCAAGGCGAGCCTGTTCGACGGCAAGCTGACCGGATCGATCGCCGCCTTCGATCTCTATCTCACCAATGTGCTGACGCCAGATCCGCGCTTCCCGAACTCGAGCTTTCAGATCGCGGCGGGCGAGGTCCGCAATCGCGGCGTCGAATTCGACGTGGCGGGCCAGATCACCGACAATATCAGCATCATCGGCAGCTACAGCTATAGCGACGCGATCGTCCTGAAGAGCAACGCCACCGGCGTCGCCGCCATCCTCGGCAAGCGCTGGCCCGGTATTCCGCGCCACGCCGGCAATCTCTGGGTGAAATATGACTCGGCGCCGGGTGCGACGGAAGGCTTCATCTTCGGCGCCGGCTTCTACGCCAATGGCGAACGCTGGGGAAACACGACCAATTCCTGGGTGTTGCCCGCCTATGTGCGTTTTGACGCCATGGTCGGCCATCGTTTCGTGTTTCAGGACACGCCGATCGAGGCGCAGCTCAATGTCGTGAATATCTCCGACACGAAATATTTCGAGAGCAGCGACGGCGGTCTCAACGCCGCTTATGGCACACCGCGCACTTTCGTCGGCTCGATAAAAGTGAAATTCTGAACTTCGAGGCGCCGGCGCCCGAAAGCGGCGGATTCCGGCCGGCGACGCCTCGATAATCATATGGAGGCCACGCCATGATCCGTTCGTTTTTCCTTTTCCTTCATCGCTGGATCGGGCTGGCGATGACGGCTTTTCTCGTCGTCGTCGCGCTCAGCGGCAGCCTGCTCGCCTTCAACACAGAATTGGAGCGCGTCTTCGCGCCGCGGCTCTTCGCCGAGCCACGGCCGGGACAAACGCCGCTCGATCTCGCGACGCTCGCCGAGCGCGCGCAGGCGATCGCGCCCGA
>PQAN01000323.1:21985-22260 GCA_003105285.1 Methylocystaceae bacterium
CAATTGTTCCTCGATCCTTGGACCGGGCAGGAGCTCGGGCGCAGAATGCGTGGCGACATCTCGCAAGGGCTCATCAATCTCATGCCCTTCATCTATAAATTGCACTGGACGCTCGTGCTCGGCGCCGTTGGGACGATCACGCTCGGCGTCATTGCGATCGCCTGGTCGATCGATTGCTTCGTCGGCTTCTATCTCACCTTGCCGACCTCGCTCGGCGGCTTTTTCCGCCGCTGGAAGACGGCTTGGCTGGTGAAGTGGCGCGGCGGCGCCTATCG
>PQAN01000324.1 GCA_003105285.1 Methylocystaceae bacterium
TCGAGGAGAAGGTCTCGCTGTCGGAACGCTTCGGTCTCTGGGTGTCGTTCTACCCGTTCGACCAGGACCACTACCTCGAGATCGCCGCCCACTGGCTGCGCACCTTCGGCTGCGGCGACGCCGAAATCGCCGCGGCGCGCGCCGCCCTCGCCGCGGCGCGCCGCGCCGAGGGGCTGGCCACGAAACGGCTCTCGGTCGCGTCCGAGCAGTTCGAGCTGGCGCGACGCTCGTTCAAACTGGGAGAGATCAACGCCTTCGATCTCTACCGCGTGCGCCAATTGCAGCTCGAAGCCCAGCGGGCGCGCGCCGCGGCCTCGATCGACGCCGGCGTGGCGCAGTCCCGGCTCAATCAGGCGTGGGGCTATGCGCCCGAGCTGTGAGGCGCGTTTCCCCCGCCGATTCTGACTGCGAGATGAACGAAAGAGCCATGCGGCGTTCAGCTTTCTCTCGCTAATGTCGGCCTCGTCATCTGGAAATCCCCGCCGGCGGGGCGCCCAGGCCGATAGAGGAGAAAAGGCTATGAAAGCCGATTTCAAGAAAGCCGTCGCAGTCGCGGTCGCCGCCGGCGTCCTGGCGGCGGGCTCTTTGGCGGCGTCGCCGGCCGCCGCGGGCGGCTATTATGGCCAGGGCCGGGGCTATGGCCAGGCCGGATATGGCTGGGGTCATCGCGGCTGGGGCCATCAAGGATGGGGCCACCGCCATGGCGGCTGGGGCGCTCCCGTCGCGGCCGGCGTCCTCGGCGCGCTCGCGGTCGGCGCGGCCGTCGGCGCCTCACAATACGGCTATTACGGCGGCTATCGCCCCTGCTATCCGGCCAACCAGCCGATCACCGACGATTGGGGCAATGTCATCGCCTATCAGCGCGTGCAGGTCTGCAACTGACGGCTCGCGCCGACAATTAGGAGCTTCGAACGCCCGACCAGCCGAAGGCGCTCGAAAACCGCCGCCGCCTTCCCCGCCCCCTCTCGTGCGACGGCGGACCTGAGGCCTCCCGGACTTCCCCTCCGGGAGGCCGCTTTTTTCGAGCGTTTCCAGCCGAAGTGGATACCGGTTCGGCGTCGGAAACGCGTCAAAACAAGAAGCTAGAGTCTTTCCGTGTTTCAATGAGACACGGAAAGACTCTAGGATGCTCAAAGCCGTTTGAGGGCGAGCGGCTTGCCTTCCTTGGCGTCCCGACGCCAGACGCTGTCGCCGTCCTGGTCGAAATAAGCCTTGTGGCCCTTGCGGGCGGTCAGGGCGAGCCGGCCGCGCTCGAGCGACCAGCCGATCGGATCGAAAATGACGATCCCCTGGTCGCGGCAGGCGGGCGCGAGCTGCGCCCTGAATCCTCCCGGCCCCCGCGCCCGCTCATCGAGCGTCAACATGCAGCCGGTGTCCTTGTCCCCGGCGCGCAGAATCGCGTAGCGCCCGGCGACGCCAGAGGAACGCGCGGCGCCGGCGGCCGAGGCGGCGAGAGGAGAGCCGGCCGCCAGAAGCGCCAGGCCGAGGCTCGCGGACCGAATGAAATTCGACATCGAACTGCTCCACTGACACATTGCAGACCGGCCTCGACTTTTCTCCGCCGCCCCTTTCGCGGCCACATTACATTTTGCCCCGCGCCCGCCTAGGGTCTAAATAATCGCGATGCGCCGATATGCACCGCTTCTCGCAGTTTGGAACGGCAGATGACAGCAGCCTCCCTCGCGCTCTCGGAACGCTCGGTTCCGCGCTACACGAGCTATCCCACCGCCCCGCATTTTTCGGCCGAGATCGGCGCGAAGGAGGCCGGCGAATGGCTGGCGGAGCTTTCTCCCTCGGCCGGTCTCTCGCTCTATCTGCACGTGCCCTTCTGTCCGGCGATCTGCACCTATTGCGGCTGCCACACCAAGGCCCTGCGCCAGGACGCGCCGCTCACCGCCTATAAGGAGACGCTGCTGCGCGAGATCGAACTGGTCTCGGCCGCGACGAGAGCGCGCCATGTCCGCTCGATCCACTGGGGCGGCGGCACGCCGAGCATGCTCGGCCCCTCGCGTTTTCGCGAAGTGGCGCGCACCCTCGGCGAATATTTCGATCTCGACGCAGACGTCGAACATGCGATCGAGCTCGACCCCCGCCTCGTCGACGAAGCGCTCGTCGAAGCGCTGCTCGAATCCGGCGTCAACCGCGTCTCGCTCGGCGTGCAGGATTTCAATCCGCATGTGCAGAAAGCCTCCGGCCGCGACCAGCCCTACGAGGCCGTCGAGCGCTGTGTCGCGCTGCTGCGCAGCGGGGGCCTGAGCGCGATCAACTTCGACCTGATGTACGGCCTTCCGCAACAGAGCGTCGACGATGTGATCCGCACGGCGCGGCTCGCGGCGGGGCTCGCGCCGAGCCGTCTCGCCGTGTTCGGCTATGCGCATGTGCCCTGGTTCGCGGTGCATCAGCGACTCATCGACTCGGCCGCGCTCGCCGGGGCGAACGAGCGGCTGGCGCAGGCCGCCGCCGTGCGCGAGACGCTCGAATCCGAAGGCTTCGAGGCGATCGGCCTCGATCATTTCTCCCGTCCGCACGACATGCTCGCCGTCGCCGCCCGCGCCGGCCGGCTGCATCGCAATTTCCAGGGCTATACGACGGACGACGCCGACGCGCTGATCGGCCTCGGCGTCTCCTCGATCGGCCGCCTGCCGCAGGGCTATCTGGGAAATATCGGCGACACCGGCAACTGGCGGCGCGCGATCGAAGCGGAGCGGCTGCCGATCTCGCGCGGTCTGGCGTTCTCGGGCGAGGATGTCGTACGCGGCGAGATCATCGAGCGGCTGATGTGCGATTTCGCCGTCGATTTCGGAGCGGTGGCGAAAGCGCATTTCTACCGCGAGGACGCGTTCGACGACGCCAAGCCGCGTCTTGCCCCGCTCATCGACGAAGGGCTCGCGGAACTAAACGGCCGGCGCCTCGCCATCACCGATTACGGCCGCCCCTTCGTGCGCTTGGCGGCGGCCGCCTTCGACGCCTACCTCGAGGCGAAGGCGGCGCGGCACTCGGTGGCGGTGTGAGGCTAGGCACGCGGAATTATCATGGCCGGGCTTGCCCTCGAGCAGAGGTTTGCGATCGCGAGAGAAGACCAGGGCCTACTACGCGCGCCTCAACGATGACATGTTACCTCGGCGAGGTAGAAGATTCCTTTTAACTTTATACTATTGACATGGCACGTCTCGCCGTCATTTTCATACAATTCCCCGTGCATATATTTCAATTTACTTTCATCGTCGATAGACGTTCCTAAAACTCCCATTGGATCGGCAATTATATAGTCTCCCGTGAAGAACTCGTA
>PQAN01000325.1 GCA_003105285.1 Methylocystaceae bacterium
CGGCAAGTCCCATGTCCAGGCCGCAGCCGCCGTCTGCTCGGCGCGAGCGGGCAAAGCGCCCGCGAGGCCGAGCGCGGCGAGCGCGAGAAAGGAGGCGCGCGTCATTGCCTTCCCCTCGCGAGAGAGGAGGTCGTCTTGGCGGGGCCGATATTGAACACGGGCGAAGCGCCCGCCTTCGTCTGCTTGCCCGCGTCATTGGCGCCCGGCGCGGTCTCGACGAGATTGAGCCCGAGCGCCTCGAAGATCGCCGGACATTCGGGATCATCCGGCGCCGTCATGCAGCCGACGGCGCCGCCCTTGTCGACGAGCAGATCGGTCTTGGCGAACAGCCGCGTCAAATCGAGCTCGACCCTCTGCGTCTTCGGATCGAAGCGGTCGAAGGTCACGGTGAAGCGGTTCTCGCGCGCGCAGGCGACGATCTCGCCGGTCGCCGGATTGCCCTTGCAGCCCGACGAGCCGAGATGCACCATCCACGTCTTCGTCTTGCTTCCGTCGGGCTTCGTCACATAGGAGGGCGGATCGACCTCGACCAGCAGGAACTTGCGTCCGCCCTGCCAGTTCCAGGCCATGACGGCGATGTCGAGCGGCGGAGGCGACGTCTCCGTGCTGCTGTGATTGAGCATGATCGTCTTGCCCTCGGATGTTCCTTCGACGGGAACGCCGACGGAAAACTCCAATCCGACATAGGAGCCGGCGGGCGCCGTTCCGGTGACCGCCGTGTTCTTGGGGGGATTGGTTTCAGTGCAAGGCGCATTGCCGCCGCGCGCGTCCTTGAAGTCGAGAAGCGCGACATCGGCGAGCTGCCAATTGTTCTGTGCGAGCGTGATCGGCGTGCGACCGCCTTTGGCGTCGATCAGCTTGACGCCATAGACGTAGAAGCGCGCGTCGTGCAGCTTGCTCTCGAGCCGGCCGGCGCCGAGATTGGTCAACGGCGCGCCGCATCCGACATCCCTACCGTCGGCGGTCAAAGCGAAAGAGATCGACACCGGGCGATCTTTCGCGGCGGCGCTCGGAATGGCGCCGGACGCGATCGAGACGCTCGCCAGCGCGACGGCGATTCGCGCCATTTTCATTGACATCATCGAGCCTCCTCCTATCCGAGAACGTCCAGCGCTCGCTTGGTTCAGAACTCCACGCGCAGCGATCCGAGGAAGGTGCGCGGAGTTCCGGTCATGATGTAGGTGCGATCCACCGACGAAGGATAATAGACCGTGTCGGTGATGTTCTTCACATTGAGCTGGGCGGTCACATTGAGGCCCTCGATCTCGGTCGTATAGGCGATCATCGCATTGAGCAGCACATAGCCCGGCAGGACATAGGAGTTCGCATTGTCGCCGAGCGCGCTCCCCGTCACCGTGACGCCGGCCCCGAGGCTGAGGCCGCGCAGAACGTCGCCGTCGGCGTCGTATTTCACCCATAGATTGCCGTAGTTGCGCGGGCTCGAGGCGAGGACTTTGCCGGAAGCGGCCAGCTGGCTGTTGTAGACCGTGAGCGCATTGGCGGACGATCCCTCGACCGTGCGGACGTCGTCATGCGTGTAATTGGCGATGACGCTCCAATTGTCGTCGATGCGGCCCTTGAGATCGAATTCGAAGCCCTGGCTGCGCGCCTTGCCGATCAGTGTCGAATAGGTCGGATTGGTCGGATCGGGCGTCGGAATATTCGTCTTGGTGATGTCGAAATAGGCCATCGTCAGCGTGAGACGCTTGTCGAGCAATTCGGCCTTGGCGCCGGCCTCGTATTGCTCGCCCCGTTGCGGCGGCAGAGGGAGGCTGTAATTCGTCGTGTTGTTGGAGCCGAAGGATTGCGAGAAGCTGCTATAGAAGGAGAGCCAAGGCAGCGGCTGGTAGACGACGCCGACGCGCGGGCTGAACGCCGAAGTGTAGACGGTCTTGTAATTGGCGTAGCCCGTCCACCAATTGGCGTTGTAGCCGCCCGAGGAGCTGACCTCGTTCCAGTCGTAGCGGCCGCCGAGCAGCACATGGACCTTGTCGTCGAGGACGGAGATCATGTCCTGGCCGTAGACGCCCGTCCATCGCTCGCCGGAATGGGCGTAGCCGCCGCCCTTGGCCGCGTCGGCGACCCAATAGTTCGGCGCATAGATGTTGATCGCGCTGATCGGCGTGATGATCTGGCTCTTCATGCCCCAATAATTGTTGAAATAGTCGAAGCCGAGCAGCACCGAATGGGCGAGCGGCCCCGTCTCGAACTTGCCTTTGAGGTCGAGATTGGTGGCGAAAGTGTTGTCCGTATTGCCGGGGAAATAGACGTAGACACGATTCAGCACACCGGTGATCTGATTGAAGGAGGAGCCCGACACATTGCCGTTTCGCGTGCCGAGGCTGGTGTAGCTCAGGCGGTTGGTGAGGCTCCAATCCGGCGCGATGTCGTAGGTCCAGTCGTAGGCGATGCGCTTCTTGTCGAAATGATTCGGGAAATTCGTCGTGAGATAGGGCGCCGAAAGATAGCGGCTCCGCAGAATATTCGCGGGATGATCGCCGACGGCCGGCAGGAGCTGATAGTCGTCGACCCAGGTCTTGTTCTGATATTCGAAATCGACATTGATCCGGAACTGCTCGATCGGGCGATAGGTGATGGTCGGCGCGATGAAGACGTTCCGATCCGTCACGAAATCACGATAGGAATC
>PQAN01000326.1 GCA_003105285.1 Methylocystaceae bacterium
ACCAGCCCGAGGCCTATGTGCCGCGCACCGACACCTATATCGAGAAGGAATCGTCGGTGAACGAGCAGATCGACCGCATGCGCCACGCCGCGACGCGCGCGCTGCTGGAGCGCGACGACGTCATCATCGTCGCCTCCGTCTCCTGCATCTACGGCATCGGTTCGGTCGAGACCTATACGGCCAT
Source organism: Methylocystaceae bacterium (assembly GCA_003105285.1). Taxonomy (GTDB): domain Bacteria; phylum Pseudomonadota; class Alphaproteobacteria; order Rhizobiales; family Beijerinckiaceae; genus Methylosinus. The sequence continues at coordinate 185 of PQAN01000326.1, forward strand.
GACCTTCAGCGTGACGGCGGGCGAAAAGCTCGAGCAGCGCCAGCTCGTCGCCGATCTCGTCGCCCTGCAATACCGCCGTGTGAGCGCCGATTTCACGCGCGGAACGTTTCGCGTGCGCGGCGATACGATCGACATTTTTCCCGCCCACTACGAGGATCGCGCCTGGCGCGTCGGCTTCTTCGGCGACGAGGTCGAGACGATCTCCGAATTCGACCCGCTCACCGGCAAGAAGACGCAGGACCTCGAATTCGTGAAGGTCTATGCGAACTCCCACTATGTGACGCCGCGCCCGACGCTGCTGCAGTCGATCAAGTCGATCAAGGAGGAGTTGCGCGCGCGGCTCGACGAATTGCACCGCGCCGGCCGGCTCGTCGAGGCGCAGCGGCTCGAGCAGCGCACGCGCTTCGATGTCGAAATGCTGGAGGCGACCGGCTCCTGCGCCGGCGTCGAGAATTATTCGCGCTATCTCACCGGCAGGTGCCCCGGCGAGCCGCCGCCGACCTTGTTCGAATATCTGCCGGACAACGCCATCGTTTTCGCCGACGAGAGCCATGTCAGCATTCCGCAGATCGGCGCCATGTACAAGGGCGACTTCCGCCGCAAGGCGACGCTCGCCGAATATGGCTTCCGCCTGCCGTCCTGCATGGACAACCGTCCCTTGCGCTTCGAGGAATGGGACGCCATGCGGCCGCAGACGATCGCCGTCTCGGCGACTCCGGGTAATTGGGAGCTGGAGCGCACCGGCGGCGTATTCGTCGAGCAGGTGATCCGTCCGACCGGCCTCATCGATCCGCCGGTGGAGATCAGCCCGGCGCGCTCGCAGGTCGACGATCTGCTGGACGAAGTGCGCACCACCGCGCAGCTCGGCTATCGCGCGCTGGTCACGGTGCTGACGAAGCGCATGGCCGAGGACCTCACCGAATATCTGCACGAGAACGGCATACGCGTGCGCTACATGCACTCGGACATCGATACGATCGAGCGCATCGAGATCATCCGCGATCTCAGGCTCGGCGCCTTCGACGTGCTGGTCGGCATCAATCTGCTGCGCGAAGGACTGGATATTCCCGAATGCGGCCTCGTCGCCATTCTCGACGCCGACAAGGAAGGCTTCCTGCGTTCGGAGACGTCGCTGGTGCAGACGATCGGCCGCGCCGCCCGCAATGTCGACGGACGCGTCATTCTCTATGCCGACAAGATCACCGGCTCGATGCAGCGCGCCATCGACGAGACCAATCGCCGCCGCGCCAAGCAGGAGGCCTATAACGCGGAGCACGGCATCACGCCGGCCAGCATCAAGCGTGACATCGCCGACATTCTCGGCTCGCTCGCCGAGCAGGATCATGTGACTGTGGACGCGGGCCTCTCCGAGCTGGCGCCGGGCCATAATATGCAGGCGACGCTCGCCGATCTCGAGAAGCGCATGAAGGCGGCGGCGGCCGATCTCGCCTTCGAGGAGGCCGCGCGGCTGCGCGACGAAATCCAGCGCCTGCAGCGGGCGGAGCTGCTGGCGGAGGCCAATCCGCTGATGCGGCCGAACGGAGGGCGGGGCGGCAGGGCGGGCGCGTCCGCTATTCCCGGCACGCGGGCGCACAAACCGACCGACGCCGACATGGGGCCGCATAATTTCGGCGGCGGCGAGGCGCGCCCGCTGTCGCGCCCCGGCGCGCGCTCGACGGCCGGCAAGCCGGGGACGCGGGCGTTCAAGGGGAAGAGCAGGTGAGGGCGCTGCGCGCCGCGCCTCCTTCACTCGATCGCCTTCGTTCTCGCAAACACCGCAGTTCACAAATCCGTCGTTCTCGATTAGGGTCCGGCGCGGATTTGCGCGTCCTGGCATCGACCCCCATATCTGTGACGGAGCCCGCGCGTAGCGGGCGTTTTGACATAAAGGCCAGCGCGGGCGCACCCGCGGGCCTCGACAAGGAACCACATGGCGAAGGAAGAACTGCTGGAGTTTCCCGGAATCGTGACCGAGCTGCTGCCGAGCGCAATGTTTCGGGTCAAGCTCGAGAACGAGCATGAAATCATTGCCCACACCGCCGGCAAGATGCGCAAGAATCGCATTCGCGTGCTCACCGGCGACAAAGTGCTCGTGGAAATGACGCCCTATGACCTCACCAAGGGGCGCATCACCTATCGTTTCAAGTGATTCTCACGTCGCGGAGCCGATCTTCTTGACCTCCCAACCGACAGACGCGCGGCCCAAGCTCGTGCTCGCCTCCGCTTCGCCGAGGCGCCTCGAGCTGTTGCAGCAAGCGGGTCTCGACGCGGACGCGCTGCTCCCGACGGATATCGACGAAGCTCCGCAGCGCAACGAATTGCCGCGCACTCTGGCGGCTCGGCTGGCGAGCGAAAAGGCCGCGGCGGCGGTCAAGATCGGGTCCTATCAACCGCAGCTCGAAGGCTCCTTCCTGCTGGCGGCGGACACCGTCGTCGCGGTGGGGCGGCGAATTCTGCCCAAATGCGAGGACGCCGAGCAGGCCGAGGATTGCCTGCGGCTTCTCTCGGGGCGCCAGCATCGCGTCTATACGGGTGTGAGCCTGATCACGCCGCGCGGCGCGGAGCGGCGGCGGCTCGTCGAAACGCGCCTGCGCTTCAAGCGCCTGTCGGCGACGGAGATCGACGCCTATATCGCGTCCGGCGAATGGCGCGGCAAAGCCGGCGGCTATGCGATCCAGGGGCTCGCCGGGACGTTCGTGATCCGCTTGATCGGCTCATATTCGGCGGTGGTCGGCCTCCCGCTCTACGAGACCTGTTCGTTGCTGGCCGGTGAGGGCTTTCCGGTGCTGACGCCCTGGTTCGAGCGGGCGTGAATCCTCACCCGCCGACATATCGGCGCTCGTAACGCCGGCCGAGACGCGTCAAAATCTCGTAGCCGATCGTCCCCGACCGCGCCGCCAGCTCGTCGACGCCGATCGCATCCCCCAGGAGTTCGACTGTCGCGC
>PQAN01000327.1:0-2914 GCA_003105285.1 Methylocystaceae bacterium
GCGTTAGATTCGATCCACTAGGAACGTGCGCGGCGTTCCGGTCATGATGTTGAAACGGTTCGTTCCAGAACCTGGGTAATAGGCCGCATCGGTGATGTTCTTGACGTTCAACTGAGCCGTGATGGTGTAGCCTTGAATTTTTGTGCTGTATGCGATCATCCCGTTTAAGAGCGCATACCCCGGAAGAATGAACGAGTTCGCATTGTCCCCCAAAGAGCTGCTCGTCACAGAGAGGCCTCCGCCGACGCTCAACCCACGTAAGGCACCATCCGCTTCGTACTTTACCCAAATATTTCCATAATTGCGGGGGCTAGACGCCAACACTCTGCCAGCGACAGCAAGTTGTCTATTGTAAATATTGAGCGGAGTATCTATCGATCCTTCGACCGTGCGAACATCGTCATGAGTGTAATTGGCGATGATGCTCCAATTGTCATCGATGCGGCCAGTCAAGTCGACTTCAATTCCCCGGCTTCTCGCCTTTCCAATTAAGAGCGTATTGCGGGCATTCGTCGGGTCGGGAGTGGGAATATTGGTCTTGGTGATATCGAAATACGCCATGGTCAGCATGAGCCGTTTGTCGAACAGCTCCGCCTTCGCCCCACCTTCGAACTGCTCGCCCTTTTGCGGCGGCAAGGCGCCTTGTGTCGTGGCGTTGTTTAGTCCCAGCGAGCGCGTGAAGCTTCCATAGAACGACAGCCAGGACAGCGGCTGATAAACGACGCCGAGCCGAGGACTGAACGCTTGGTCCTGGGTCGTAATATAGGAGATCTGCGCGGCGGCGGGGGAAGAACTGTTCTTGCTGGCGCTGGTTAGCGCCCAATCGTAGCGTCCCCCCAACAACACGTGGAAACTGTCATCCAGGAACGAAATCATATCCTGTCCGTAAATTCCGTTCCATCTATACCCATTTTGCGAATAGGACGGCGCTGCGGGATAAATGTTCTCGAGCTGCGCATAGTTTGGCGCGTAAACATTAATCGAGCTCGCGGGGAGACCATAAGCCGCGACGTTCAAAGGCGTAAAATAGCTGAAATAGTCGTAGCCAAGTAGAATCGAATGCTGAAGTGGCCCAGTGTCGAACTTTCCTTTGAGATCGAGATTGGTCGCAAATAGTTTGTCGGTATATCCGTAATTGACGGTCATCGAGCGGCTGAGCACGCCGGTCGATTGGTCGAACGCGCCGGGAAAGCCGTTGATGGTGCGATAGCCGACATTCGCGTAGCTCAGCCGGTTCGTAAGACTCCAACCCGGAAGGAAGTCATAGGTCCAGTCGTAAGCAATTCGTTTCTTGTCGAAGTTGTCAGGCATTCCCACAGTGACAAGTGCGGGCGAGAGATAACGGTTTGGTGGGAGGCTCGCGGGACCCGCTCCCACTGCCGGATAGATTGGAAAATCGTCCACCCAGACTCGATTCTGATATTCGAAGTCGATGTTCATTCGAAATTGTTCGATCGGATGAAGCGTGATAGTCGGCGCTAGAAAAACATTTCTGTCCACGACGAAATCACGATAGGAATTGGTTCGGTAGAATTCGCCGTTGAAGCGATACAGCACCGACTTGTCCGCCGTCACCGGGCCAGTAGCGTCGAAGGTCGTGCGCGTCAGTCCGTAAGAGCCGATCTGTTCTTCCAGAGAATAATACGGCGTCTCCAATGGACGCTTGACGACGAGATTGACGATGCCGCCGGGGTCCATGCGGCCAAAAAGCATCGCCGCGGGGCCTTTCAAAATCTCGATCGATTGCAAATTAGCCGTGTCGAGATAACGATATCGATATTCCTGAAGGCCGCCCTTATACGTGCTGCCGAAAGTTGCGAATCCACGCACTTTCAGCACGTCGAAAAAACTCGGGATTACTGTCACGCCGCTGCTGTTGGTGACAAGCGCGTCTCGTACGCTGATGGCCTGTTGATCGTCCATGGTCTGACGCGTAATGACCTGCACCGAGATCGGCGTCTGTATAAGAGGCGCGTCCACCTTCAGCGCCGAACTGGCTCGATCGGCCATGTAGCCGGTGTGCCTGTCTCCTGGTCCTTTCGGAGCTCCGCTGCTTTCGCCCGACGCCTCTCGACGCGTTGCGCCAACGTCAATCGGCGGCAAAGGCGTCGCGCCGCTCGCATCATTCGTTATTCCCGTTGTAGCCTGAGCCAGGATGATCGAGACCGAACGCCCGTTCTCGGCGAGGCGATAGGTCAGCCCAGTCCCGGACAGCAACCGGTCCAACCCCTCCTCGACGGAGTAGACGCCGGACACGCCCGGGGTCGTCATGCTTTCCGTGAGGCGCGCGTCGAACACGATGTGCAGACCGCTACGATCGGCGAAAGAGTTCAACGCGATATCGATCGGGCCGGCGGAAATGCTGTAGTCGCGACGCAGTCCTTCCCGTTCCGCAGGAGAAATCGACGCCTGAGCCGGATGAATTGGATTTCCCGCACTCATCGTCATCGCGCTAAACGCCAAGGCGATCGCAGTCGAACCCATGTTCCTACCCTTGTACGCAGAATTCTTCCTCGCCATCACTCTCCGCCCCTTCGCGCACGCGCCGAGGTTCTCTCCGCGGCCACAACACACAAGACGAAGCTTGATCGGAAAGCGGAACCTCCTTCATAAAAAATTTTCTCCTGCGGCTTTCGGAGCTCAATACAGCAGGGTTACGTAACGCGTCAGATGGATAGCGCGAAGGCCGAGCGAAACCTCGATCTCACTCAGCGACCGCATGGCGTCGTCGACCCCGAAGACTCCGGACACGCGGCGCGCGCAAACGGACTGATCGACGCAATAGACGAATCCGCGATGGTAACGTCCGATCGCCGCGAGAACGTCGCGGAGCGGCTGCTTCGTCACGATCAGCTTGCCACGTCGCCACGCCGTGGCGAGGTCGACGTCCACGTTTTCGGGCGCCCGCGCCGCT
>PQAN01000327.1:2992-3181 GCA_003105285.1 Methylocystaceae bacterium
TGGCCTTCCTCCACGACAACCGCATTTCCGCCGCTCGCGACCAGCACGCGATGCTCGTTCACCGTCACGCGCGCGCCGGAGTTGCGCAACGCGATGTCGAAGACGGTGCCGAGCGCCGTGACGGCGCCATCGCCGGCCTCCACGACGAAGGGACGGGAGGTGTCGGGCGCGACCTCGAACCAGGCCTCT
>PQAN01000328.1 GCA_003105285.1 Methylocystaceae bacterium
CACCGCGCCATCTTCGGCTCGCTCGAGCGCTTCACCGGCATATTGGTCGAGCACTACGCCGGACATCTGCCCTTGTGGCTCTCGCCCCTGCAGATCGTCGTCTGCACGATCACGCAGGAGGCGGACGACTATGCGCTGGACGTGGCGGCGCGGGCGCGCAAGCTCGGTCTGCAGGTCGAGCTCGACCTGCGCAACGAGAAGATCACCTACAAGGTGCGCGAACATTCGCTCGCCAAGGTTCCGGTCCTGCTCGTCGTCGGCAAGAAGGAGGCGGCCGAGCGCACGGTCTCCATCCGCCGGCTCGGCTCGCAGGCCCAGAGTTCGGTGACGCTGAGCGACGCGCTGGAAGCGCTCGCCGACGAGGCGACGCCGCCGGATGTGAAGACGGCGGGGTGAGCCGCGCCGCGCGTCGTCGCGTGGCGTCGCAGACGCCGGCGTCCCGCTCGGCGAGCGAATCGAGCCGACGAGGGAGCAGCTTCGTTTGCGTGGCGTCGGAAGCGCCGGTCGACCCCGGCGCCTATGTGCTGCTCGTCGAACTCGATGCGCCGCTCCGCATCACGGCGGGCAAGGGACGCGAGGCGACGCTCGCGCCCGGGCGCTATCTCTACTGCGGTTCGGCCAAGGGTCCGGGAGGCCTGCGCGCCCGCCTCGCCCGTCATATGCGTCGAGGCAAGAGACGGCATTGGCACATCGACCAACTGACGGAAGCAGGCGCCGTCCACGGCGCCTGGGCGACCCCGCACGGAAGCGAATGCGCGCATGTCGCCGAACTCGCGCATTTGCCGGTTCCGCTCGACGGCTTCGGCAGCTCGGATTGTCCGCGCTGTCGCAGCCATCTGCTGCATTGGCCGACGGGAACGGACATTCCGCTCGAAGGCCCCTCGCGCTGCGAGGCTTCCCTTGCCACGCAAAAATGCTAGGAAGAGCGCCGATCCGAGGCCGATTCAATGTCTGACGAGAAGAAATCCAAAATCGAGGCGCGGTCGCCGCGCGGCCTCGCCGACCGCGACGCCGGCGAACTCGCCGCCACCGGCAAGATGCTCGACGTCATCCGCTCCGTCTACGAGCTCTACGGGTTCGAGGCGCTGGAGACGCCGGCCATCGAATATACCGACGCGCTCGGCAAATTCCTGCCCGACCAGGACCGGCCCAACGAGGGCGTGTTCTCCTTCCAGGACGACGACGAGCAATGGCTGTCGCTGCGCTACGACCTCACCGCGCCGCTCGCCCGCTATGTCGCGCAGAATTTCGACAGGCTGCCGAAACCCTATCGCTCCTATCGCTTCGGCAATGTCTATCGCAACGAGAAGCCGGGGCCCGGGCGGTTCCGCCAGTTCATGCAGTTCGACGCCGACACGGTGAGTTCGGCCTCGCCGGCCGCAGACGCCGAAATCTGCATGATGGCGGCCGACACGCTGGAGCGGCTCGGGATCGAGCGCGGCGACTATGTCATCAAGATCAACAGCCGCAAGGTGCTCGACGGCGTCATGAAGGCGATCGGCCTCGACGGCGCCGAAAACGCCGGCCGCCGGCTGGTGGTGCTGCGCGCCATCGACAAGCTGGACCGGCTCGGGCCGGAAGGCGTCGAACTGCTGCTCGGAGCCGGCCGCAAGGACGAGAGCGGCGACTTCACCAAGGGCGCGGGCCTGCCGCCGGACGCCATCGCGACCATTCTGTCCTTCAGCCTCGGCGGACAATATGCCGACGGCGAGCCGCGTTTCGGACTGTTCGAACTGCTGGGGCGCAGCAATGTGGGATCGGAGGGCGCCGAGGAGTTGCTGCAGATCGAGGATCTCGTCCGCGACGCCGGCTACGGCGCCGATCGTATCCGCATCGACCCGTCCATCGTGCGCGGGCTCGAATATTACACCGGGCCGGTATTCGAGGCCGATCTGACCTTCGAGACCAAGGACGAGAAGGGTCATCCGATTCGCTTCGGCTCCGTGGGCGGCGGCGGGCGCTATGACGGACTCATCGGCCGCTTTCGCTCCGAGAACACGCCGGCGACCGGCTTTTCCATCGGCGTCTCGCGCCTCTATGCGGCGCTGAAGCTCGTCGGCAGTCCGATCGTGGCGGCCCGCGAGCGGACGGGCCCCGTCGTCGTGCTGGCGCTCGATCGCGACCATATCGCCGATTACCAGCGGCTCGTCGCGTCGCTGCGCCAGGCCGGCGTCGCGAGCGAGCTCTATCTCGGCGCCTCGGGCATGAAAGCGCAGATGAAATATGCCGACAAACGCAACAGTCCGGCAGTGGTGATCCAGGGCTCGGACGAGCGCGCCAAGGGCGAGGTGCAGATCAAGGATTTGATCGAAGGCGCGCGAGCGAGCGCGGGAATCGCCACCAATGAGGAATGGAAGGCGCAGCGCCCGGCGCAATTCTCCGCGCCCGAGAGCGAGCTCGTCGAGCAGGTTCGCGACTTGCTGGCGCGTCAGCGCCAGGATCGCCTCTAGATCGGGCGAAGGACAATGATCCTCTCCCTCATGCCGAAGGAGCGCCTGAAAGGCGCGTCTTAAAAGCGCACGAGGGGGGAGCTCTCCAGAGGTTCCCCGTCCTTCGAGACGCGGCCTACGGCTGCTTCTCGGGATGAGGAAACCTCGCCCGATCGCCCCGAAGCGTTGGCGTCTTGCATTTAACTATCTTTCTAGTAGACTAAAGCGGTTCAAAGATCATTTTTGCGCGACGGTTTTCGAGCGCGACAAGGAGCCGCCATGACCTATGCCTCGGGCCGCAAGGCCGAATATCGAGCCGACCCCTTATTCGTCGACCGCTGGTCGGCGCGCGCCTACACGGGCGAGGAAATCTCCGACGACATTCTTTTCGCTCTGTTCGAGGCGGCGCGCTGGGCGCCTTCCGCGTCCAACTCGCAGCCGTGGCGTTTCCTCTATGCGAAGCGGAATGCGCCGGACTTCGATCTCTATCTCTCGCTGCTGGTGGAGCGTAATCGTCTGTGGGCGAAAAACGCCGGCGCACTGGTCGTGCTCGTGTCGAAAAAGACCCATATTCGCCCAGGCTCCAGCGAGCCGACGCCCGCCCGCTACCACACTTTCGATACGGGCGCCGCCTGGGCCAATCTCGCGCTGCAGGCGAGCCTGCTCGGATGGAGCACGCGCGCCATCGGCGGGTTCGACAGCGAGGCGGCGCGCCGGCAATTGAATGTTCCGGACGATTACGCCGTCGAGGTGGCGATCGCGATCGGTCGGCCCGGCGACAAGGCGCTGCTGCACGAGGACTTCCAAGCGCTGGAGAGCCCCAATCAGCGGCGTCCTCTGGCCGAAAGCGTCATCGGCGCGCGTTTCCCCGCCTGACTTCGACCGCCTCTCCCGCCAGCGCGGCGACGCGCCGCGGAAGAGGCTATCGATAAAAGATTTCGCCCGCCGGCGAGCGAGCCTCACAATTGCGCGAGAATCGCATCCGCGCCGGAAATCTCGATGCTTCCCGGCTTCTCTTCGATATTGAGGCGTTTCACCACGCCATTGTCGACGAGCAAGGAATAGCGCTGCGAGCGTACTCCGAAGCCGCGCTCGGTGAGATCGACCTCCAGACCGAGCGCCTTGGCGAAAACGGCCGCGCCATCCGCCAGACCGTCGATCTTGCCTTTGGCGCCCGACGCCTCGAGCCAGGCGTCGAGCACGAAAATGTCGTTGACGGCGGTCACGGCGATGGCGTCGACGCCCTTGGCCTTGATCTCCTCGGCCTTCGCCACGAAGCTCGGCAGATGATTGCGGTGGCAGGTCGGCGTGAACGCGCCCGGCACGGCGAAGAGCACGACCTTACGATCGGCGAAATAATCCCTCGCGGTGATCGTATCGATGCCGTTCACGCCTCTAATGCCGAAGGCTGCGTCCGGGATTCTGTCGCCGATCTGGATCGTCATGGCTCTTTCCATTCATGTGTCGCGCCGAGCGCTCGAAATCACAGCATATGAGTATAGTTCTACAAGGTCATCGGCGGAAGGCAAGACGCTTCGGACGGCATGGCTCCCGTCTCGCGGCGCAGGCTGCGTCACGATCTCCAGAGCCTACTCGGGGTCGATGAAAGGTTCGCCTCGCGAATCACGATCGTCGAGACGGATCGACGCCATTCTCGATGAATAATAGTATATTATTTTTATAGACTTTAATGACTGAAAGCGCTAAGTTCCAATCCGACGACAGAATGATCGACCGGCGACGAGCGACCAATCTGCTTTCTCGCTTGTTTTTCAGCGCGGCGCCTCCCTGCGCCCCGCCCATCGAATTCGAACGCCTCATTCGAGGCGCCTTGCGCGCGGGTCGCACTCCTCTCCCACTCCCCGGCGGCCCGCGCGCATCTCACCCTATGGACTCTATCGCGGTTGGAGCCATTGATGATGATTTCGAGCAGATTGCTCCTGTCGCGGCGCGACTGGCTGACATGGGGCGGCGCGGCCTTCGCCGCGCAGAGCGTCGTATTGCGGGACGCGATCGCAGCCACGCCGCCGCTCGCCGAACTGCGGCTCGGCTATCAGAAATCCGGCGCGCTGCCGAGCGTCAAGAAACAGGGCCTGTTCGAGAAGGCCTTCAAGCCGCTGGGCGTCGAGATCAAATGGTTCGAATTCGCCTCCGGCCCGCCCTTGCTCGAGGCGCTCAGCGCCGGAGCGATCGTCTATGGCCCGACCGGTGATACGCCGCCGATCTTCGCGCAAGCGGCGCGAGCCAATCTGCTCTATGTCGCCGCTTTGCAGGGGTCCGGCGAGAACGAGGCGATCATCGTGCCGGAGGCGTCGCCGATCAGGACGCTCGCCGATCTCAAAGGCAAGCGCGTCGGCCTGACCAAAGGCTCCGCGTCGCAGAACACGATCGTCGCCGCCTTGGAGAAGGTCGGACTGCGTTACGCCGACATCACGCCGGTCTTCGTCTCGCAGGTCGACGGCGCCGGCGCCTTCCAACGCGGCTCGCTCGACGCCTGGATCGCCTGGGACCCGATTCTCGCGACCGTGCAGTCGCGCAGCCATGTGCGCGTCCTCGCCTGGTCGAAGGACGTGCACAAGACCAATGCGTTCCTGCTCGGCAATCGCGATTTCGTGGCGAAATATCCGGACATCGTGCATAAGCTCAACGCCGAGCTCACGGCCGCCAATGAATGGGCCCAGACCCATGTGGACGAGGTCGCGCGAGATATCGTCGAGGCGACCGGCGCGGACAACGAGTCGATTCTCGCCTCCATCCGACGCAGCCGTTTCCAGCTCTCGCCATTGACCGAGGAGATCATCGCCACGCAGCAGACGATCGCCGACCGCTTCGCGACGCTCGGGCTGATACCGGCGCCGGTCAGGATCAAGGACGTCGTCTGGGACGGCGCGCTGCCGAAAAAATAGGGGGATTGCGCGCCTTGCGCCGTCGCTCCGCCCGCTGTAGACGGCGCTGTCGCTGGTCCACATGGGTCGAGCATGTCCGTTCTCGCCATCTACCTCCGCGTCCTCGCGCAATTGAGGCCGGAGGCGCGCCTCGCGATCTTCCTGGTCGTCGCCAATCTCGCGGTCGCCGGCGCGCAATTCGCCGAGCCCATGCTGTTCGGCCGCGTCATCGATCTGCTCACATCCGCACAGGCGGCTGGCAGAGCGCTCGGCTGGAGCGATCTTCTACCGCTCGTCTCCGCCTGGGCGGGCTTCGGCCTGTTCTCGATCGGCGCCTCCGTGCTCGTCGCGCTGCACGCCGATCGTCTGGCGCATCGGCGGCGTCTCGCCGTCATGGCGAGCTATTTCGAACATGTGCTCGATCTGCCGTCGAGCTTTCATTCTTCCGCTCATTCGGGCCGACTGTTGAAGGTCATGCTCGAAGGCGCCTCCGGCATGTTCGGCCTGTGGCTCACCTTTTTTCGCGAGAATTGCGCCTCCTTCGTCGCGCTGTTCGTGCTGCTGCCGGCGACTCTGCTCGTCAACTGGCGTCTGGCGCTGCCGCTCATCGCGCTGGTCGCGACATTCGGTTTCGTCACGGCCTTCGTCCTACACCGCACGCAGAATCTGCAGAGCGCCGTCGAGCGGCATCACTCCGACCTCGCCGAGCACGCCTCCGACACGCTCGGCAATGTGCAGGTCGTCCAAAGCTTCACGCGCATCGAGACCGAAACCCATGCGCTGCGCCGCATCATCGACGACCTGCTGGCGGCGCAGATTCCAGTCCTGTCCTGGTGGGCGGTGGCGGCGGTGGCGAGCCGCGCCTCCGCCACCTTGACGCTGCTCGTCATTTTCCTGCTCGGCGCCTGGCTGCATCTGCACGGCCTCGCGTCGATCGGCGAGATCGTCGCCTTTATGAGCTTCGCGACCATGCTCATCGGCCGCCTCGAGCAGGTCGTCGGCTTCGTCAACGTGCTGTTCTTGCAGGCGGCGAAGATGCGCGAATTCTTCGCCATTCTCGACACGCGGCCGACCGTCGCCGACCGCCCGGGCGCGCGCGACGCCGGCAGGCTCGCCGGCGCCGTGAGCTTCGAGAATGTGAGCTTTTCCTATGACGGAAAGCGCCAGGCTCTGCGCGATGTGTCCTTCACGGCGAGGCCGGGCGAAACCATCGCGCTCGTCGGCGCGACCGGCTCCGGCAAGTCGACGACGCTCGGCCTGCTGCATCGCGTCTTCGATCCTTCGCACGGGCGCATCGCGATCGACGGCGTCGACATTCGCGACATGACGCTTCTGTCGCTTCGCCGCAATATCGGCGTCGTCTTCCAGGAGCCGATGCTGTTCGCGCGCTCGATCGAGGAGAATTTGCGCGTCGGCGATCCGGGCGCGACGCCGGAAGAAATCGCCCATGCGCTGGAGCTCGCGCAGGCCAAGGATTTCGTCGCCCGCCAGAGCGAAGGGCTGTCGACGCAGATCGGCGAGCGCGGCCGCTCGCTCTCTGGCGGCGAGCGCCAGCGCCTGTCGATCGCCAGGGCGCTTTTGAAAGACCCGCCGATCATGATTTTCGACGAGGCGACGAGCGCCCTCGACGCCACGACCGAGCGGCAAATTCAAACGGCGCTGGAAGCGGCGATGCAGGGCCGCACGACCTT
>PQAN01000329.1 GCA_003105285.1 Methylocystaceae bacterium
CGCGACTTCACCTGCATAGCGGAAGGCGTGAATGCAGTCGAAGCCTGGCTCGGCTCTCTTCCCGGTCACGCCTACGCCAATGTCCGGCAGCCGCCGATCTCGACACTCAATCTCGCCCATATGATTCCGCTCTCCGCCATCTGGGCGGGAGCAGAGGGAGACGAGCATCTTCGTGGCTCTCCCTTACTCTTCGGCAAGACCGAGGGATCGACGCCCTTCCGCTTCTCTCTGCACGTCGGCGACGTCGGTCATACGCTGATCGTCGGTCCGACCGGCGCCGGAAAATCCGTGCTGCTGTCGCTGATGGCGATGCAATTTCGCCGCTATGCGCGCGCGCAAATCTTCGCCTTCGATTTCGGCGGCTCGATCCGCGCGGCGGCGCTCGCCTGCGGCGGAGATTGGCACGATCTCGGCGGCGGCCTGTCGGCCGGCTCCGAGGACAGCGTGTCGCTGCAGCCGCTCGCCCGCATCGACGACGCGGCCGAACGCGCCTGGGCGGCCGAATGGGTAACCGCGATCCTCGCCAAGGAAGGCGCCACCATCGACCCGACGGCGAAAGAGCATATCTGGTCGGCGCTCACCTCGCTCGCCTCTTCGCCGCCCAATGAACGCACGCTCACCGGTCTCGCCGTCTTGTTACAATCGACCGCGCTGAAGCAGGCACTTCAGCCCTATTGCGTCGGCGGTCCCTTCGGCCGGCTGCTCGACGCCGAGGAAGAGCGCCTCGGCTACTCCAATTTCCAGGCCTTCGAAACGGAAGGCCTCATCGGCGCCGGCGCGGCCACAGCGGTCCTCACCTATCTCTTTCACCGCCTCGAACAACGCCTGGACGGTCGTCCGACCTTGCTCGTCATCGACGAGGGCTGGCTCGTCCTCGACGATCCCGCCTTTGCGCGCCAGCTGCGCGAATGGCTGAAGACCTTGCGGAAGAAGAACGCTTCCGTCGTCTTCGCCACACAGTCGCTCTCCGACATCGACAACAGCCCGATCGCCCCGGCAATCGTCGAGAGCTGCCCGACCCGCATCTTCCTTCCAAATGAGCGCGCGATCGAACCGCAGATCACCGCGATCTATCGCCGCTTCGGGCTCAACGATCGCCAGATCGAGATCATCGCCTGCGCGACGCCCAAGCGCGACTATTACTGCCAATCGCGGCGCGGCAATCGCCTCTTCGAATTGGGGCTCGGACCGATCGGCCTCGCCTTCTGCGCCGCTTCCTCCAAGGCCGATCACGCCGCGATCGAGCGCATTCTCGCCGAGCACGGGCCGGATGGATTCCTGCGGATCTGGCTGATCGAGCGCGGCCTCGAATGGGCCGCCGACCTCATCCCCGACCTCACCAATCTGGAGTTCTCCTGATGGCGACTCGTTCTCATATGCGCGCCGCCCTATTCGGCGCTGCGGCTCTCTCGCTCGCCTTCGCCGCCGTTCCGGCGTCCGCGCAGATCGTCGTCTACGATCCGACCAACTTCTCGCAGAACGTGCTCACCGCCGCGCGCGAGCTGCAGCAGGTCAACAATCAGATCCAGAGCCTCGCCAATGAGGCTCAGATGCTGACCAATCAGGCGCGCAATCTCGCGAGCCTGCCGCTCTCGACGCTGAGCCAGCTCCAGACGACCATCCAGAAGACGCAATCGCTGCTCGCCCAGGCGCAGCATATCGCCTTCGATGTCCAGCAGATCGAGACCGCCTTCGCGACGACCTATGGTTCGGCGTCGACCAGCGCCTCCGGCTCTGGTCCGATCGCCACGGCGCAGACACGATGGCGCAATTCCGTTGCCGCCTTCGAGGATTCCTTGAAGGTGCAGGCCGGCGTCGTCGGCAATATTTCGGGCAACGGCTCCGCCATGTCGTCGCTGACCTCCGCCAGCCAGACGGCGACCGGCGCGCTGCAGGCGGCGCAGGCCGGCAACCAGCTGCTCGCGCTGCAATCGCAGCAGCTCTCCGACCTCGTCGCCGTAGTGGCGGCGAAGAGCCGCGCCGATGCGCTCGAACAATCGCGCATCACGGCCGCCGAGTCGCAAGGACAGGAACAATATCGGCGCTTTTCGACCCGCTCCGGCTATCAGCCGGGCAATGTCACCATGTTCCACGGCAATTGAGGCGCGGTCATGTGGCGATGGGACATTTGGCGCGCCGGCGCGATCCTCATTCTGATCGTCACATTGGTCGCGACGCTCTCTGCGCTCGATCTCGATGCGCCTGCGCCGATCATCCGTGACGCCGGCGCCGCCATTACCATCGATCGAGACGATCTTTCCGCCGAGCTGCGCCGCTGCGGCCCGCTCGCGCTCCAGGATGCCGAAGACCAGCGCTGTGAGGCGGTCTGGACGGAGAACCACCGCCGCTTCTTCGGCAGGCCGGCGCGGCCGACGCCTCCCACGGCCGCGCCGGCCGACTCCTCTTCGTCTCCCTCCCAATGGAAAGGCGCCGTGCGATGAACAATGTCGGCGTCATCGACTCCTTCCTGAACACCTTCACGACCTATATCGATTCCGGCTTCGGCCTGCTGAAGGGCGACGTCGCCTATCTCTCCTCCACGCTGATCGCGCTCGACATCACGCTCGCCGGCCTGTTCTGGGCGTGGGGCGCCGACGAGGATGTGATCCAGCGGCTCGTCAGAAAGACGCTCTATATCGGCTTCTTCGCCTTCCTGATCACCAATTTCAACAAGCTCTCGGGAATCGTCTTCAACAGCTTCGCCGGCGTCGGCCTGAAGGCCGGCGGCTCGTCGGTGTCGACCGCCGATTTCCTGCGGCCCGGCCGTCTCGCCCAGGTCGGCCTCGACGCCGGCCAACCACTGCTCGACGCGGCGAGCCAGATGATGGGCTTTGCGTCCTTCTTCGCCAATTTCGTTCAGATCGCAGTGCTGATGATTTCCTGGCTGCTGATCATCGTCGCCTTCTTCATCCTCTCCGTGCAGCTCTTCGTCACGTTGATCGAGTTCAAGCTGAC
>PQAN01000330.1 GCA_003105285.1 Methylocystaceae bacterium
TCGAGCTCCATCGCCGCCTGCCCCTCATAGGCCTGCGCGAACCGCGCTCCGGCGAGCGCCGCCGCGGCGTCGAACATGCGGCCGAGGCTCGTCGTCTGCGCGACGCTTCGAGACGTCGCGAGCCGCGCCGTCTGCTCGGCCATCTCGATATGAGGAAAGCGCGCCGTGACGTCCGCGCTTCTTCCGAGCCGCGCGAGAGCGGCGACGCCCATGCGCCAGGGCTCGCGCGCGGCGCGATCGCCGCCGGGCAGCGGCAAGGGCGAAAGATGTCCGAGCCGGCGCCACGCGCCTTTGTCGACCAGCATCAGTTCGCCGCCCCAGGCGCCGGCGTCGTCGCCATAGCCATAGCCGTCGAGCGCCGCGCCGAGCGTCGGCCCCTCGATCTCGCGCTCGGCGGCGATCGCCGCGATATGGGCGGCGTGATGCTGGATGCGAAACACCGGCAGCCCGCTCGCTTCCGCAAAACGCGTCGAGACGAGGTCCGGATGCAGATCGCAGGCGACGATTTCGGGCCGCACGTCGAGAATGTCGAGCATGCGCCGGATCGTCTCTTCATAGAAAGCGATCGTGGCGCGATCGTCGAGACTGCCGATGTGAGTGGAGACGAAGGCCTCGCGTCCGCGCGTCACCGCGACCGTCGTCTTCAGATGCGCCCCGAGCGCGAGCGTATCGGGCCCGTCGTCCGAAAGCTCGATCGGCTCTGGAACGAAGCCGCGCGCGCGGCGCAGGAAGGCGGGCGCGACGGCGATCATCGTCATGACGCTATCGTCGGCGCGAGCGACGATCGCCCGGTCATGGCCGACGATGAGATCGGCGATCTTTGCGAGCTTGGCGCGCGCCTCGGCGTCGTCGGTGATCAGGGGCTCGCCGCCGGGATTGGCGCTCGTCGCGACGAGCGCGAATTCCTGCGGCTCGCTCCGCCAGGATGCGCCTTCGGGAGAACCCGCCGCCGCGTGAAACAGCAAATGATGCACGGGCGCATAGGGAAGGACGACGCCGATGCGGATGAGGCCCGGCGCGACCGACGGCGCGAGATCGTCTTCGCCCTTGTCGACGACGACGATCGGCCGCGCGATCGACTGCAGCAGTGCGACGTCGTCGGCGCTCGGGGCGCCGATCCGCGCCGCCGAAGCGACATTGGCGACCATGACGGCGAAGGGTTTCGCGTCGCGCCCCTTGCGGCGGCGCAGCTCGGCGACCGCGCGCTCATCGCGCGCATCGCACAAGAGATGAAAGCCGCCGACGCCTTTCAGCGCGACGATTCCGCCGGAGCAGATCGTTGCGACGATGTCGGCGATCGAGCGGTCGAGCTTCGGTCCGCATTTCGGGCAGGCGATGGGCTGGGCGTGAAAGCGGCGATCGGCGGGATCATGATAATCCCGCTCGCAATCCTCGCACATTGCGAAAGACGCCATCGACGTCTGCGGCCGATCATATGGCAGGCGCCGCGTCAATGTGTAGCGCGGGCCGCAATGGGTGCAGTTGACGAAAGGATAGAGATGAAACCGGCTCGCCGGATCGAAGAGGTCGTCGAGGCAGGCGTCGCAGACGGTGGCGTCCGCCGTGATGCGCGTCCGCGTCTTGCCGCCGCGGCTCGGCTCGATCGAAAAGCCCCGTTCGCGTCTTAGCGCGATCGGTTCGAGACGGATATCGTCGATGCGCGCGAGCGGCGGCGGGCCGCGCCGCAACGCCTCGACGAACTCCTCTATCCGAGCGCCTTCGACCTCCAGCAGAACGCCGCACGCATCGTTGCGCACAAATCCATGCAGCGCGAATTTATGCGCGAGACCATGGACGAACGGCCGGAAGCCGACGCCCTGCACGGAGCCGGTCACTCTTACGCGGAGCCTCGCATCCGTCGCCATTGTCGCCTTCTCGCTTCGCGTCGTCCCTCTATTTTGCCGCCGCCAGACCGGCTCCGGGCCGCACGAGACGCGCCGCGTGGGCCTCGAGCCAGGCGTAGAACGCCGGCATCCCCTCGCCGGTGCGGGCCGAGACGACCAGCGTCTGCAGATCGGGATTGACCTTCAGCGCATTGGCGAGGCACAGCCCCACGTCGAACTCGACGTGCGGAAGAAGGTCGGATTTGTTCAGCAGCAGGAGGTCGGACGCCGCGAACATTTCCGGATATTTGAGCGGCTTGTCCTCGCCTTCGGTCACCGACAGCACGACGACCTTATGCGCCTCGCCGAGGTCGAAAGCCGCCGGACAGACGAGATTGCCGACATTCTCGATGAACAGCAGCCCGCCCCGTTCGATCGTCAATTCGCTCAGCGCATGCGACACCATATGCGCGTCGAGATGGCAGCCCTTGCCGGTGTTGAGCTGCAGCGCCTGCACGCCGGTGGCGCGAATGCGCTCCGCATCGTTCGACGTCTGCTGGTCGCCTTCGATGACGGCGATCTTAAAGCGCTCCTTCAGATCGTTGATCGTGCGAACGAGCAACGACGTCTTTCCGGAGCCCGGACTCGACACGAAATTGAGCGCGAAAGTGTCGGTCAACGCCAGACGGAGACGGTTTTCGCGCGCATGATCGTTGTTCTTGGCGAGAATGTCGCGCTCGATGCGCACGATCCGGTCCTGGCTCAGCCCGGCGATGTGAACGCCCGCCGGCCCCGATCCGAAGTCGATGGCGGCGGACGAATGCGCGTGGTCGTGATCGTGATGTTCATGATCCGCATGATCGGCGTGATCATGCGTGTGGCCATGATCGTGGTGATGGTGATGGCCGTGCTCATGGGCATGATGATCATGTCCATGGGCGTGAGGATGCGCATGATCATGCGGATGCTCATGATCTTGCGGATGGTCATGCGAATGGCCGTCCTTGCCTTCGACGCTCGAGGTTCCGCAGCCGCAGACTGTACACATCACTCGACCTCCAGTTCTTTCACGCGCATCTCTTCGCCGGCCGTGACTTGCACGTGATAGCCGCCGCATTCGGGGCAGGCGCCGAAACGTTCGCGCACCGGGACGGTTCGGCTGCAATCGAGACACCAGCCTTCGCCCGGCACGGCGATGATCTCCAGACGGGCGCCCTCGACGATCGCGCCGCGCGCCACGGCCTCGAAACAAAAGCGGACGGCTTCCGGATCGACGCAGCCCAATGCGCCGATCTCCAGCCGCACCACACGCACCCGCGCGAAGCCCTGCTTGCGGCCCTCCTCCTCGATGATCTCCACGAGACTCTCGGTCAGGGCCATCTCATGCACGGGCGGCCTCCGGAACGTCGACGCGGAACACGACGCAGGGATCGAACAGGCCGGCGAGCCGCGCGATCGACTGAAGGGCCGCGCCGCGAGGGACCCGCGCGCCGAGCAATGCCGCCACGAAAGGCCCGGCGGGATGAAAGTTCCACTCCGTCGGAGCGACGATCGCATAATGGCTGATCCTACCATCGGGCGAGAGCCGCGCCCAGTGATACAAATCGCCGCGTGACGTCTGCACCGCCGCGAAGCCTTCGCGCGGAGCGGGAGCCGCGCTTCTCGCGCCGCTCTCGTCCGCTTCGCCGGCGCCGGCGCGAGACAGCCGCTCGAGGCTCAGCGAGAGATCGACCATGCGCGCCTGCAGCCGCGCCGGCAAGGCGCCGGCGGAAAAATCGACGTCACGCCAGTGACGCGCGAAGGCGCCGGTCTCCGGCGTGCGGCCGGCGAGCCTGGGCGCGGCGGCGAAGCCTTCGCCGGCCTGCCTCAGCCCGTCGAGGATCGCCGCATCGTCTTCGTCCGCGAGCGCGTCCGGAACATCGACGGCGAGGCTCGGACCGCGCCCCATCTCCTTCCACAGATCGCCGAACCAGGAGCCTTTCCTCGGCGACGCGTCCGGGCCGTCGAGGCCGAGTTCGCCGACGGCGGCGCGAATGCGGGCGATCAGATGCGTGAACGCGGCGCGGCTCGCCGCGGTCGAGGCGGCGGGCGCCATGGCGAGCGTTGCGAGTTCGCGCGTCAGCGACAGAATTTCGCGCAAGGGCCGCAGGGCGGAGGCGTCGAGAGCCGAGGCTGCGCCTCCATTCGCGGCCGTGGTGGCGCTGGAGCGCAGGGATTCGCTCACGCGTTCGCAGAGCAGGCCGACGCCCAGCGACCCGCATTGCGGCGCCGGCGCTTCGCCGCGCGCCGCCGCTATGGCGCGCGTCGCCGCCACGGCATGCGAGAGACCGCAGAGCGAATAGAGCCGCTCGGCGAGGATCGGTATTTCCTGCGCGGGGCGGCCGATGAACAAGCGTGGGAGATTGGTCGGGCGCGACGATGCGACTCGAACCGAGCAGATGCGGTCGTCGGCGATTTCCGCGACGATCGAGATCGCGCCGGGTCCGAGCGCGCCGAAATTGGACGGCGCGCTCATGGCGCCGCCTTTTCGTGACGTTCGAGTTCCTGGGGTTCGGTCCGGCGCCGTCCGCCGAGCAGCGCGCGACGGTCGAGCCGCTCGCGGCGCGACGGGCGTTCTTTCGGCGCCTCGTGCAGATGCGGATCGAACAGCGCGTCGAGCGCCGCCTGTGCGACGGCGCGCGCGGCGGCGTGATCGGCGAATTCGGACATCGGCGAGAACAGCGAACAGGCGGCAAGCGGGCCGAAGCCTTCGAGCTCGCTCACGCTGAAGTCGACATCGCCCGCCGGAAAGCGCAGGCGCAGGCGGACGGAATCGGGGAAACAGCGCGGATTTCCCGCGTCGTCGGGCGCGACGGCGACGAGATTGGCGAACCAGGGAGTGACGACGACGCCGATGATATGATCGCCGAAACGACGAAAGCCGATCGCCTCGACCGCGAGCGCGTCGTTGCAGATCGGCACGCCGCGCATCGCCGTCTGGTAGATGTGGCGATAGAGATTCGTCAATCTCTCGCTCGACATATCCGGGTCGGCGTTCATGTCTCGCATCTCAGGAATTTTTCGCGCGGCGCGTCGCATTCGGGGCAGCGCCAGTCGGACGGAAGATCGGCGAAGGCGACGCCGGGCGCGATCTGCCAGACGGGGTCGCCCTCGGCCGGATCGTAGACATGCCAGCAGACGCCGCATTCCATGCGCGTTTCCGGCGAAGCCTGTTCGGGCGTTGCGTCGCTCATGCGAAATAGGCCTCGTGAATTTCCCGCAGCCGTTCCGCCGAATCGCGAAAATCCTCGTCGGCCGCACAGGCCGCCGCGGGCGCGTCGCCGATTTCGAGCGTATCGAGGATGATCGCGTTCATGGCGTTGAAGAACTGCACGGACCAGACATGACGCGCGCCCGTCGCGGTGATCTTGCAGGCGCCGTAGCCGCGCGAGATCAATTGCACGGGGCCATTGCCGAGCGTTTGCTGCAAGAACTCCATGTCGACCTCGGACACCGGCAGCAGCGAGAAATTGATCGTATGCGAGGGGTCGCCCGGACGATGCGCCGCCATGCGATCGCCGATCTCGGCGAGCAGCGGCATGACGTTCATCGCGCCTTCGGGCGCCGCGCCGAAGATTAGCCGCTCCTTGGCGAGCGCGGCCGCGCGCTCGACGACATGCGGTATCGCGGCGATCTCGAGATAGTCGGCGGAGAGGGCTCCGGCGGCGTCGGTGAAGCGCACGCGCCACAGGCCCGCCATGGAGGCCTCCTGGATCTGCGCGACGACGCCGTCGGGCAGCGCCGCGACGCCATTCACCTCGCCGTCGCCGAGCACCTGCATCAGCAATTCGCGATCGTCGTCCGCATAGTCGGTTATATCGAACAGACGGCCGGGCGCGGCGGCGCTCTGCTCCTGCAACGCGTCCGCGAGACGGGGAAGCAGGCTCGCCGCGCGCGGACAACGGGCGATCAACTGCTCGCCGCTGCTGGTCGCGAGAATGGAGACGCCGCCGCGTTGCGT
The DNA here is from genome assembly GCA_003105285.1 of Methylocystaceae bacterium. Classification (GTDB taxonomy): domain Bacteria; phylum Pseudomonadota; class Alphaproteobacteria; order Rhizobiales; family Beijerinckiaceae; genus Methylosinus. The sequence goes on from PQAN01000330.1 coordinate 5,824, forward strand.
CGCTGCCGTGTCTTCGCAGGCGAGCGGCAACATCGTCATCGCTTCGTCCGAACCCTCCGGCGCGATCCAGAACCCTGCTTTCATCCTGCCGTCTCCCGTCCCGAATAGGTGATGTGCACGCGCGGCCCCCCGGACACCGCGAGACGAGGCGCGTCCGGCAGCAAGAACGTCTCGATGCGCGTCAGATAGTCCGTCCAGTCATAGACCTTCGGCAGCACGCCGAGCGGCTCGCCGTCGCGCGTCACCACGAGGCTCGGAAACACGCAGACGCCGAATCTGCCTTTGAGCGCGTCTTCTGCGGCGCGCGCGACGATTCCGGCGCGCAGACGGCCCGCAAAAGCCTCGAGGAGCTGAGGCAGGATGATCGCGACGTCATGCGTTTCGCTGCGCTGGGCGGGATCGCCCGCGAAAAACAAAATGGCGTGGGCGGGCCGGTCCTGAGCGGGCTCGAGAAAGGCGTCGATCGACGTCTCGTCGACGGGAGCGACGCCGTAAGTCTCGCTCAATGCGCGCGGCAGCGGCGACGGCATGAGTCTCCTCCCTGGTTCTTATTGCGATTTCTTTCTCGGATGAGCGCAATCGCCGTGCCACTCGGTCGGCGCCGGGATGGCAAGCTAGCGCCCTGAGTCGAAAGGAGCTTTACAGAAGCAGGAGCTTTGCGCGGAATGGCGGTCTGGATAGCAACTTTGCAGTTTGGATATATAGTTTCCAGCCATTACCGCAGGAATTCTGGAAGTTGCGGCTCGCGGTCGATGAGATCGGCGAAGCGGCGGTCGACGTTCTTGCCTTCCAGCGCCTCTTGCAGAGCGTCGAGAGCGTCGTCGATATGGCCAGCCTCGACTTCGTCGAGCAGACGCACGGCCGAGCCCAGATAGACCAGAACCCTGGCGCCGGCCGGCTGTGCGCCGACGAGCGCCATCGAGACGCGCAACGTCTCGCCGCGCCGCTCGCACAGCGCCTCGAAGTCGTCGCCTTCGATCACGGTCATGGGGAAGCCGATGCACATTGGCCGACACTTCTTTCGATTGCTTCGCTCCGCCCCCTCCCTGTCCCTCCCCCGCGTCGCGGGGAAGGCTTGGGGATGGCGCGGCGCGACCGATCAGCGCGACCAGGAGTCCACGCGCCAGGGCTTGAACCAATAGGCGACGCCGGCGACCATCGCCGCCCAAACGACGACGAGCGCCATTGTGAGAAGATGATCGGGCTGCGTGAAAGCGTGGAGAAGGCTCCAGCTCAAATCCTCGGGATGCGAGCCGGGATGCGCCATCGCCGTCGCCGGAAGCAGCGAGGCCGCAGCGGTCAGAACCGTTCTTCGGATTGCCTTCATCGTCTAGTCTCCCTGTCGATCATCGGCGCGATCGCGCGTTCGTCTCTCATAGGCCCGATAGTCGATGTCATGCGCCAGCAGGCGTTCGAAGCCTTCGGCTCGCTGTGGTCGCGGGCGACAGTCCACGCCCCATTCGGCGAGCGTTTCCAGAGCCGCGGTCAGGGCCGGCTCGATCGAAGCGCGCACCGGCGCCGTCAGCGGCCCGCCCCAATCCTCGAGATCGAGCGGCTGGCAACCGATGAGCGCGAGGCACGACGGATAGCGGCCGAGCAGATCGGCGGCGCTCAGCACTTCCTGAAAGCCGGTCTGATGCAGGCTCATCTTTTTCGCGCCGGTGAAACGCGGCACCTCCTGGTCGCGCACGACGCGCAACGTCCCCGGCTCGAGGCCGTAGTCGATGGCGTCGAACACCAGCAACCGGTCGCAGGCCTCGACGAACTGCACCAGATAGAGGCCCTGCGTGCCGCCGTCGAGCACCGTCACATCGTCGCCGGTTTCGAAGCGCGCGTGGAACTCCTCGACCGCGCGAACGCCGAAGCCTTCGTCGGCCCACAAAATATTGCCGATGCCCAGAACGAGGGTGCGCGGACGCCCGCTCATTTGTCGTACTCGTCGCGGAACACGCGCTCACCCGAGATCATGGAAGAGACCAGGCTCTGGCGCGACACGATGTCTTCCCGCACGGCGGCGTAGATATGCACGATGACGAACAGCACGACGCCCCACATGCCGAGATGATGCCAGGT
>PQAN01000331.1 GCA_003105285.1 Methylocystaceae bacterium
AACAAAGGCGGGCGTCGCAGCGAGAAAGAGAACATAGCCGACGTAAAGGAGTTGTTCCATCGGTCGCTTATCCGGCGGCCGACGCATGGGCGGCCGCAATTCTGACTCGTCGCGCTATAGCTCTTGCGCCTATCGACGCCTTCGACTTCACGGCAGGCCGATGAGCCTATACGCGGAAAGCAATCTCTCCAACACGCAGGCGTCAAGATGGGCTCGACATTTGTGACACTTGGAAGAGACGCATCCGGTAATCCAGCATCCAGCGATGAGCAAGTGGGCTTTTGGGTGCAGGATTCGATATTGGAGCTCTGGTTGCGGCTCCTCGCCTTACATATCAAAGATCCCGAACGAAATGGCGACGTTGCGAACACCATTCGCAATCAGTGGCTCCTCGCATCTCGTCACCATTTCATAGGATGCGTTCCCCATTTTTTCGAGGAGGCGACGTCCACCGCCGAAGGGTTCCGGCTTGTCGACGACGCGGTAAGATCTCTATCGGCCGTGCTGACGAGCGCGAAAGATCACATGTGCGGTGACACGTTGAGTCTCATGTGCTTCGAAAGTGAATGGGGCGACGTGGAAATCGCTGTGCTTCGAGACTTAGCGACAGCGTTCCGTGACTTGTTGACGACGACCCGAGCGAATATCCGCTGTTGAGGTTCGGGTGATGGTCGCGGTGCAAAATTCCGCTGAAGCGCAAGAAGTGGCATCGATATGCGTGACGTTACGCAGCGAGCGCCGCATTCCAGATTTCGGGCGCCCGGCTTACTTTGATGCAAAGCCTTCTGAGCTTGAACTGACCTTTCCTGATCCGGTGCATGAGTTCGACGCCCGCGATGGCGACCGAGGCGGTTCGGAGCCGCTTCGAGCCGAGCATGGGACCCAAGCGAAGCCTAGTCGGTCGGTGACCCTGCTCGATGAGGTTGTTCAAATGCTTCGACGTTCAGCAGCGCGGCTACCCGAGCCCCCTGTCGTTCCTTGCCCAAGCAAATTATGCCCCGCTCGCGCGACAGATCGCCATTCTTCGGTCTTAAGGTCGTTAATGGGCATCGCTCTTTCTTGCATGGCACGCGGCCCTCGGCATACCATGAAATATGCGAGAAGCCGCCGACCGATCATCGGTCATTGTGAGGGCCATGCGCTCGCGAGGGACGCCTATTGATGGATAGGCCGCGTGGAACGATAGATAAGGCTTGGCATGATTGCGTCGTCGCGGCTCTATCGAGTACCATGAATGTTCTCGATTTAGGTTGATTTATGTGCCCGCTCGCCCGAGCGGCGCTCGTTCGCGGCGGGAGCGAGAAAGAATGAACTACGCGATCAAGACCGATATTCGTGATCCGCAAGCGAAGACATTCGCGTTCGCCGCGCAAAAGACGATGTATGGAGGCAAGCATATTGCCGAAGGCGATACCGTTTTCCTGTTCGCGAGCGAGAATGAGGGTGGGCACGGCCTCGTTGCGCGCGGCGTCGTGACTTCCGCCGAGGCGTTCCCGAGAAAGCCCGGCTTGGAACGACAAACGCCGTGTGTGAGCGTCGCGATCGAACGCACCGCGCTTGCGAAGCGGGCGCTGGGGCGCAAAGAGCTAAAACATTTCTCGGACTGGAACGACGGGCGGCCCGAGACTGAACTCAACTTCAAATTCTATCGTCAGGCGACGAACAAGATCGTCGGCGTTTCCAACGAAGCGGCGGCGTTCCTCGGCGAATTCTTCTAGGCGCCCGGGGGGGGGGGCGCTGTCAGGTTGACGGCGCGAGGCCGGCAATGAAGCGTTCCGTTTCGCTGTCGCTCATGTGGCTTGGCTCATGCCGGAAATCTCGCGCCACGTGGCGATAGCCGCCGCGCGATGAGCGCTGCGGCTTCGTGTCGGGCTCTTTCCCCACCGCTGTCGGGTAATCGCGGGAGACCGTGATGAACGTGTCGAAATAGTTCGTGCTCTTCATGCGTTCCCCGCCGAGAATCCTATTCAAACGACGACCTACAGAAGGATTGCGCTCGCCGAAACGCTTATCCGCCGGACAGGCGGATGCAAAGGGCCAGAGGCCAGAAGACACGAGGCGGGTGATTACACTTGTACGACACGCGACATCCATCGACTCGTAGTGGCGCTCCGTAGCAATGCGAATATAATGGCGCACATGGAAGAAAATCGCCGGCAGACGCGCGTTCGCCATTACGACGACGGCGTCGATATGTGGGAGATGACGGCGGCTCCGCCTACCGCGGCGCTCGCCGGGCTGGTCCGCCGCTATACGAGCTATCGCGAACGGACGGCTTCCTTCTCGGCGCGCCGGGAGCTTGCCGCCACCTGCGGCGTGTTCATCTATGCGCTCGGCGAACCTCTCTCGATCATCGGCGCCGATGGAGTAGAGGTCGTGCTCGATGCGGGTGAGGCTTTTGTCGGTGGGGTCGCCGACGCCACTTCGATTTCTCGTGCGCTCGGCGCTCAAATCGGCGTCCAGATTCATTTGACGCTGCCCGCACTTAGCGCAGTCTGCGGCGCCCCAGTCGCCGAAATCGCCAATCGTGTCACGCCTTTGGCCGACCTGATCGGCGCCGCCGCGCGCGACCTTGGCGCACGCCTGGGCGACGCCAGTGACCCACATGACCGGTTCGATCTTCTCGACGAATTCCTGATCCGTCGTTTCGCCGATATGGAAGCCCCGGACCGTTCTATCGTCTGGGCGATGGAACGGTTGTCCGCTCGCAACGCGCCGACGGTTTCCGAGATCGCCGCCGAAATTGGCTGGAGTCGAAAACATCTGACTAATCGCTTTGCCGCCGTGACGGGTTTCTCGTCCCAAACTTACCGCCGCCTGACTCGCTTCGAACGTTTGTCGGCCGCCATCGCCGACCGTCCGGAGGAGAGCCTCGCCATGCTTGCGCTAGACGCCGGCTATCACGATCAGTCGCATATGACCCGGGACGTTCAGGCATTCAGTGATATGACCCCCGGAGAACTGCGCCGCCGTCTGCTCCCGAGACAGGGCGGCGTTCGTGAGGAATAGAGGTTACATTCATACAAGAATCGGCAGTGTCGCTCTGATAGCCATGGCGCTGAAAGGAGAAACGCTATGCCCCGTCACACACTCATTCCCTGTTTGCGCTATAAAAATGGGCCTGCCGCTATCGACTTCCTTTGCTCGGCTTTTGGATTCGAGCGCCACGCCGTCTTTTCTGACGAAACGGATCCGAACATTATCGTCCACGCTCAGCTCTTGCTCGACGGTAACATGATCATGCTCGGCAGCGAGCGGCCGAGTAACACGGCGGATATTTACAATTGGAAGACGCCCGAAGCGGCGGGCGGCGTCACCATGTGCGTCTGCGCGGTGATCGACGATCCGGACGCGCATGCGGCGCGGGCCAAATCGGCGGGCGCGCGCATCATCAGAGGTCCTTACGACAATCAAGGCTATCCCGGTCGCGCCTATGACGTATGGGACAGCGAAGGGAATGTTTGGAATTTCGGAAGCTACGATCCTTTCGCCTCCTGAATTCTGGCATCGTCGACTTGCGGAGCAAGGGCCCAGCTAGTCCGGCTGGGCTCGCTCGACGTGGCCGTGATGCTGGGGTAGGTCGTCGGCGATAGTGAACCAGGACGCTTTCGATCCGACGAAGATGTGGTCCGTCGGTGAAATCGACGGAGAATCGACGAGCGTCCCCATTGCGACGTGCACGAAGCCCCTTTCGACTCGGGAAAACAACAATGAGCCGCACGTCTTGCAGCGCTCGTCGCTAGCTTGATTGTTGCCGAACGTAAGGAAGTTCCCCTCGCCTTGAGTTACCAGTAGTTCCTTACCGTGAATGCGGGCGAATGGCTTGAACGCTGCACCTGTGGCGCGGCGGCATGCGGAGCAATGGCAGTTCGCTGCGAAGACGAACGCGTCACTTACCTCGTAACGAATCGACCCACATAGGCAGTTGCCCCTCAAGCGGCGGTTCCCGGGCGATTGGACCATCCCGTCACTCCTCCTTGTGCATATGCTCCGCTCTGAACCAGTGCTGCGTGAGCCGTCTAACATACTCAGGCGGTCGGCAACTCCTGGGCGATCTCCCAAACATGCCCGGAGGGGTCTGCAAACGCAGCGGTTCGCCGTCCCCAAGGCCTGTCCACGGGGCCATTCAGCAGGCTCACGCCGCGGCGGGTGAGCTCTGCACAGGTGCTGTCGACATCCTCGACCTTGATGGTCAGCAGGACCGCCACTCCATTTCGAGGTGTGGCTACCATCAATGGCTCGACGAGAACCGGGGCTTCCGTTACCTGGAGCAAATTTATCACCAGTTCACCGAACTTTAGAACTGAAGAGACATCGTCCTCATAAACAACTTTAGGGTCGAGCACATCTTTGTAAAAGCGCCTTGCGTCCGCAATATCATCGACAAAAAGCGTAATCACCTCAAATCTGCTCGGATGCTTTATCATATCTCCGCCTCACTCTCACTCGACGCGCAGAATGCCGATTTCGACGAAGCCGCCTGTCTGTAACGGGATAATGCCGTCCCCATAACGGAATGACGCCCTCGGGCGCCGGGTCGCTGGCCGGCGAGGTTTTTCTCACCTGTTCTGGCTTCTGGTCAAGTCCATTTGGCTGCTTGCCCAGGGCGAAATCATAAATCGTTAACGTCGAAGATTCCGCGAGGAAAACCGGTGCGATCTGCGTTCCGACTTCTTGTCCTGCACAGCGCGGAAAAAACCCGTAACCCGTCTTTTCAAGAGGTTGCAACAGGCGTTAACGATTTATGATTCCGCCCTGGCTGCTTGCCACGGGCGACAACAGCGATATGAGCGGAAGCTGTCGACTTCCTTTAATTCGATGCGGATGGATCGAGAGACGGGATTAGAACGGATAGCGCCGTATGCCGCGCTGATGCGCGGCCGGGGCGACTATGACGCTCGCCGCAAATCCGAAGCGCCTCGGCGCCGAGACCGGCCTGCTCGCAATTCTCCGCACTTGGGTCAGACGCTCACCTATCATCCCCATGTCCATTGCATCGGCCCCGGCGCGAGCAGGGCTATCGCATATGAGTAAGGAGTTCGAAGAAGAAGTCTCTACTCCAAGCTGCGAGCTTCATTTTTCTCCACACAGAACGCTTATCCGGGTGAGCGTTCAGAATATCGAGGGCCATGCGTCGAATAAACGACAGATTCTGGGCGCATGGTTCTTGCGCGCGCGGGCGTTATCCTCCGAAAACGTCACGTCCAGCGTCCAGTGCAGATTATTCTCGACGCTCCAGTGCTCTCGGGCGATCTCTATCAACCTTCGCGGCTCCAGCCGCTTGGACAAGGCGACATAATGAACCGCCGTCGTCGCCTCGCCGGGCCTTGCGGCGTTCGTTCACGATGCGCCCGAAAGCGACGAGACCGAGGAAATTCGCCTCCTTCCCGACAGGGATGATGTCGCCGCGACACCGCTCGGACCGGTCATGACCACTGGAGCTCGTGTCGGCGAACGCCCCGCGGCCCCGCGCGTCGGCCTTTTCGAACGCCGTAACGGCGAGCGCATGCAGCGGGCCGTTGTTGGCCTTCAGCTTCAGCGCGTAATGCCCGCCGCGCCCACGTACGGCCTTGGCCATTTTGGGATGGCAATGCAAAGCGTCGGCGGTGACGACGCAGCGTTTCAGATCGAGGCTCTTTACGGCCTCGAGCGTCGCCTTGACCTCTTTGCCGTCGGCGCTGGCGCGCGCGGCGATGGACAGGCGCGTCTCGGCGTCGAAGACACTGATCATCAAAGGCGGCATTCCGCTGGACGCGTGCAGATGGTTCGCAAGGCGACGCCACGCCGGCAATCACTATGGGAGCATAGCGACCGCAAAGATCGAACATGTCGACGACAGTTTAACCGCATCCGCTACGGCGGAAAGACGCCCGTGGTGGTGTCGCGGGCCGGAGTGAAAGGCCGCGATCTTGCCGGGCCAGCTTGCTGGAAACCGCGTGAGTGCTTGGCGCACTCCGACTCCTCTTTGGCCAGCATGGCGCCGGCTTCTGGCCGAGCCCGTAGAAATGCATGGACCACCACTGAGCGTAGGACGGCGACACGCTGGATGCTGTTCGACTGCTGTTTGACGGCGGTGTTGAAAGCGACGGAGAAATCGAAATGGCTGCACGAAAGACGTTGACAAATGGAGCCCGATTAGAAATGCGGACGTAATCGGGCTTGGC
>PQAN01000332.1 GCA_003105285.1 Methylocystaceae bacterium
TCGAGCGCGAGACGATTTGCCGCGCCGATATCGGCATGGTCGACGCGCGCCAGAATGGACCAGCGGCCGGGCGCGGCGCGCCGCGCGCGCGGTCCGGGCGTCGCGGCGCGAGCGTAGAGAGGCGCGATCGAGACGCCGTCATACGTCTTGGAAATCAGCCTGTCGAAAGGCGCTCCCTTCAGCGCGCGCTCGACGATTCTGCGCCATTGCTCCTCGTTTCCTTGTGGAAAAACGCCGGCCAAAGGCGCGTCGTGCAAAGTCATGAGCAAACCTCGAACTGCGATCGATTTCGCCCGTCTTCTCGCACGAAGCGCGGCGATCGGCCACCCGTATAGAGTAACATCGTCATGGCCCGGGCTTTATTTTCCCGGCGGGGTGGCTTAACCAGGGCCCGAGCCGCTCCGCGAGCGGGCGGCGGCTGCGAGGCTTTAGAAGCCCTGAACGGAGGTGGACGTGGCAAAAGATCCGCAGGACAAGGCCAAGCTCGTCGAAGAAATCATCGAGGTCATTGCGGCGGAAGGAATGGTCGATCGCACGAAGATCACCCCGGATGCGACAATCGAGAGCCTCGATTTGAAATCTGTCGATATCGTGATGATATTGACGGCCCTGGAGGAGAAATTCAACGTCTATATTCCGATGGACGGCTCGCTGCAGGACGCCAAAGACGTGAAGAGCCTTATCGAAGCGATCGCCGAATACATACAAAAAGAGAAAGAGAACCAATAGGATGACCGGTCTGTCCGGGGGCGCCGGCAAGCGTCGGGTCGTCATTTCTGGGATGGGCGCGGTATCGGCGGCGGGCGTCGGCGCAAACAAGCTGTGGGCGGCCGCGCGCGACGGCGTCACGCAGATCCGCGAGCTGAAGACGCAGCGTCCCTATGACGGGCGCATCAGGATCGCCGGCCAGGTTCCCGATTTCGATCCGGCCGCGCATATCGAACCCGAATTTCTGCCTTTCTGCGATCCCTTCACGCAATTCACCATCGTCGCCGCCGACGAGGCCATGGCGCAGGCGGGTTTCGCGCGCAAGGACCTCGCCGGTCCGCGCACGGGCGTCATCATCGGCTCCGGCATCGGCGGAATGACGACGATCGACAACGGGCTCTATCGTTATTACACCGAGTTCATCCGCCCCGACCCGTTCAGCGTGCCGCGCCTCATTCCGAGCGCCGCGCCGACGACGCTCGGAATGCGCTATTCCTGCACCGGGCCGACCTTCTCGGTGGGCAGCGCCTGCTCGTCCGCCAGCCAGGCGACGGGCATCGGCCTGCAGATGATCCGATCCGGCCTGATCGACCGCGCCATCGTCGGCGGCGCGGAGGCCTGCGTCATCAACGGCACGATCCGCGCCTGGGAGGGGCTGCGGGTCATGACCCCGGATTTCTGCCGTCCGTTCTCCAAGGGCCGCAACGGCATGAGCCTCGGCGAGGGCGCGGCGGTCTTCATCCTCGAGACGCTGGAGGCGGCCGAAGAGCGTGGGCGCGAGCCGCTCTGCGAACTCGTCGGCTATGGAACGACGAGCGACGCCAAGGATTTCGTGAGGCCCGATCTCGAAGGCGTGACCAATGCGATGCTGGCCGCGCTCGCCGACGCCGGGCTCGGGCCGGACGACATCGATTATGTCAACGCCCATGGCACGGCCACTCACGCCAACGACATCACGGAAGCCGCCGCGATCAACAGGGCGTTCGGCGATCATGCGGCGCGGCTGCCGGTGTCCTCCAGCAAGCCTGTCCACGGCCATGCGCTCGGCGCCGGCGCGGGCCTCGAGCTCGTGGTGACGATCGGCGCCCTGCGCGAGCAGATCGCGTCGCCGACGATCAATTTCCTCGAATATGATCCCCGCTGCCCGATCGACGCCGTGCCCAATGAGGCGCGGCCGCTCGCCATTCGCGCGGCCATGTCCAATTCTTTCGCCTTCGGCGGCATCAACGCCGTGCTGATCGTGCGGGCGCTCGAGCGCGGGGGCGCCGATGGCCGCTGAAACGGCGAATGGCGACATTCTGCTCGGCCCTGTTCGCGTGCGCGTGGACGAGGAGCGCGCGGCGCGCCTGCGTCGCGAGACCGGCTTCGCCGAGACGCCTGAGACCGTCGTTCCCGCAGTCTATCCGGCCGTCTGGCTGACGACGTCGGAAATCGGCGGCGCCATTCGCGGCGCGCTCGCCGGAGAGGACGCCGTGCCTGTGCACGAATCGCAGAGTTTCCACTATTTTGCGCCACTGCGCGTCGGCGAGAGCTACGACCTCACCGTCGCCATAAGGCGCGAGCAGGCGCCGCCTCGGCTCGTCGTGAACGCCAGCGTGTCGACGCAGGGCGGGGACGTGCGTCTTCACGCCGAGGCGTTGTTGCGGATCGTGCCGCGCCCTGTCGGGCCGGGCGGCGCGCCATGAGCGGGCTCTCGCTGCCGGCGGTGGGAGATCGTCTGCCGGAATGGCGCGTCGGTCCCTTCGACGCGGAGGCGCTCGCACGCTATGCGGAGGCGTCCGGCGACGACAATCCGTTGCATCTCGACGACGCCCTGGCCCGCTCCATCGGCTTTCCGCAGCCGCCGGTGCATGGGATGAAGCTGCTCGCGGCTTTCGAGCCCATGCTGGCGGCGTGGCGGCCCGACCTTTTTCTCGCCCGTCTTTCGGGAAAATTCGTGCAGCCCATCTTGCGCGGCGAGAACGTCGCGCTGTCCGGCCGGGTCTTGCGGGCGTCATGGGAAGACGGCGTGTTCTTGCGGCTTCTGGCGCAGGGCGAGGCGCGCGCGCCGGCGATCATCGGCGAAGCCCTTCTCGTGTCGCCGCGGGGAGGGCGCGTCTGATGGCGAGGGCGAAACGCATTCTCATCACCGGCGCGTCGAGCGGCATCGGCCGGGCGCTCGCGCTCCGCTACGCCGATCCCTCGCGCAGCCTGGCGTTGTTCGGGCGCGACGCGGCGCGTCTCGAGGCGGTGGCGGACGCTTGCCGCGCCAAGGGCGCGGCGGTCGAGACTGCGAGCGTCGACGTGCGCGACCGCCACGCCATGGCGGCTCGCGTGGCGCAGGCCGGCGAGCGCGAACCGGTCGATCTCGTCGTCGCCAACGCCGGCGTCGCCACGGGGCTCTCGCCCGGCCAGATCGCCGAGGATCCGGAGGCGGTGCGCGGCATTTTCGCGATCAATGTGCTCGGCGTGCTCAACACGGTCGAGCCCGCCATCGCCGCGATGTGCGCGCGTCGCAGCGGGCATATCGCGCTCGTCGGCTCCATGGCCGGGCTGCGCGGCCTGCCTTATTCGCCGGCCTATTGCGCGACCAAGGCGGCCGTCCACCTCTATGCCGATTCGCTGCGCGGCGCGCTCGCGCCGCATGGCGTCAATGTGAGCCTCATCGTGCCCGGCTTCGTGACGACGCCGATGACCGAGCGGCTCGAGGCCTGGCAGCCCGGCCGGGTCAGCGACGAGCGCGCGGCCGAGATCATCCTGCGCGGCCTCGAGCGCGGCGCCGCCGTCATCGCTTTCCCGCTGTTCGTCTATTACGCGATCCGGCTCTTTCGAAATCTGCCGCCGCGGATCGTCGATGCGGTCATGCGGCGCTTCGACGTCTCAGTGCCGCAGACGCATGAGCGGGAGCAGCCGTCTCTCGAGCGGGAGCGGTCGTGAGCGACAGCATCTTCTTCCTGCTCATGGCGTTTTGCGCCCTCTATTGGGCGGTCTCCGTCGGCTTTCTGGTCATCTCCGCCGCCGCGACGATCCTCCAGCCCCGGCTTGCCGCGCGGCGCGGGACGCGCGCGGATCAGCCGCCGGTCTCTCTCGTGCTGCCGGTGAAGCTGCTCGAGCAGGGCTTCGCGCGCGCGCAAGGATCGGCGCTGGATCAGCTGTATCCACGATTCGAGGCGATCGCCTCTGCTGTCGAAACGAATTCGCCGGCGGTCGAGACGATGCGCGCGCTCTTCAAGGAGATGTTCCACCGCGGCGTGCGCTACGAGGAGACGGGCGGCGTCCACGCCGCGGCCCTCACCGACGGCCGCACCCTCCTGCAGCACGCCGAGGACATCGGCCG
>PQAN01000333.1 GCA_003105285.1 Methylocystaceae bacterium
ATGGGCGTCGGTTCGCCGGACGATATCGTCGAGTCCGTTGCGCGCGGCGTCGACATGTTCGATTGCGTGATGCCGACGCGCGCCGGGCGCCACGGCCTGGCCTATACGCGCTTCGGCCGCGTGAACCTGCGCAACGCCCGCCACGCCGACGATCCCGCCCCGCTCGACGCCGGCTCCGCCTGCGCCGCCGCGCGCGATTATTCCCGCGCCTATCTGCACCATCTGATGAAGGCCGGCGAAATCCTCGGCATGATGCTGCTGACGCAGATCAACGTCGCCTACTATCAGGAACTGATGGCCGGGCTGCGGCGAGCGATCGATGAGCGGCGGCTCGCGGATTTCATCGGCGAGGTGAAGGAAGGCTGGGCGAGGGGGGAAGGCAAATAGCTTTCGCCGAGTTATTGTGATCTAGTAACTTGCGTCGCTGCAACTGGAGGGCGCCGTCATTCCCGGGAGGCCGAAGGCCTAACCGGGAATCCAGGGGCAATGACAAGGATACATGGTCGTTGCCCCTGGATTCCCGATCGCTCGCTAGAGCGAGCGTCGGGAATGACACCCTTCAAGTCAATGGCCTCGAAACGTGACCTGTCTCGAACAAGCCGGCCGTCATTGCGAGCGCAGCGAAGCAATCCAGGAGTCGCGGGCGGCCTCTGGATTGCTTCGTCGCTTCGCTCCTCGCAATGACGGGTCGACCGTCGAGGCCGAATAGCCGATGTCGGTTCGCTCGATCGAGACTATTCGCCTCGAGGACGAGCTTCGCGCCTTCGACGCCTTCGGCGCGAAGACGCAGCGCGTCGAGCAGGACGGCGTTCCTTATCTCGTCAACGAATTCTGGACCGCCGGCCAGCGGCAGGCGCATTCCCTTCACGAGATCAGCTATCGCGCCTGCTTCAAGCCGCAACTGCCGGAGTTCTTCATCTCGCGGCTGACGCGAGCGGGGGAGGCGGTCTACGACCCTTTCATGGGCCGCGGCACGACGCCGCTCCAGGCCGCGCTGCAAGGCCGGCAGCCTGTCGGCAATGACATCAACCCGCTCGCCGTCCTGCTGGTCCGGCCGCGTCTGTCGCCGCCGCCGCTCGCCGCGATCGAAACGCGTCTTTCAGAAATTCCGTGGGAGAGCGGCGAGATCGAGCGTGACGATCTGCTGGTCTTCTATCATCCGGACACATTGCGCCGGATATGCGCGCTGCGCCGCTATCTCTTGGCGCGCGCGCCGCTCGGGGACGAGCCGGACCCGGTCGACGATTGGATCAGAATGGTGGCGATCAATCGTCTGACCGGCCATTCGCCGGGGTTTTTCTCCGTCTATTCGTTGCCGCCGAACCAAGCCGTGTCGGTCGAAGCGCAGGCGAAGATCAACGCCAAGCGCGGGCAGGTTCCGCCGTTTCGCGACGTCGCGAAACTGATCTTGAAAAAAACGCGCGCGCTGCTCGCCGACGGCGCGCCGCAACTCCATCCGCGCCCCTTGCTCGGAACCGGCGAGGCGTGGAGCGCGCCTTTCGTCGCCGACGCTTCGGTGCGGCTCGTCGTCACCTCGCCGCCCTTTCTCGACGTCGTCCATTATGCGAGCGACAATTGGCTGCGATCCTGGTTCGCCGGCATCGACGCGCGCAGGGTGAAGATTTCGGCGCATCGAAGCGAAGCCGATTGGGCTGCGATGGTGCGCGCCTGCCTCGAGGAATTCGCCCGTATCGTCCGAGCCGGCGGCCATGTCGCCTTCGAGGTCGGCGAGGTGCGCGGCGGCAGAGTGCTGCTGGAGCGCCTCGTCTGGCGGGCGGCCGAAGGACTGCCCTTCGAACGGCTGTTCGTTCTGGTCAACCGGCAGCAGTTCACCAAGACCAGCAATTGCTGGGGCGTCGGCAATAATGAGAAGGGAACGAATTCGAATCGGGTGGTGATGTTGCGGCGGGAGTAGGGGGCGCCGGCGCGCCTTCAGCCCTTCTCCGCCTTCGCGGCCGCCGATTCCAGCGACGGCATCGTCAAACGGGCGACGTCGTCGCCATTGGCGCCCGAAGACAGCACGAACCGTCCCTTGGCGCGCTCGTCGACCGCCCAGTTGAACAGGGTGATTGCGTCGCGGGCGATATCGGTTACTTTGGTTCTCTCGCCCAGCTTTGCTTGCAGCTTTTCAACCAGCTCGTCGGGGATTTGCAGACGAAGCTCGACCATTGCAGCCTCCGATCCGGTTCGGGACTCCAATTTATGTCCGTTTTTCCTCCGGTCAAGCGCCGTTTAGACCAATCAGGATTTCGAGGACCCCTTTCATGGCGATCGATCTCGCGAAAGTATCCGTTGTCGAATTGACGCCCGATGAAAGAATCGAGGAGGCGCCCGCGAGCGGCGCGCCGCCCTTCGTCGGCGGGATCAATATCAAAGACGCCAATCTCGCCTCGCCCCGCGGCGTGAACGTCTCTGTCGAAAAGATGGAGCCGACGGCCGCCGCCGGCGTTCTGCTGGCGAAGATCGTTCTGGCCATCATGTCGGCGGCGATCGCGATATTGAGCCTCTATCTCTTCGTAATGGATATTTATGGAAGCGCTGAAATCGGCGGATTGTACAATCGAATTCTAAATCCGGACAGGATTGGATCGGAACTCTATATGTCTGGTCGGATCGACAAAGCGATCGCCGACATGCGAATATTTGAGAAGGACGGCAAAGCGCCCTTGTCGGACGAGGCCTCGAAAAATGTCAAAGCGGTGATAAAGCTCGTCGACAAGCTGCAAAGCGTCCCGGCGTCGCAGAAGAATTCGATCAGGCAATGCGACGCGCCGCCGCCCGACGTGTCCAGGGGCGCGAGCGTAAAGAGCTGCGTCGCCGCCATGGAAAGCCTGCGCGACGCGGCGGTCGAGGCCTCCATGGGCCCGGCCAATGCGCAGATCGTCGCGGACTATGCGGCAAAGCTCAGCGAGCAGCGGCAGTCGTTCCACAATTTCTGGATACAGGCCGCGCAGTTGATCCTGCTCAATCTTCTGCTGCCTCTGCTGACGGCGCTGTTCGGCTATGTTTTTGGAACCCAGCGCAACAACGCCAACGGCCAGAGAAGTTGATCCGCGCCGCCCGTCATCGGCTCGCTGCCGGAGGCGTCGCTGGCGTGCGCTCCATCAGGAGATGGATTTCCGTTTCCCCCACGACGGCGAAGCCATGCCGGCGATAGAGCGTCCCGACCGGGTTCCATTTCAGATGCTCCAGTCGCACCGGCAATCCGTGGGCGTCCGCGAGCGAGAGACAGTGCCGAAGCACTCTCGAACCCAGTCCTCTACGTTGGCTGTCGGGGAACAGATAGAACTCGCCGAAGCGGATATGATCGTCGAACCTCATGACAGACACGGTTCCGACCGGGCGGCCATCCAGAACGATGGCGAAGAACGGCTTCTCGTCGAAGCGAGCCTGGTGCGTTCGCCTCTGCAGCGCTTCGTCCCAGCCCCAGCGTTCAACGACGTAAGGGCCCAAGGCCTGGCGTTTCGCCTCGAACGTGAAGCGCAACGCTTCTTCTGTCCGCGACAGCAAATGGAAACGGACGTCGGGCGGCATGTCTGGAAGCAGCATCGAATGAACCGCCGCGCCTGTCCGCGATCGAAGAGCTTATTCCTCACGCCCGTCGCCGAGCTTTTTCGTTTCCGCGTGCGCGCGCTGCTTTCGGCGCCACGAAACCAGAAAAATGGCGAGAAGGACGAGATTGGCGACGATGACGGCCTTGTCGGTCCACGTCAGTTTCAGCCAGATCGTTTGCAATAGCGACATGTGGTCCCTCCCGTCGCCGATGTCGTTTCGTCGCCGCCCGGGCGCCGCGCTCGGCTGTCGTCGTTCTCGTTAGCGCCTTCGCGCGCGCGAAGTCTACGCAAAAGGCGCCGTTCGATAAAGCCTCGCCGACGCCGGCGCGTCATGCGGCGGAATTGCGCTTGGCGCGTGTTTCGAGCTTGGCCCGGTACATGTCGCGGTCGGCGAATTCGATGATGGCGCGCTTGTCGGCGACGTCGGTCGGATAGAGGGCCCGGCCGACGCTGGCGGTGATCATATGGCGCAGTCCGCCGATATCGACCGGCTCCGCCACGATTTGGCGAACGCGCTCGGCGAGGCGCGGAATCTGCTGGTCGTCGGTCACCATCTCGACGAGAATCGCGAATTCGTCCCCTCCGAGACGCGCGACCGTATCTTCCCGCCGCAGGGCCAGACGCAGCCGCATGGCGACGTGGCGCAGCGCCTCGTCGCCCGTCGCATGGCCATATTTGTCGTTGATCTGCTTGAACTCGTTGAAATCGAGATAGAGCACGGCGAGGCGCCCGCCGCGGCGGTCCACGCGCGCGCAGGCCTGCTCGAGCCGCTGGTTGAAATGCCGCGCATTGGCGATGCCCGTCAGCGTGTCTTCATTGGCGAGATTTTGAAGCCTCCGGCGCTCGGCGTCGCGCTCGGCGCGCAGCAGGGCGTTCATGCGCCCATGGACGGCCAGCGCGAGAATCACGATGACATAGGTGACGACGAGAACGAGAGCGCGGTTGAAGGCGGGATCGACCTTCGACTCGAAATTCGGCGGATCGACGCCGATGAGGTCGAACAGATAGGCTTGCAGACCGAAGACGATCGGCAGGGCGAAGGCGACGACGAGACCCGAGCGGAGGCCGTAGAGACAAATGAAGATCGTCGGCGGCAGGACGAGCGCCGGCGTGGCGACGGAGGCCTGCAGGCCGCCCGTCAGGGCGATGGACAGATAGACCGCCAGCAGCGAGCTCCATGCGACGATCGACCGAGCGGCTCGAAGCCGGCCTCGTATCAGCAGAAGGAGCGCCGCCGCGTGGCAGACGGCGCCGGCGCCGGCCGACAAGCCGAAGATGTCGCGCGCGGTCGGCTCCATATAGCCCTTCCCGACGCATGAAATCAAAACGACGAACGCCGTCAGAATCGACGTCGTGACGATCGTCATTCCGAATAGAACAAAAGCTCTATAGAAAGATTCATCGTCCTGTCCGAAGTTTTTCTTTAAATTGCTGGTGACGGAACAGCGCCGATCAACCTTCTCTTCGATGGTTGAAAACAATGTCTTCCAATTCATCGCACAGGCTTTCTGCAAAGGAGCTTCGGCCCCTTAGCGAATATAGGTCCGCATTCAATGGGCGGCCGATCCGGACGGTCGCCGAAACGAAAAAACGCGTCTTCCCTCGCCGAATGCGGGCGCGGCGTCAACCTGATTTCGCGCGTCGTCTCAGCCGGCCCTCAGCAGTCTCACCGCTTCGTCTCGCTCGAACAGATAGAGCAGCGCGCGCAGCGCCTCGCCGCGCTCGCCGGCGAGCTCCGGGTCGCGCCGCAGGATCAGTTCGGCGTCGTCGCGCGCGATGGCCAGCAGGCGCGCATGGGCGGCGAGGTCGGCGAGCCTGAAGCCCGGCAGGCCGGATTGGCGCGTGCCGAGGATTTCGCCCTCGCCGCGCAGGCGCAAATCCTCTTCCGCGATGCGGAAGCCGTCTTCCGTCTGGCGCAATGTGACGAGGCGCGCCTTGGCGGCCTCGCCGAGCGGACCCTTGTAGAGCAGCAGGCAGGATGATTTTTCCGAGCCTCGTCCGACGCGGCCGCGCAGCTGATGCAATTGCGCGAGGCCGAAGCGCTCGGCGTGCTCGATGACCATGACGGTCGCCTCCGGCACGTCGACGCCCACCTCGATCACCGTCGTCGCGACGAGAATGCGCGTTCGGCCGGCCTGGAACGCCTCCATGGCGGCATCCTTGTCGGCGCCTTTCATACGGCCGTGGACGAGCCCGACGACATCGCCGAAAATTCTGGTCAGATCCTCGTGGCGCTCCTGCGCCGCCGCGAGGTCCAGATCCTCGTTCTCCTCGACGAGCGGGCAGACCCAATAGACGCGCGCGCCGGTCGCGAGCGCGCGGCGAACGCCGTCGACGACCTGGCCGATGCGCGAGAGCGGCAGCGCGCGCGTGTCGATCGGCGTGCGTCCCGGCGGCTTTTCGTCGAGGATGGACGAGTCCATGTCGCCGAAATAAGTGAGCACCAGCGAGCGCGGAATGGGCGTCGCGGTCATCACCAGCACGTCGGCGGCCTCGCCCTTCGCGCCGAGCGCCAAGCGCTGCTGCACGCCGAAGCGATGCTGCTCGTCGACGACGGCGAGGCCGAGATCGTGAAAGGCGAGATCGCTCTGCACGAGCGCATGCGTGCCGACGACGATGTCGACGCCGCCGTCGGCGATCGTCTGACGCAGACGGGCGCGCTCGGAGGGCTTCGCGCGTCCGGTGAGCAGCACGATGCTCATGCCGGCGCCTTCGGCGAGCGGCTGGAGGCGCTCGAAATGCTGGCGGGCGAGGATCTCCGTCGGCGCCATCAGCGCCGCCTGCCGTCCGCATTCGACGACGCTCGCCATGGCGAGCAGAGCGACGATGGTCTTGCCCGAGCCGACATCGCCCTGCACGAGCCGCAGCATGCGCTTCGGCGAGGCGAGATCGGCGCGGATCTCCTCGAGCGCGCGCTGTTGCGCGCCTGTCAGGGCGAAGGGAAGCGCCGCCTCGATCCGTCGCGCGAGGCGGCCGTCGCCTTTGTTCTCGCGGCCCGGCGCGCGGCGCATTCTGGAGCGGACGAGGCGCAGCGCCAATTGCTGCGCCAAGAGCTCGTCGAGCGCGAGCCTCTGGCGCGCCTTGCCGGCGGGAGCGACGTCGGCGAGCGACTCGGGGTGATGCGCCCTATGCAGGGCCGTGGCGAAATCCGGCAGGCCGTTGGCGGCGAGCACGGAAGGGTCGTGCCATTCCGGCAGGCGCGGGAGCTTGGCGAGCGCGCCCTCGACGGCGCGCTGGACGAAGCGCTCCTGCAGCCCTTCGGTCAGCCCGTGCACCGCCTCGGCCGGCGGCAATTTGGCGATTCCGGCTTCATCGAGCACGCGGTCCGGATGCACGATCTGCCGCCGGCCGTCATAGAGCTCGAGCCGTCCGGACACCCAGCGCGTCGCGCCGATCGGCAGGCTGCGCTCGATCCAATCCGAATTGGCGAGGAAAAACACCAGCTCGGCGTCGCCGGTGTCGTCCTCCACCAGGACTTTGTAAGGCGCTTTCGCATAGCGTCCCTGCGGCTTGCGGTGCTCGGCGACGCGCACCTTCAGCACGACGATCTGATCATAAGGAGCTTGCGCGATCGTCGGGCGATTGCTGCGGTCGACGATATTGATCGGCAGATGGAACAACAAATCGACGATGCGCGTCTCCGCGCCGGGCTTGGCGAGGAGCCGGTCGAACAGCTTGGCGGTCTTCGGACCGACGCCGGGCAGGGCGCTGGCGCGGCCGAACAGCGGATCGAGGACGAAAGGGCGCATCGTTCGTCCTATTTCCTCTATCCCTATGGCTTTGTCATGCTTCATCGCCGGACGATCGGGCGGACCGATCTCTCCGCTCGACGAGATTTTGCTCCTCGGGCCGCGAGCCGCACCCCTTCGGATGGAAACGCTCTATTGGGATTCGCCGCCTCGAAAGCCGCGCAAGATCGCGTCCAGCAGCGACGGCTCGGCGGGAGCGGGGAGAGGATCTTCCCTTCGCGGGGGCAGAGGCGGCTTTTTCTTCGGCTTCGCTTTCTCGCCGGGGGCCTTCGCGGCTTGGGATTGCTGAGCCGGGCCGCCTCGTTCGGTTCCGTCGAGAGGCGCTTCTGGCGTCGCATAGGCCTGCGCCCCGGCCGATTCCGACGGTTGAACCGCCGCCCCTTTGGCCGGCTCCAACGGAGCGGCGCTGTGTTCCGGGGCGACCTGATCTCCTGCCGAAGCGCCCGGCGCGCGGCCGGTCGTCGAGCCAGCAGCTCTAAGAGCCGTCTCGAGAGCGCATTGCGGATCGGTGCCACATTCCGGATCGGCGCCGCTCCCCGGCTGGGCCGAAACACTTTGCTCGGCGTCTTCGGGCGGCGTTTCCGGCTTCACGTATGTCTGCGTCCGAGGCCACTCGGACGTCCGGCTCCTCGCCGCTTCGTCCGGTTCCGATGAAAGAGCGCCGGCTCCCGAGTCGATCTGGCCGGTCGGCGGAACGCTCGATGCGCGATCGGGCGCGTTTATCGCGCCCACGGCTCCGTCGGACGTTCCGGCGGCGTTTCTCGGGTCGCTCTCGCGTCCTGAGCCCGCGCCGTTCGGAAGGCGTGGCGAGACGCCGCGATCGGCGTCCCTGAATGTTTCCAGCTTGGTGAAAGCCTGCGTGCGAAGCGAGTCCGCCAGCCGAAGGATGAGGGGCAGGTTGGCGTGAATCTCGAAGCCGATCACCGCGGCGACGACCATGGTGAGCAGGACGCCGGCAAAGCTCCGGCGCTTGGGCGCGACAGGCGACGCCTTTGCCGCCGCTTCGGGAGGCTTGGCGTCGAATTGCGCCTCGACGAGAGCGATCGCTTCGTCCAACGCGCGCCGCTCGGCCGCGATATTGGCCTCCGGCACGGGCGGCTGAGTGTTTCGCAGCTGGTTGAGCAGCGCGTAGCGCGCGCGCTGGTAGGCCTCTTGACGCGCTGCGGAGGTCGGCAGCGGCAGACCGTTCACCGCTCGCAACATCACTGAATAGTAATCAGACATGTCGCTCAAAATGGCGCCCACACTCGGTCCAACGAATACTCCGTCTCACAAATCACCCTGCGGAGTCGTCGACCAGGGGAACCAGACGGCCCCGAGGCGTCCTCCAGAAGACGTCTCGTGAACGAACCGCAAGTCTCGGCTCGCGGACTTCCGTGCGACCGCCGATGATTTGCACATAGTATAGGCGTGGTTCCGGCCGCTTACAATAGCGCCGCCGCTCGCCGAAAGGACGATCGGAGGACGCGCCCCCGGCGCAACGCGCCGTCTCCCTCTCGCAAAGGCGGAGCCTGGTCATCGATATTTTACAAATCCCCCTCACACATTTACGCGCCGTCGTGACCACCCATGTCGGGAAAAGATGAGAATCTTCCGCCCTATCTGCTATTCTCCATCCGAGATCGCCTCGCCGGGACGCCCAGACAGATACTGCCCGGGTGAAGCCGTCTCGCTCTCGAGATCGAAGAGGACTTGAATGAGCGGCGACGATCAATCGAGTTCCAGGCCCGACTCGGACTCCGTCCCGAAGCCCTTCCCGACCGTCGGCATAGGAACCTCGGCGGGCGGCGTGCGAGCGCTTCAGGAGTTCTTCAGCAGCCTGCCGGAGAACGCCGAGGCCGCGTTCGTCGTCGTCCTGCATCTCGATCCCGCGCATCAGAGCGAGCTGCCGGCCATATTGGCGGCGCGAACCGACATGCCGGTGACTCAGGTGAGCGGCCGCATCAAGCTCGAACCGAGACACGTCTATGTCATCCCGCCCAACCGGCAGTTGCTGATCGCCGATCAACATTTGTCGATCGTCGAGTTCGAGGAGCCGCGCTGGCAGCGCGCGCCGATCGATCTGTTCTTTCGATCGCTCGCCGCGCAACGCCACGACGACTTCGCCGTCATCCTTTCCGGCGCGGGGTCGGATGGAGCCGTCGGCATCAAGGCGGTGAAAGAGGCCGGCGGCATCATTCTCGTGCAGCATCCCGACGAGGCCGAATACAACTCCATGCCGCGCAGCGCAATCGAGACGGGCCTCGCCGATTTCGTTCTGCCGGTGCGCGAGATCGCCGCGCGATTGCCGGAGCTCATCGCCAACAGGAACCGGGTTCCGACGACGGAGACGCTCGTCGGATCGGACGAAGATGCGATGCAGCGCATTCTCTCCTATCTGCGCGTGCGCACCGGACATGATTTTTCGAAATACAAGAAGTCCACCGTCCGCCGCCGCATCGCGCGGCGCATGCAAGTGCGGCGCACGGCGACATTGCCGGAATATTTGGCGGTTCTGCGCGAGAATGTGGACGAAGCGCAGGCGTTGTTCGCCGATCTGTTGATCTCGGTGACGACGTTCTTTCGAGACTCCAACGCCTTCAAGAGGCTGATCGATCTGGCTATTCACACGCTGTTCGACGACAAGAGCGTGAGCGACGCGATTCGCGTCTGGGTGCCGGGCTGCGCGACGGGAGAAGAGGCCTATTCGATCGCGATGCTGCTCCTCGAGGAGGCGGATCGCCGCGACCTGCGTCCCGAGATTCAAGTCTTCGCCTCCGATATCGACGCCGCCGCCTTGGCCGGAGCGCGCGAAGGACGTTATCCGCTGGCGATCGAAGCCGATATGACCGAGGAGCGATTGCGCCGGTTCTTCACGCGCGAAAACGATCACTACCGCGTGAGGCGGGAGCTGCGCGACGTCGTCCTGTTCGCCAAGCACAGCCTGCTGAAGGACCCGCCATTCTCGCGGGTCGATCTCATCTCCTGCCGCAATCTGCTGATCTATCTCGACAGGGAGCTGCAGCAACAAGTCTGCGTCACCTTCCACTTCGCTCTGCGGCCGGGCGGCTATCTTTTCCTCGGCTCCTCGGAAAGCGCCGACAGTCCGGTCGGCCTGTTCCGCGTCATCGATCGGGACGCGCGCATCTACCAGCGCGCGCCCTCCTCGACGAACGGCGCGCGCGAGGTGCAGACGCTCGCGGCCATAGGCGCGCCGGAACTGCTGCCGAGCAGGTCTCACACGACGTTCCGCGCGCCGAGCGAGGCCGCGATCCACCGCGAAGCCCTGGAGCGCGCCGCCCCGCCGAGCGCCGTCGTCGACGAGTCGTACCGGGTCCTGCATCTGTCGGAGTCGGCGGGACGATATCTGCAGCCCTCGGGCGGCACCCTGTCGAACGACATCACAGAGCTCGCGCGCGAGGAGCTGCGCTTCGACCTGCGCGCCGCGCTTCACCGGGCCTTCGCTCGCGGGGAGCCCAGTCTCAGCGCGCCGATCGCGGTCCGGTTCGACGGTGTTCAACGCCGAGTCTATCTGCAGGTCAGGCCGATCGGCAGCGACCCTCACGCGAGCCGGCTGGCGCTCGTCTTTTTCTTCGAGGGCGAGGCGCTCGGAGGCGATCTGGAAGGGACGAGCGACATCGAGGGACGGCCCGCGGAAGAGCAGATTCGCGAGCTTCAGCGAGAGATCCAGTTCACGCAGTCGCAACTGCGCACGTCGCGCGAGGAATATGAGGGCGCGAACGAGGAGTTGCGCGCGGCCAATGAAGAGCTGCAGTCGATCAACGAGGAATATCGCTCGACGGCCGAAGAGCTGGAGACGAGCAAGGAGGAGCTGCAGTCGATCAACGAGGAGCTGCAGACCGTCAACAGCGAGCTGAAGATCAAGCTCGAAAGCGTCTCCCGCGCCCACAGCGACATTCAGAACCTGATGGCCGCGACCGACGTCGGCATTCTGTTCCTCGACACGCATCTGCGCATCAAGCGTTTCACGCCGCGCATCACCGATCTGTTCAATATCGCGGAAGGGGACGAAGGCCGGTCGATCACCGACTTTACTCATAGTCTCGATTACGACGGGCTGGCCGAGGACGCCCGCACCGTTCTCCATCGTCTCGCCTCGAGCGAGCGCGAAGTGCGCAGCCGCAACGGCAGTTGGTATCTGATGCGCGTCAGGCCCTACCGCACCGTGGAGAACAAGATCGACGGCGTCGTCGTCACTCTGGTCGACATCAGCGAGCGGCGACGTTCCGAAGATGCGCTGCGCGACAGCGAAGCGCGCATCCGTGCGGTCTTCGACGGCGTCGCCGACGCGATCGTCACCATCGACGCCTCCGGAGCCGTTCAGTCGCTCAACAAGGCGACGACGAAGATGTTCGGCTATGCGCCGGACGAGCTCGTCGGCAAGGACGTGCGCATGCTCATGCCGGAGCCCTATCGATCGCGGCACGAAGGCTACATAGAGAAATATCTGCAGACAGGGCAGGCGAAGATCATCGGCGTCAATCGCGAGGTCGAAGCGCGCCGCAAGGGCGGCGCCTTGTTCCCGGTGGAATTGATGGTCTCCGAAATCCGCCACGACGGCGAGCGGCTGTTCATCGGCTTCCTGCGCGATCTGAGCGAGAAGCGCCGATTCGAGGCGCGCCTCCAGAGGCTGCACGCCAATCGGCTCGCCTCCATGGCGGAAATGGCGACCGCGCTCGCGCATGAGATCAATCAGCCGCTCGCCGCCGCCACGACCTATCTGAACGCCGCGCGCCGCATTCTCAACGGCAAGGCGGAGCAACTGCCGGAACTCGGCGAAGCCTTGGGGCACGCGGCCGAACAGACGTTGCAGGCGGGCCGCATCGTCGGCCATCTGCGCGAGTTCATCGCCCGCGGCGAAGCCGACAAGACCATGCAGAATCTGCATGAGCTGATCGGACGCGCCTGTGAGCTCGCGCTCGCCGACGCCCCGAATGCGAAGATCGAAGTCGTGCTGCAACTGAATGCGCCGAAAGACGGCGTTCTCGTGGACAAGGTTCAAATTCAGCAGGCGCTGGTCAATCTGATCCGCAACGCGAAGGAGGCGATGAGCGCGTCGAGCGTGCGCAAATTGATCATCTCGACCTCGGTCGACGACGGAGTCATCCAGACCGACATCGCCGATACCGGCCGGGGCTTCACCGACGGAATGGCGGCCGATCTGTTCGTGCCGTTCACCTCCACGAAATCCGAGGGTTTGGGCGTCGGACTGTCGATCTCGCGCTCGATCGTCGAGGCGCATTACGGAAGGATCTGGGCCGAGCCCAATCCGGGCGGAGGGGCGAAGTTCATGTTCACGCTGCCGCTCGCCGACACGGAGACGACCGAAGAGTAGCGGCCCGCGGACTCGCCGGTCGATTCGCGTTTTGTCCGGATGGCGGCTCGTCGACAGCTTCGCTCGGCTCATTCCGCGCATCCGCGATTGACAACGGCCTTGCTTCGGCTGCTAAATAGTGACATGCAGAAATATCGAAATAGGCGATATCGGTCGGGCGCGCTGTTCGTAGTCGCGCTCGTCTGCCTTTTCGTTCTGCGGACCGCCGCTTTTTCACATCCGTCGAGCGAGCATTCGGCGCTCGTCGGTTCTTCTTCGAGCGAAATGTGCCGCGAAACGCCGTCCGACGGCGGCGCGCCTTCGGCCCCGCGAGGCGATCGATGCGACTGCCTCGTCTGCGCTTTCGGCGATCGCCTCGCCGAGTTCGACGCAGCGGCGTCGTTGGCGAAACTCGCCCTGATCCTCTCTCCGAAATCCGACGAGCCGCCGACATGGTTCGTCTCCGGCGACGCCGCCCCACGTCGCTTCGACCTCGCGCGCTCCAGGTCGTCGCGCGGCCCTCCGCGCCTCGTTTGACGGAGTGACGCGCCGCGAGCCCGCGGCCGTTTTCTTTCGCATCGCTCGATAGTCGCTTTCGCCGAAATCGAAAAGCGCGCCCGCTGCAAGTCTGCGGCGGCAGCGTGAGTCGTGCGAGGCCGTGCTCGCCGGCGCCTCTCCACATGCGTCATGGATCGAAGAACATGAGTTTCATCCAAACGATCGAACGATTTCTCTATGTGATCTCCTCGGGTCTCTACCTCCCGGTGATCGCCGGAGTTTCAGCCCTCTGCCTCTATACGCTCTGGCTTCTCGGCGCGCTCGCCGGAGACGCCCTGCTGCGCGTCCGGCGCGGTTCGCCGGCGCTCGCGGCCTATCGCCTTCGCTTGAACGAGGCGCTCGACGAAGGTGGAGGTTACCTGGACGCGCGGCTCGAGCGACTGCTGCAGGCGGCGGAGCTCGAAGCCGGGCAACGGCTCGACCGCGTTCGCTTCGTCATCAAGGTCGGTCCCGCGCTCGGGCTGATGGGAACGTTGATTCCGATGGGCGTGTCGCTCGCCTCGCTCGCCGAGGGCAATATTCCGAAGATGGCGGGCAGCATGGTGACGGCCTTCACCGCGACGGTGGCCGGGCTCGCCTGCGGCGTCGTCGCCTATCTCATCGCCATGGCGCGGGAGAACTGGTCGCGCGCCGAAATTCGCGAAATGGAGTTCATGACCGAGATCGGCGCGCGCGACAATGCGGTCGACGACCGCTCGGTCGCAGAGGAGAACATCGATGCGCTATCTGCGACGCCGACGGCGGCTTGATGGCGACGCGCCGCTCGAAGATCCGATCGCCGGCGTCGCCAATCTGTTCGACGCCAGCATCGTGTTCATCGTGTCGATGATGATCGCATTGTTCATGGCCTACAACATGATGGATCTGCTGGACCCCAACGCGGAAGTCACGATGACGCGCAAGAGTTCCGACGGCGCGCTCGAAGTGATCACCCGCAAGGGCGAGCAGATCAAGGTTCAAAAAGTCACCGACAAGAAACTCGGCGGGGAGGGGGAGCGTCTCGGCGCCGCCTACCGCCTCAAGGATGGGCGGATCGTCTATGTTCCGGATTAGGCGTCTCTGGGTCGTCGCGACCCTCTCGATTGCGAGCGCGTTCGTGTCGGCGCGCGCCGAAAGCCCGCGCGTCGACGTGTCGTTGCTGCTCGGCGACACCAGCTCGGCCTCGACGATCGAAGCCGTGCGCAGGCTGCGGGCCGACCAGGCGTTGGCCCGCGTCTCCTTCCATGTCTATCCGATCGGCGCCATGACGACGCAGGAGCTCGCGCAGCGCGATCTCGCGCCGTTGCGCAGATCGAAGATCGTGCTGCTCAACTCCATGGGTTCGGCGCTGGCGCAGGCCGTCGCGCCCGAGATCGCCGGCATCGCCGAGGGCGGCGGAACGGCTTTCGCCGTCGGCACGAGCTGGGACGACCAGATCGCGGCGCTCGGTTACAAGCGCGACGAGACGCTCGCCGCCTATTTCGCGGCGGGCGGAGCGGCCAATATCGAAGCGATGGTGCGCGTCGCGCTCGCCTCCGTGGCGGGAATCGCCACGAACGCCCCGCCTCCGAAAGCCTTTCCGGAATTTGCCGCTCTCGAGCCCGAGAGCGGACGCCTATCCTCGTCCTTCGAAGAATACCGCGACAATTATCCGCGATACCGGCCCGGAAAGCCCTGGGTCGGCCTGATCTTCTATCGCAACCATGCGGTGACGGGAGAAACGGGGATCGTCGCGGCGCTCGCGGCGGCGCTCGAGCGTCGCGGCCTGAACGTCATGCCTTTCTACGGATATCCGAACGACGGGGCGTTGCGGAGATTCGCCTTCGACGAGGATAGGAAGCCCGTCCTTTCCGCGATCGGCGGACTCGGAATGAAATTCGGAGTCAATCCGGACTCCACCGTCGAGCTGATGCGCGAAGCGAATGCGCCGGCGATCAACCTCATCACGCTGAGCAACCAGACGCGGGAGCAATGGGAGGCGTCCAAGATCGGCCTCGACGTGATGGAGCGCAGTTGGCAGGTCTCTTACGCCGAACTCGGCGGACTGGTCGCGCCGACCGTCATCGCCTCCAAGGAGCCCTTCGTCGACGCGGCGACGCGGCTGGAAGGTGTGAGGGACGCGCCCATTTCCGAACGCATCGAACGCGCGGCCGAACGGCTGAGCCGGCTCGTCGCGCTGCGCGCGACGCCCGCGAAGGACAAACGCATCGCCATTCTCTATTACAATTTTCCTCCCGGAAAGGAGAATATCGGCGCGTCCTATCTCAACGTCATGCCGAAGTCGCTGTGGAACATCCTGCAGCGCCTCAGGGCGGACGGATATGACGTGAGCGGCGCCCCGAACACGGAAGAAGAATTCGCGACGCTCGTCCTCGAACGCGGCGGCAACATCAACAGTTGGACGCCGGGAGCGCTCGAAGAGCGCGTCCGGCGGGGCCTCGCCGACCATTCCGTATCGCTCCTGCCGGTCGAGACCTATAAGAAATGGCTGAACGAGATTCCCGCGCCGACGCGCCGCGCCATGATAGACAAATGGGGGGAGCCGGAAGAAGCGCGCGTCATGTCATGGCGGGACGAGAAGGGGGAGCCCTATTTCGTCTTTCCGACCCTGCGTTTCGGCAATGTGATCTTCTCTCCGGAGCCCACGCGAGGCTGGGACCAGGACGCCGAAAAAGTCTATCATGACGTGACGCTGCCGCCGCACCACCAATATCTCGCCTATTATCTGTGGCTGCAGAAGAGCGCCGACGTGCACGCCATGGTCCATGTGGGGACGCACGCGACCTACGAATGGCACTCCGGCAAGGAGGTCGGTTTCACCGCCGCCGATCCCAGCGAAATTTTCGCGGGCGCGACGCCGCAGATCTATCCGTATATCGTGGACGATGTCGGCGAGGGAATGCAGGCCAAGCGGCGCGGCATGGCGGCTGTCATCAGCCATATGACGCCCCCGCTCGACAAGGCGTCGCTCAATCCGCAACTGCGCGAATTGAAGCAGCTCGTGTCCGACTACAAGCTGGCCTTGGACAAGGGCCCGGAAGTCGCCGACGCCGTGCGCGCCGAGGCGCAGAAGAAGTGCGAGACCTATGGGGTCATGAAGGACCTCGGCCTCGAAAAACTGGCGTCGAGCGATGACATCGAGCGACTCGAAGAATATCTCGAGGAGATCGGCGACAAGTCGACGCCTTTCGGACTGCATACGTTCGGCGCGGCGCCGGAGCCTCGCTACCGCGCCGCGACCGCGGACGCCATTCTCGCAGTCGATACGGGCCTGTCCGAAGCCGAGCGGGCGAAGCGCGCCGGCGAACTCGTCGATTTGATCGAGAAGAGCGCGACGAACGAACTCGACGCCTTCTCTCTCGGGTTGCGCGGCGGTTATGTGCCGGCCGGGCCGGGAAACGATCCCGTGCGCAATCCCGCGTCTCTGCCGACCGGCCGAAATTTCTACGGCTTCGATCCCGGCCGCGTGCCGAGCCCCGCCGCCTGGACGGTCGGGAAGAAGCTCGCCGACGATTTCGTGGCGAACTTCAAGGCGCGCAAAGGCGAGTGGCCGACGAAGCTCGCGTTCAACCTCTGGGCGGTCGAGACGAATCGCCACGACGGGGCGATGGAGGCGCAGATCCTCGCGCTGATGGGCGTGCGTCCCGTCTGGGACGGACGCGGCCGTCTG
Organism: Methylocystaceae bacterium; assembly: GCA_003105285.1. Classification (GTDB taxonomy): domain Bacteria; phylum Pseudomonadota; class Alphaproteobacteria; order Rhizobiales; family Beijerinckiaceae; genus Methylosinus. The sequence continues at coordinate 16,825 of PQAN01000333.1, forward strand.
ACGGGTCTGGACGTCATTTCGCGGGAGGAGCTCGGCCGTCCGCGCGTCGATGTGACGATGTTGCCGACGGGGCTCTACCGCGATCTGTTCTCGCAGACGATGCAGCGGCTCGACGAAGCCGTGACGCTCGCGCAGAACCAGAACGAGCCCGACAATCCCATGTACAGAGCCGTCGCCGAGACGAAAGCGGAGCTGGTCCGCGAAGGCTTGACCGAGAAACGCGCCGAGCAGCTCGCGAGAGTCCGCATGTTCACGGAGCCTACCGGCGCTTATGGCGCGAATCTCGACAAGGTGACCGCCGCCTCGAACACCTATGGCGATCGCAAGGACGCAGACGACAAGGCCTCCGGCGTCTTCTTCAATCGCCTCCACTATGCCTTCGGCCAGGGCCTGTGGGGCGAGGATGTCTCCGATCGTCCCAACCTCGGCGTCGACTTGCTGAAACGCAGCCTCGCCAAGGTGCAGGGGGTCATTCACAGCGTTTCGTCCAACGTCTATGGGACGCTCGACAATGACGACATGTTCCAATATCTCGGCGGCGCGGCCATGGCCGTGCGCGCCGTCAACGGCGCGACGCCGGAAGTGTTCATCGCCGACATGGCGACTCCGAACAAGGCCGTGACGGTCACGCTGGAGCGTTATATCGGCCGCGAGATGCGTTCGCGCTATCTCAATCCCAAGTGGATCGAGGCGATGATGAAGGAGGGCTACGCCGGCGCCCGGTTCGTCAATCAAGTCGTCGAGAATCTGTGGGGCTGGCAAGTGCTCACGCCCGAATCGATCGGCGACGCCAAATGGCAGGAGATGTACGAGACCTGGATCGCCGACCGCGACCATCTCGACGTCAAGGAAAAGTTCCGGGCGGCCGGCAATCTTCTCGCTTATCAGGCGATCATCGACCGCATGTTGGTGGCGATCGAGAAAGGTTATTGGAAGGCGTCGCCGGAGACCGCCGACGCTCTGCAGAAGGCCAATCACGAAGTGATCGCCGAAGCCGGCGTCGCCTGCACGCCCCTGACCTGTTCGTCTCCGGAGATCATCGCGCTGGCGGCGGCGGAGGACGAGCGCGTCATGAGCGACGCGAGGAAGCAGCCCGCGCCCTCCGTCGTGGCGATCGCCGCCAATGTCGAGGCGAGCGCGCGTCCCGCGCCGGAGCCGGCCGCGCAGCAGCCTCCGCAGAGCGCCGCTCCGGCCGCGTCCTCTTCTCCTGCTCCGGCCCCCTCCCTGGAAGAGTTACGGCGGCAGCAGGCGGCGTCGGAGCCGAAATCGGCGCGACAGGAGAGCGTGCAGGGTTACGAAATGCAGGAGCAAGCGCAGCAAGCCCGAGGCGAACGGAGCGATGAAGCGCTCCTCATCGGCGCGATCATTTCAGCCGCCGCCGCGCTCGGCTTTCTCTCCCGGATCGTGCCGGCCGCACGACGGCGGCCGGTCTGAATATCGAGCGCCCGGTGGTTTCGATAAAGACCGGTTTCACGCCTGTCGCCGCGAAGGCGCCGCGAGATTGCGCCGCCGCTGACGCCAGCGAACGAAGCCTGTGACGTAGAGAAAGGCCGTCATCAGGCCGGTCGCGAGAATGATCGTGCGGCCGACGTTGCCGAAGGCCTCGCCCGTATGCAGCGGACGCAGCCACTCGAGGAATCTCTCGCCGGCGCTGTAAGTCGCGCGATCCTCCACATAGAGCGTCTCGCCGCTGTATCGATCGATCGTCACCCGGTTTCGCGAAAAAGTTCGGCTCGGCTCGTCATCGGTGCGCTCGCCGGCGACATAGACGCCTCTGTCGCCGGTCGGAAGGCTGATGGATATGAGCTTGCCGTTGGGGAAGACCGCCCCGGCGATGCGCGCCGCATCGTCGAGACCGATCGGCTCCTTGCCTATGATCGGAGTCGAGACGAGGTGCGGCGCCTCGCGAACGGGCGAGAAAAGCCTCACGGCGTCGCGCACGGTCGATCGGAACGTCATATAGGCTCCCGTGAACAGCGACATGCAGAGAATGCCGACGAACGCCGCGCCGAACACGCGATGCAGATCGAATATGCGTCGCTCGGCGCTCGCGCCCGGCTTGATCTTGAAGGCGAGGCTCCATTGACCGGGACGCGGCCACCACAGGACCACGCCGAAAATCATCGACAGCAGAAGCAATATCGCCGCCGTTCCGACGAGATAGGAATAGTTCGAGCCGAGCCAGAGAGAACGGTGCAGGCTCAACAGCGAGTTGGTCGGCGCCTGACGGATCTCGTCGTCGCCGACCTTTATGAGCTCATCGCCAGTGACGACGGCGCGATAAGGATCGACATAAATCTTGCGCGATGTCGCCGCGCCCTCGTCGTCGAAGGTTCGATAGGAAATCGCGACGGCCGCGCCGGGATGACGCGGCATCGAGAGAAAGGTGGCGACTGCGTCGCGGGGCATTTTCGCCTTGGCGGCCCGGAAGATTTCATCGAGAGACGCGCGCGACGCGCCGTCTTTCGGCGGCTCGACGCGCACGGCGCTGGAATTGATCGCCTCGTCGAGCGGCTGCCGAAACGCCAGAATGGCTCCTGTCAGGCCGATGACGACGAATATCGCGCCGAGCACGAGTCCGACCCAGCGATGGACCGCAAGCCAAACGACCCGACCGCGGACCCGCCACGAGCGCGTCTGCGAACGAGTAGCGCTGCTCGCAACCAAGATTTCTTGTGTCATGCCGCATGTCTCCCGAAACGACTTCTTATCGCGGAGGTCCAATGGAACTTTGTCTCGGGCGCCGCTCCTTCCGATGAAGGAGCGGCGCCGATTTGCTGTAACACGCGTCAGCGAAACAGCGTGACGAGGCCGATCCCCGTCAGCAGCAGTCCGCTCAAGACCTCGATGCGGCCGAGCCAGCGACCGAGGCGGACGCGCAGCCGCTGCGCGAAATAAGCGAATCCGACGCCATAGACGAGCGACGGCACGGCGATCGCTCCCGCGCCGAAGCAGACGCCGAGAGCCAGGCCCGCTTTCCAGCTCGCGGATGTCGCCGCCGAGAACAGCACCACCGTCATCGGCGCGCAGGGCGTGAAGGCCATGCCGAGCCCCATCAGAAACAACCCTGTGGGCATGAACTGGCGGGCGGCGTTGTGCTCCCAGCTCTCGGCGCAATGACGAACGCCGCAGCCCGCTTGTCTCCGCAGTCGCCACATCAGCAGGATCGCCAGACCGACGAGGAGAGTCGAAGAGCCGAGAACCGTATTGACGATCGGCGCGCCGAACATGCCGCTCGCATAATCGCCCAGAAAGCCGGCGAACGCCGCGAGACCCGCATAACCGCACAGGCGCCCGGACGCATGCGGAGCGATAAGCGCGAGAGATCGCTTCGAGCCGCCGTCCGAACATAGGAACACCGGCCCGAGAAACGGCAGGCAACTGATGAGGCAGGGCCCCATGCCGAACATCAGGCCGAGACCGGCCGCCATCGGAAGGCCGATGACGACCGGCGTAAAGCCCGCCGCCTCAGCCGGCATGGACGCCGCGCTCGCCGACGCCGCAGTGGGGACCGCAAGCCGCAGATTTCGCCGCTTCCGCCAACGCCGCTCGAGCCTGCTCTTCCGCCCTTTCCGCCAGACGCTCCCGATCTTCGGCCAGGAACTCGCTGCGCGCGAGGATCGCCGCGCCGAAGGCCGTGGTCGTCTGCGGATGTTCCGGCACGACCAACTCGCGTCCGAGCTCCTCCTCGATCGCCGCGACGAGACCTTTGTTCAAGGCCGGTCCGCCATCGAAATAGACGCGATCCTCGAGCCCCACCTTCTTCGCGAGCCGCACGGTGCGTCTCGCGATGGAATTATGGATGCCGGAAATGATCTCGCCCTTGCCGTGCCCGTTGGCCAGAAGACCGATGATCTCCGATTCCGCGAACACGGTGCAGGTGCTGTTGATGTCCAGCGGACCGGCGGTCGCGCTGAAGTGGTAATCGCCGAGCTCGTCGAGGCCGATCTCGAGATTGCGCGCCGCGACATCGAGGAAACGGCCGGTGCCGGCCGCGCATTTGTCGTTCATGACGAAATGCGTCACGCCGCCATGGCTGTCGATGCGGATAGCCTTGGAATCCTGTCCGCCGATATTGATGATCGTGCCGACGCCGCCGAAAGCCTTTCCGACTTCGTGCGCGCCGATGCCGTTGGCGGTGATCTCGCTGATCGAGTCGTCCGCGTCCTTGTACAGCTTGCGGCCGTAGCCGGTTGCGATCAGATAACGCACCCGTTCGCGGCCGAGCCCCATTCCGCTCAACAGCGTCTCGAACGCTTCCTTGGCGTTCTTGTAGAAGAGGCTGCCCGTCGCCGTCACATGCTCGCCGGCGAGCTTCCCGTCCTCGTCGACGACGGCGACCTTGATGGCGGTCGATCCGATATCCAGTCCCGCGAAATAATTCATTGCCGCATCCTCTTTCTCGTCTTTATCGACTCGAGAAAGGCTTCGATTCGCGTCGAAAGCTGTCCCTCGTCGTCGGGGCTGTAATCCGTTTCGACGTACAGCATCGGTATGCCGTTCTCGTCGAGCGTCTTGGCGACGCTGCGCTGCTCCATCTCGTAGACCTGGCACCCGGCGAAAGCCTGATAGACGACGCCGTCGGCCTGGAATTTCTTGACGAGTTCGAGCAGCCGCCGGCGGCGGTCGTCGTTCTTCGTGAAGATCGGGCAGGTGCAGGGCTTCAGATATTTGTCCGCCAGGCTGTCGACCATGTCGTTGACGAGCCACTCGTCGACGGCCGTCATATCGTAGAGCATACGATTGGCCGAGCAGGTCTCGTCGGAGACGACGACGCCGCCGGCGCGCTCGATGAGCAGCGGCAGCTTGAGATTTGGGAAGATCGGCGGCGAGCCGGTAAAGACGATGCGCGGCGCCTTTTTCTGCGCCGCGCGCACGGCGTTGTCATAACGCGCCTGCAGCTCCTCGTTCAGCGTCTCGACCGCCTCGCACCATTTGTCGAGGTCGTCGAAGAAATAGGCGTTGACGACGAGAAAGGCGTCCTTGCCGAGGAAGATCGACGGCGAAGCCTTGCGGAAGCCGTCCATGACGCGGAAGGCGCGCTCGGCGCGCTGCGTGCGCGCCATCGCCGCCTTCAAATTCTTGCGGGTGAGCTTCTTGCCCGTCACCCGGCGCAACTCCTCGGCGAACATGCGCACCGAACGCTGCCAGTAGACGCGCGAGGCCTCGCTCTCCTTCACATTGGGCAGCTCGAGGTCGAACACTTTGTGCCCCATGTCCTGCATCATGGAGCTCGCCTTCTTCTTCTGGTCGCACGTCGTCGGATTGACGACGAGGTCGAGCTTGCCGACGCGCGGCACGGGATTCTCCGACGTCAGCATTCCGAGCGTCGCCTTCACGAGCGAGCAGGATTTCGACGGCATGAACTCGGCGCCGATCTGGTCGTAGTGATAAGAGCCGTTGCACAGGCGCACCGGCGTCGCGCCGAGCGCATAGATCAGCTCTTCGGGYGCCTGAATGCAGGTCGTGCCGATGCGAACGCCCTCGGACGCGATCGATTCGCCGCGGCAGTAGACGCGCCGGAACAAATCGTAGAAATATTGCATCGACCTCGGATTGTCGTCGAAATCGTCGATGATGTGATTGAGGACTTTCTCGGCCTCGCGCGCCTGCTTCGTCTTGCCGAAGGGCAAGGGCTCCTTCTCGCGCGCCGTCGAAGGCGTCGGCGCTTGCGAGACAGGAATCGCCACGGTTGCAGCGCTCTTGTCGGGCCTGAACGGCACATTCATGTTCTGGTTCCTTTTTCCATGCGCCGGACGAAACCTTCTTCCGTCGATTCGAAAATGGTGAGGCCTGCGAATTTCGCCTGGAGCGCTCCTCGTTCCGGACAGGCGGCGACGCATTTCAGGCAGACGATGCAGTCATCCATCATGATTTCCCGATTTTTCACATCGTCGGCGATTTCCTTGATCTGCAGATCGCACACGGTGTAGCAGTCGCCGCAGCGCGTGCACTTGTCGCCGTCCTTGACGAGACGAAAGAGGGCCGGCTTCGACAGCAGATAGTGGAAGGCGCTCATCGGGCAGAAAAAGCACCAGAAACGCTTCTTGACGAACGAGCCCGCGAGAAAGAGCCCGGTGAGCGTCAGGCCGAGCGCCGTCAGGCCGATCTTGGCCGGCGAGGAGAAGTCCAGAACGAGCTGCCGAAAATCGCCGGCGAACACCGGAACGATCATGCGCGCCGGGCATATCATGC
>PQAN01000334.1 GCA_003105285.1 Methylocystaceae bacterium
AACCGGCCGCCGTCGAGCGGCACGAGCGGACGCAAGTCCGGCGGAATGACCGGAACCTCTTTCAGGATCATCCATTCGGGACGATTGCCCGACTGAATGAACGCCTCGATGATCTTCAGGCGCTTGGCGAGCTTTTTCGGCTTCAGCTCGGTCGTCGCCTCGGCGATCTCCTGGCGCAGGCGCGCGGCGATGCCCTCGAGGTCCATCGACTCGAGAATCTTGCGGATCGCCTCGGCGCCGATCATGGCGGTGAAGTGATCCTGCCCATATTCGTCCTGGGCGCGCAGATATTCGTCCTCGGAAAGGAGCTGGCGCTCCTTCAGCGGCGTCAGGCCCGGATCGATGACGATATAGGATTCGAAATAGAGGATGCGCTCGAGGTCCTTCAGCGTCATGTCGAGCAGAAGGCCGATGCGCGAGGGCAGCGACTTCAGGAACCAGATGTGCGCGACGGGCGCGGCGAGCGAGATATGGCCCATGCGGTCGCGCCGAACGCGCGCGAGCGTCACCTCGACGCCGCACTTCTCGCAGATGACGCCCTTGTATTTCATGCGCTTGTACTTGCCGCACAAGCACTCGTAATCCTTGATCGGACCGAAGATGCGCGCGCAGAACAGACCGTCGCGCTCCGGCTTGAAGGTGCGGTAGTTGATCGTCTCCGGCTTTTTGATCTCGCCGAACGACCAGGACAGAATCTTCTCGGGGCTGGCGATCGAAATCTGGATCTGGTCGAACGCCTGCGGCTGGACGACCGGATTGAAGAGATTCATGACCTCTTGCTGATTCATGGTCTTCTCCTAGAGAGACCCAACGGAAGAAGCTTGCGAACGGCGCAATGCTTTCCGTCTGGTCGTATTCCTCGTGCGCGTTCCCTCTCCCGCCTGCGGGAGAGGGTGGCCCGGCGAAGCCGGGTCGGGTGAGGGCCCTCGGCTTGCGCAAGCGGCGCCGCCCTCATCCGACCCTCGCTGACGCGAGGGCCACCTTCTCCCGCAAGCGGGAGAAGGAGTCGCTCCGATTCATTTCCTGTCCAACTTCACTCCGCCGCCTCGGCCGGGGTGGCCGGCGGCTCCTCGCTCTCGGGAGCGGCGGTCGTGAGCTCCACATTGAGCGCCAGCGACCGCATCTCCTTGATGAGCACGTTGAAGCTCTCGGGAATGCCCGACTCGAAAGTGTCGTCGCCGCGCACGATCGACTCGTAGACCTTGGTGCGGCCGGCGACGTCGTCCGACTTCACGGTGAGCATCTCCTGCAGCGTATAGGCCGCGCCATAAGCCTCGAGCGCCCAGACCTCCATTTCGCCGAAACGCTGTCCGCCGAACTGCGCCTTGCCGCCGAGCGGCTGCTGCGTGACCAGCGAATAGGGGCCGATCGAGCGCGCATGGATCTTGTCGTCGACGAGGTGATGCAGCTTCAACATATAGATGTAGCCGACCGTCACCTTACGATCGAAGGCTTCGCCGGTGCGCCCGTCGAACAACGTCACTTGGCCGGACGAGGAGAGCCCCGCCCTGCCCAGCATTTCCACGATGTCCTTCTCGCGCGCGCCGTCGAACACCGGAGTCGCGATCGGCACGCCGCGCCGCAGATTTTTGCCGACCTCGACGACGGTCGCGTCGTCGAGCGCCTCGAGCGACCCATTGGGGCCGTAGATTTCGGTCAGCGTGTGGCGCAGGGGCTTCGTGTCCCGCGAGCGGACATAGGCGTCGACGGCGGCGCTCACCTGCTTGCCGAGACCGGCGCAGGCCCAGCCGAGATGCGTCTCGAGAATCTGCCCGACATTCATGCGGCTCGGCACGCCGAGCGGGTTCAGCACGATGTCGACCGGCGTGCCGTCCTCGAGGAACGGCATGTCCTCCTGCGGCACGATGCGCGAGACGACGCCCTTGTTGCCGTGGCGTCCCGCCATTTTGTCGCCGGGCTGGATCTTGCGCTTCACCGCGACGAAGACCTTGACCATCTTCATCACGCCGGGCGGCAATTCGTCGCCGCGCTGCAGCTTCTCGACCTTGTCGAGGAAGCGGTTTTCGAGCCCCTTCTTCGACTCGTCATATTGCTTGCGCACCGCCTCGATGCTGCCCATCAGCTGATCGTCGTCGACGACGAAGGTCCACCATTGCGAGCGCGGATATTCGTCGAGGATCGCTTGGCTGAGCGCCTGATCCTTCTTGAAGCTCTTCGGCCCGGCGATCGCCGTCTTGCCGATGAGCGTCTCCTGAAGACGGGCGTAGACGTTGCGGTCGAGGATCGCCAATTCGTCGTCGCGGTCCTTGGCGAGACGCTCGATTTCCTCGCGCTCGATCGCCTGCGCGCGCTCGTCCTTCTCGACGCCGTGGCGGTTGAAGACGCGCACTTCGACGATGGTGCCCTGCACGCCCGGCGGCACGCGCAGCGACGTGTCGCGCACGTCCGACGCCTTTTCGCCGAAGATGGCGCGCAGCAGCTTTTCTTCCGGCGTCATCGGGCTCTCGCCCTTCGGCGTGATCTTGCCGACGAGAATATCGCCGGCCTGCACTTCCGCGCCGATATAGACGATGCCCGCCTCGTCGAGATTCTTCAGCGTCTCTTCCGAAACGTTCGGAATATCGCGGGTGATCTCCTCTGGCCCGAGCTTGGTGTCGCGCGCCATCACCTCGAATTCGTCGATGTGAATAGAAGTGAACACATCGTCCTTGACGATGCGCTCGTTGAGCAGGATCGAGTCTTCGAAGTTGTAGCCGTTCCACGGCATGAAGGCGACGAGCACATTGCGCCCGAGCGCCAGATCGCCGAGGTCCGTCGAGGGACCGTCGGCGATGATGTCGCCCTTGTTCACGAAGTCGCCGACCTTCACCAGCGGCTTCTGGTTGATGCAGGTCGACTGGTTGGAGCGCTGATATTTCATCAGGCGGTAGATGTCGACGCCGGGCTTGGCCGGGTCCTGCTCTTCCGTCGCGCGGATGACGACACGGGTGGCGTCGATCTGGTCGACGACGCCCGTGCGCCGCGCGGCGATCGCGGCGCCGGAGTCGCGCGCCACGATCGGCTCCATGCCGGTGCCGACGAGCGGCGCCTCGGCCTGCACCAGCGGCACCGCCTGGCGCTGCATGTTCGAGCCCATCAGCGCGCGGTTGGCGTCGTCGTGCTCGAGGAACGGGATGAGCGCCGCGGCGACCGAGACGAGCTGCTTGGGCGACACGTCCATCGCGTCGACGCGCTCGCGCGGGACGAGCACGACATCGCCCGCATGGCGGCACAGCACCAGATCCTCGGTGAGATTGCCCTCCGCGTCGACCGGCGCATTGGCCTGGGCGACGTGGTACTTCTGCTCTTCCATGGCCGAGAGATAAGCGACCTCGCCCGTCACCTTGCCGTCGCGCACGCGGCGGTAGGGCGCCTCGATGAAGCCGTATTTATTGACGCGCGCAAAGGTCGCGAGCGAATTGATGAGGCCGATGTTCGGACCTTCCGGCGTCTCGATCGGGCAGATGCGGCCGTAATGCGTCGGATGCACGTCGCGCACCTCGAAGCCGGCGCGCTCGCGCGTCAGACCGCCCGGTCCGAGCGCCGACAGGCGGCGCTTGTGGGTGATCTCCGACAGCGGATTGGTCTGGTCCATGAACTGCGAGAGCTGCGAGGAGCCGAAGAACTCGCGCACCGCCGCCGCCGCCGGCTTGGCGTTGATGAGGTCCTGCGGCATCACCGTGTCGATGTCGACCGACGACATACGCTCCTTGATCGCGCGCTCCATGCGCAAGAGGCCGAGACGATACTGGTTCTCCATCAACTCGCCGACGCTGCGGACGCGGCGGTTGCCGAGATGGTCGATGTCGTCGATCTCGCCGCGGCCGTCGCGCAGATCGACGAGCGCACGCACCACCGCGATGATGTCGTCCTTGCGCAGCACGCGCATCGTGTCCGGCGCGTCGAGGTCGAGACGCATGTTCATTTTCACGCGGCCGACAGCCGAGAGGTCATAGCGCTCGGGATCGAAGAACAGCGAATAGAACATCGCCTCCGCCGTATCCATCGTAGGCGGCTCGCCCGGACGCATGACGCGGTAGATGTCGAACAG
>PQAN01000335.1 GCA_003105285.1 Methylocystaceae bacterium
GCGCCCCTCGGCTTCGCCCGCGTCGTCGGCGCGGCGTTGGCGGGATCGTCCGGCCAGAGATGGCGCGGGTAGCGGCCCCTCATCTCGCGCTTCACCTCGTTCCACGACCCCGCCCAGAAGCCGGGGAGGTCGCGCGTCGTCTGGATCGGCCGATGCGCCGGCGACAGCAGCTCGAGCGTCAGGGGCGCGCGCCCCTTCGCCAAATTCGGATGGACGCCGAGCCCATAGAGCTCCTGCACGCGCACCGAGAGAAGCGGGCCGTTCGCCGCCGAATAGTCGAGCGCGATGCGCGAGCCGGCGGGCGTTTCGAAAAACGCCGGCGCCTCCTGTTCCAGCCGCCGCGCCAGCTCATAGGAAAGAAGGCTCGCGAGCGCGGCGTCGAGGTCGTCGCTCGTGATCGCCGCGAGGCTCGCGCGTCCTTCGATGAACGGCGCGAGCCAGTCTTCGACGCTCGCCGCGAGCCCCTCCCCGCTCACATCCGGCCAATTTTCTTCGCTCTCGTTCTTGCGCAGGAAGGCGATGCGGTCGCGTTTCTGCATCTGCGCCCTCGTCCAGGGCAGGCGATCGACGCCGACCGTCGCGACGCCGCGCGCGAGGATCGCGGCGCTCTGAGCATTCGGCTCGACGGTGAGATTTTGTTCGCCGAGCCTGATCGCGCCCAGCCGGCGGAAGCGTCGCCGCCGCAGGCTCGCGCTCGCCGCGTCGAACAGGGTCTCGTCGCGCGTCTCCAGGCGCTGAGCGGCGATCTGCTCGACCTCCTCGGCCGAAAGCGCGCAAGCGGCGAGAATGCGCGCCTGCGAGGCGCGTCCCGTGATTTCGGCGACGGCGAGAAATGGCGCGCCCGCCAGATGGTCCTGCGGCGGCAGAGCGGCCGCCCGCCCATTGGCCATCAAGAATTCGCCGCCCGCGCCGCGCGCCTTGGCGATGCGATCGGGAAAGGCGATGGCGATCAGCGCGCCATCGGAAATTTCCGTGCGCTCGGGGCGGTCCACGGCGCTCTGCGCCTGCTTCGCCCAGTTCGCGGCGAGGCGACGCGCATCGCGCGCCCGCCTGGAGCCGTCGGAACGAAAACGCTCCAGGCGATCGGAGAGATCGCAGGCCGGTCCCCCCAGTCCACGCTCGGACAGGAGCAGAGCGAGCTGAGCGGCGCGCTCGGCCTCGCCATGACGCGCCGCCTCCAGCACCATGCGCGCGAGGCGCGGCGCGAGCGGCAGGGAGCGGATCGCCTCGCCCATCGGCGTGAGCCGGCCGGCGCCATCCAGCGCGCCGATGTCCTTCAAGAGCGCCACCGCCTCCTTCCAAGCGGGCCGCGGCGGCGCGTCGAGCCAGGCGAGACGCGAGGGGTCGTCGACGCCCCAGAAGCGAAGATCGAGCACGAGACTCGAGAGGTCGGCGGCGAGAATTTCCGGCGCGGCGAAAGCCGGCAGCGACGAGGTCGCGGCCTCGTCCCACAGACGATAGCAGACGCCGGGCTCCGTGCGGCCGGCCCTGCCCCGCCGCTGATCGACGCCGGCGCGCGACGCCCGCACCGTCTCGAGCCGGGTGAGGCCGAGATCGGGCTCGAATTTGGCGACGCGCGAGAGACCGCAGTCGATGACGACGCGCACGCCCTCGATGGTCAGCGAGGTTTCGGCGATGGAGGTGGCGAGCGTCACCTTGCGGCGTCCGGGCGCGGCGGGCGCCACCGCGAGATCCTGATCCTTGCGCTCCATCGCGCCAAAGAGCGGCGCGATGTCGACGGACGGATCGAGGCGACGCTCGGCGAGCTGTGCGGCGACGCGCTGTATCTCCGCCTGGCCGGGGAGAAAGACGAGAATCGAGCCTCTCTCCTCGGCGAGCGCGCGGAGAACGGCCCGCGTGACGGCGTCCTCGAGACGCTCGTTCGAATCGCGCCCGACATAGCGCGTCTCGACGGGATAGGCGCGGCCTTCGCTCTCGACGGTCTCGGCGCCGCGCATCAGCGTCGCGACGCGCGCGCCGTCGAGCGTCGCCGACATGGCGACGATGCGCAAGTCCTCGCGCAGGCCCGCCTGGGCGTCGAGCGCCAGCGCGAGGCCGACGTCGGCGTCGAGCGAGCGCTCGTGAAACTCGTCGAACAGCACGGCGCCGACGCCCTCGAGCATCGGATCGTCGAGAATCATGCGGGCGAACACGCCCTCGGTCACGACCTCGACGCGCGTGCGGGCGGAGATTTTCGACTCGAGACGCATGCGCGAGCCGATCGTCTCGCCGACCGCCTCGCCGAGCGTCGCCGCCATGCGCTGCGCGGCGGCGCGCGCCGCGAGCCGTCGCGGCTCGAGCAGAACGATCTTTTTCCCGCTCGCCCAGCAGGCGTCGAGCAGCGCGAGCGGAATGCGCGTCGTCTTGCCGGCGCCGGGCGGCGCGACGACGACGAGATTGGGGTGGGCCGTCAGCGCTTCCTCGATGCGAGGCAGAACCTCGTCGATCGGCAGCGGCTCGGAAAATGCGCGGGTCAAGGGCGGCGCGACCCACGGCCCGCGCCGGCGCCGCGCTCATTTCTGCTTGGCGATGATCTTGTCCTTGATCTTCTCATAGACGCTCTTTGGAATGATGTTCTTCTGATAGAGCTCGTCCTTGCCCTTGTAGGGACGGCCCGCGATGATCGATTCGGCGCGCGCCGCGCCGATGCCGGGCAAGGCGTCGAGCTGTTCCTTCGTCGCCGAATTGATGTCGAGGAGATCGGCCGCCGGCGCGGCGGGCTTGGCCGGCGCGCTCGCCGCCGGCGGCTTGGCGGAAGGAACGGCCGGCTGCGGGGCCTGGGCGACAGCGTGAGACGCGAACATCAGGCCGGCGGCGAGAGCGAGAAGGCGCGAAATCCTCTGCATGGCGAAATCCCTTTCGTGAGACAGCCGAATAGAAGTGGAGGCGCGCGCCAACGCGGTCAAGCGTCATTGCCGATCGCCGCCGCAGGCTCCGCTCACTCGAAGGCTGTCTGAAACTTGACGATCGCGCGCGCCAGGGGACGGGTGGGAAGATAGCAGAAGGAATTCGTCGCGATCTGCGCTTCCTTGCAGTGCTCGTGCTCGACCTTCCACTCATAGCCGAGCTTCGCCATGCAGCCGACAATGCGATCATGGAGGAGTTTGCTGTCCTTGTGCCGCTCCTGCGGGAGCTCCGTCTCCCCCTCCAATTCGCAATCGGTGACGTCGAGCTTCATGCCGGAGAAAAACCGCCCGCTCTGGCTGCCGGTCACGAAAATCAGCTCGGTCGCGACGATGAACGCCAGGCCGATGGCGAGCGCCACCCTGGACTGAAGCTTGGTTTTGAAGAAATCGACGCCGATGAAGGACAAGGCTCCGAACGCGAACAGGCCGCCGCCCAGGATCAGCGTCAATGGCGCGATGAAAGCCGAGATGTCCTCGTTCATACTCCCCAGTCCCCTCGAACGGCCTGCTTCGGAGTCTCGAGGAAAAATGGCGCAAAAACCGTCCCGCCGCAAGCCGGCGCCGCCGCCCCTCCAGGCGCGGCGGCGACATGATCGCAAAGAGCCGGGACGCGGCTATTCGAATCTCAACTGGAACGCCGTAATGGTTCGGTCGAACGAGCCGAGCGGCAGATAGCAGTAGGGATTGGTCGCGACCGGCGCATCCTTGCAGTTCCTGTGCTCGGGGGACCATTCATAGCCCGCCTCGCGCATGCAGGCCAAAATATGCTTGTGAATGGTCTCGGCGGCGACGCCCTGACGCGCCTCGGGATGGGCGGACTCGCCCTCGAGCTCGCAGGCGGAAGTCTGAACCTGCTGGGCCTTGAAGAAGGACACGCTGCTGCCGGCGAGAATGATTTCCAGGACGCCGATGATGAGCCCGCCCGTCACCAGCGCTGCGATGGCCTGCGCCCTCGTTTTGGCGAAATGAATGTCGATGAAATAGAGCCCGCCCGCCGCGATGAGCGCGCATCCGATGACGAGGGCCACCGGGGTGATGAAAACGGAGAGATCTTGATTCATCGGGCCTTCCTCCTGCTCTTGCGCACAACTTCGCGCTTCGACAATCACGACGATTGTCGGTTCTGGCAGGAGTCATCAGCCTCTTCGGCGGTTATAGGGGGCACCCCATCCCCTGGCGCGACGCCTCGCGACGACGCGGCCTTATGTGCTTTAACCCGATACAGAAGTCAGGCTCGCGCGTCAACGCGAAGGCTATCGGGTGAAGATTTCCTCGTCCTTCGAGACGGTCCCTGCGGGACCTCCTCAGGATGAGGAAACCTTCACCCGATCGCTCTGGTCGATGCGCCGTCGAGACGGGGGACGCGCCTTATTTCGCCTCGGCGAAGCCGAGCGGTTTCGTTCCTGTCTGCGACGCGGCCGGCGCCGGGCGAGAGGCGGTCGCGACCGTGACGCCGGCGTCCCCGGCCGCCGCGGCGGCGATCGCCTCGGGGGTGTTGGACAGAAAGGCGGCGAGATCGTCGGCGCCGCGCGCGGCGACCTCCGTCAGCGCCTTGTCGTCGAGATTGGTCCA
>PQAN01000336.1 GCA_003105285.1 Methylocystaceae bacterium
AGCCTCGCGGTCCAGATTCTCTTTTTACTCGATGATCGCGGCGACGACGCCGGCGCCCACCGTGCGGCCGCCTTCGCGAATGGCGAAGCGGAGCTTCTCCTCCATGGCGATCGGGACGATCAGCGTGACCTCCATCGCGATATTGTCGCCCGGCATCACCATCTCGACGCCTTCCGGCAATTGCACCACGCCCGTCACGTCCGTCGTGCGGAAGTAGAACTGCGGACGATAGTTGGTGAAGAACGGCGTGTGGCGCCCGCCCTCCTCCTTCGTCAGGATGTAGGCTTCCGCCTTGAACTTCGTGTGCGGCTTCACCGACCCCGGCTTCGACAGAACCTGACCGCGCTCCACTTCCTCGCGCTTCGTGCCGCGCAGCAGCGCGCCGATGTTGTCGCCCGCCTCGCCCTGGTCGAGCAGCTTGCGGAACATCTCCACGCCCGTCACCGTCGTCTTGATCGTCGGACGCAGACCCACGATCTCCACTTCCTCGCCCACCTTGACGACGCCGCGCTCCACGCGCCCCGTCACCACCGTGCCGCGGCCGGAGATCGAGAACACGTCCTCGACCGGCATCAGGAACGGCTGGTCCTTCGGACGCTCCGGCTGCGGAATGTAGCGGTCGACCTCCGCCATCAGCTTCAGGATCGCGTCATGGCCGATCTCCGGCGTCTTGCTCTCCAGAGCCGCCAGCGCCGAGCCCTTGACGATCGGAATGTCGTCGCCGGGGAAGTCGTACTTCGACAACAGCTCGCGAACCTCGAGCTCGACCAGCTCCAGAAGCTCCGGATCGTCGACCATGTCGACCTTGTTCAGGAACACGACCAGCGCCGGCACGCCGACCTGGCGGGCCAGCAGAATGTGCTCGCGCGTCTGCGGCATCGGGCCGTCGGCCGCCGACACCACCAGGATCGCCCCGTCCATCTGCGCCGCGCCGGTGATCATGTTCTTCACATAGTCGGCGTGGCCCGGGCAGTCGACGTGCGCATAGTGACGGTTCGCCGTCTCATACTCGACGTGCGCCGTCGAAATGGTGATGCCGCGCGCCTTCTCCTCCGGCGCCTTGTCGATCTGATCATAGGCCGTGAACGTCGCCCCGCCCGTCTCCGCCAGAACCTTGGTGATCGCCGCCGTCAGCGACGTCTTGCCATGGTCCACGTGACCGATCGTGCCGATGTTGCAATGCGGCTTCGTGCGTGAAAACTTTTCCTTGGCCATGGCCACACTCCCTGTAAGACTTGCCCTGCGACGCTAACGACGATCAGGCGTATTTCGCCTGAACCTTCTTCGATTCCGCCTCTGGGACCTGGTCGTAGTGATCGAACTGCATGGTGTAGTTCGCGCGCCCCTGAGTGAAGGAGCGCAGCTGATTGACGTAGCCGAACATATTGGCGAGCGGCACCATCGCGTCGATGACCACCGCATTGCCGCGCATGTCCTGRCCCTGAATYTGWCCGCGYCGCGARTTCAGRTCGCCGATGACCGAGCCGGTATATTCCTCCGGCGTCACCACCTCGACCTTCATGATCGGCTCGAGCAGCACCGAGCCGCCCTTCTGCAGCGCTTCGCGCGTCGCGGCGCGCGACGCGATTTCGAAGGCGAGCACCGAGGAGTCGACGTCGTGGAAGGCGCCGTCGATCAGCGTCGCCTTCAGATCGACGACCGGGAAGCCGGCCAGAATGCCGGAGCCCATCACCGATTGAATGCCCTTGTCGACGCCGGGGATATATTCCTTCGGCACGGCGCCGCCGACGATCTGGCTCTCGAACGCATTGCCCGCGCCCGCTTCATTGGGCTCGAAAATGATCTTCACGCGAGCGAACTGACCGGTGCCGCCGGTCTGCTTCTTATGCGTGTAGTCGATCTCTTGGCGGCGCGACAGGCGCTCGCGATAGGCGACCTGCGGCGCGCCGATATTCGCGTCGACCTTATAGGTGCGCTTCAGAATATCGACCTTGATGTCGAGATGCAGCTCGCCCATGCCCTTCAAAATGGTCTGGCCGCTCTCCTGGTCGGTCGAGACGCGGAAGGACGGGTCTTCGGCCGCGAGCTTGGAGAGCGCGATGCCGAGCTTCTCCTGATCGGCTTTCGACTTCGGCTCGATGGCGATCTCGATGACCGGATCGGGGAACTCCATCCGCTCCAGAATGACCGGCTTCAAGGAATCGCAGAGCGTGTCGCCGGTGCGGGTCTCCTTGAGACCGGCGAGCGCGACGATGTCGCCCGCATAGGCTTCCTTGATGTCNNGTGAAAACTTTTCCTTGGCCATGCTTCCCATTCCAGGTTCGGTTGCGGCGCGCCTTGCTCGCGCGGGCGAGCCTTTAAGGCTCTTGCCGGTTTTCTTCAAGTGCGATCGAGGCGCATGCGGGCGGCGAACGAAAAGGGGGCGACGGACCGTCACGCCGGCGACCGCCTCGCGCTCGCTCACATGACGTARGTATCATAACTATGTCAGTATGTTGTCGAYAGCGAGGGGGCACGGCGCRGCGATCGGCCGGAGATCGCTCCCGGCCGAGATCGCTCGGGGATTTTCCTAAAATTTCACCCGCACGCCGCCATAGGCCGCGAGCGGCGCGCCCGGACCGAAGGTTCGAGGATTGTTGAACTGCAGAAAGGTCCCGGCCGTGTCGAAATAGGTCCCGAAAGTGGAATAGCGCCGATCGAGAAGGTTCTGCACCAGTCCGTAGACCTCGAAATTCTCGTTGATCTTGTAGGATGTCTTGAGGTTGACGATTCCCCATGACGGCAGCGGGCGGTCGAGATTGGCTTCGTCGCCGCGCAGATGGACGCCGCTCGTGAAGATGTAATCGGCGCCGAATTTCCATTCGGGCGTGACGAAATAATCGAAGCCGAGCTTCACGCGATGACGCGGAATGTCGGGCAGCACATTGCCCGGCCGCACATGGATCTTGCCCTCCGCGTCGGCGAAGGGGTTGCTGCCCGAATTGAGCGTGAGCGCGTCGCGGAACGTCGCGTCGACGAGCGCATAGTCGGCGTAGACCGACAGCCAATCGTTGCGCCAAGTGACGCCGGCCTCCACGCCTTGCCGCCGCGTCGAGCCGACATTGGCGAAGTAGCCGCGTCCCTGGATGACGTCCGACGGCAGCGAGAGAATATCGTCGGTATTGTAGGTGCGGAACAGGCCGAGCCGCCAATCGAGACGCCCGTGATCCGACCCGATGTCGCGATAGCCGCGCAGGCCGATCTCCACCGTGCGCGCCACAACCTGCTTCAGCGGCGGATCGGCGACGAGGAAATTGTCGATCATGCACGGGTGCAGGCGGTCCGAACAGCCGTTCTCCAGCGCTGTCGGCGCGCGATTGGCCTCCGAATAATTGCCGTAGACGGTGAACTCCGGAAGGAAACTATAGGTCGCGCCGACGACCGGATTGACGCGCTGATAGAGCGCATTGCTGTTCAGCGAGACGCCGCGATGGTCGAACAGCGAAATCTCGGCGCTGTTGAAACGCAGACCCGCCGTGACCGTCAGCTTGTCGGTGACGTCCAGAGTGTCGAGCGCGTAGATCCCGTAATAAAGATTGCGGCCGCCGACGCTGACCGGCTGGAATCCGCCCTCCAGAACGGCGTTCGAATATTGGATGCCGGTGGATGCGACCGACAGGTCGGGCTGAAGAACGCCGAGCTCCGAATAGCCGCGAAAATCGGTGAACTGACGATCGAGCGAGCCGCCGACGACGAGCTTGTTCTTGAAGCCGAAGATCGGCTCGTCATAGGCCCCCTGCAGAGTGGCGCCATAGGAGCGCGAATTGGTGCGCGTGTAATCGACGCTCGCAGGGAGTCCGCCCGCGAGCACGGAGGATGGAATGAACGCGCCTAGGATGTTTCGCAGGCGCCGTTGCGCGTTCGTCGGAACGACGACGAGAAACGGATCATTGTCCTGGCAGATGAAAGCGCCGGCGCTGCAGGTCCCGACGTCGGCGGTGTTGCCGTCGACATGCTGCTGGCGAAACTGCCGGAAATAGACATTGCCGTCGAACTTCAGATTGCTCGTCGCCTCATAGGCGCCCTTGAGGTTGACGAAGGCCAGATCGTTGTAGCTCGACTGCGGAGTCGTATAGACGGCGCCGTAATTGTTCTGGAGCAGTTCGACCGGCGTAGAGGCCGCGGCGCCGAGGCGCGAGCCGGCGCCGGTGAAGTTCAGATGAAACTCCGTCTTGTCGCCCTTATAGCCGAGGTCCGCGAAGCCGCGCAGAATGGATGAGCCGGAGAATTTGCGCCAGCCGTCGTCGCCTATTCCCTCGAAAGCGAGATAGGCGGCGAAATTGTCGATCTGGCGGCCGTATTGCAGCGTTCCGACGCGCCGGCCGTAGGAGCCGCCTTTTCCGTCCGCCGAGTAGCCCTGCCAGGTGAAGCCGTTCTTCATCTCGAGCGTCAGCGCGCCGCCGAGCGCATTGAGGCCGAACAACGGATTGCCGCTGACGATATCGCCTTTGGCGATCGCGGCCGTCGGAATGAGATCGAAATTGACGGAATCGCCGAAGGCCTCGTTGATTCGCACGCCGTCCTGATAGACGGCGAGACCCTGCGGCGTTCCCGGCACCGGCGACGCCGTGAAGCCGCGATAGGTGAGGTCGGGCTGGAAAGGATTTCCCGCGACGTCGTTGACCGAAACCGACGCGTTGCGCCTCTGCAGAGTGTCGGTGATCGAGACGGCATGATCGCGATCGAGCTCTTGCCGCGAGAGCGTGATCGGATTGGTCGATATCTTGCTCTTCTCGATGCCCGCTCCCCCTTCCGGCGTCGTCGCGACGATGTCGATGTCCGGCAGAGCCTCTTGGGCTTGCGCCGCCGGCGCCGCGGCGAGCGCGAGCGCGATGAGGGAAACATGGGAACGACGCATTTTGCTCTTTCACCTCCAGCTCGAACGGACAGACGAGGTCCGTGTGCGGGGGCGGAATGGGCGCGCTCGACGAGGGGCCCGACGGTCCCGCCTCCGGTTGGAGGCAAATTAGTGGCTACAAAGCGACCCGCCTAATTCAAAGTTTCACAAACGAATTGCCGAATCTTCCCGATTTCGTCTCGAGCGAGCCTCGGATCGGCCGCTTTTTCCGAGCGAGCCTGAAGGCTCACGGTCCAATGATCCGGCGCGCCCGTCACAATTCAAAAACGATTTCTCCCGCCAGAACCGTCGATTTTACGCGTCCCTGCAGGCGCGCCGTGTCGAAGGGCGTGTTCTTGCAGCGCGAATGGAGCCCGGCCGGATCGACGACGAACGGTTCATCGGGATCGAATCTGACGAGATCGGCCGGCGCGCCTCTCGCGAGCCGCCCCTGCTCCAGCCCCAAAAGCTCGGCGGGCCGCGTCGACATGGCGCGCAGCAGGGTGGCTAGGCTCACATCGCCCGAATGGACGAGCCGCAAGCCTGCGGCGAGCATCGTCTCGAGGCCCACGGCGCCGGGCTCGGCCTCCGCGAACGGCAGACGCTTCGTTTCGACATCCTGCGGATCATGGTCGGAGACGATCACATCGACGAGGCCGGAGGCGACCGCCTCGACCAATGCGCGGCGCTCGTCCTCGTGACGCAGCGGCGGCCGCAGCTTCAAGAAGGTGCGATAGTCGCCGATGTCGTTCTCGTTCAGCGTGAGATGGTTGATCGAGGTCCCGCAGGTGACCGGCAATCCCCGCTCCTTGGCCGCCTCGATGGCCGCGAGCGACAGAGAGGCGGTGACGACCGCCGCGTGATAACGCGCGCGGGTGAGTTCGACGAGCCGCAGGTCGCGGTCGACGACGATCGCCTCGGCCTCGCGCGGGACGCCCGCCAACCCCAAGCGCGCGGCGAATTCGCCCTCATTCATCACGCCCTCGCCCGAAAGGTCGCGATCCTCGGCGAAATGCACGACGAGCGCGTCGAAATCGCGCGCATAGGTCAGCGCGCGGCGCATCACCTGGGCGTTGCGGATCGACCGCGAACCGTCGGAAAAGGCGACCGCGCCGGCCTGCCGCAGCAGGCCGAATTCGGAAATCTCCCGGCCCTCGCGGTTCTTCGTCAGCGCCGCCATCGGCAGGACGCGGACGCGCCCCGTGTCGCGGGCGCGCCGCAGCACGAAATCGACGACGGCCGGATCGTCGACGGCCGGCGAGGTTTCGGGCGTGGCGACGATCGTCGTCACGCCGCCCGCCGCCGCCGCCGCCGTGGCGGTGGCGATCGTCTCGCGATGCTCCGCCCCCGGCTCGCCGACGAAAGCCTGCAGATCGACGAGGCCGGGCGCGACGACGTCGCCCTCGCAATCGACGATTCGCGCGCCTTCCGGCGCGCCGTCGACGGTGATCGAGGGGCCGAGATCGGCGATTCGTCCGTCTTGGATTAGGAGGCCGCCGCGCGTCTCGACCCCGGATGCGGGATCGACGAGACGAGCGTTGACGAAAAAGAGAGGCGCATGCGCTGACATGGCGTCTCATTTAGGGGATTTTCGCCGACAAGTGAATTTGGTCGGCGCTACCGGCTCGAATTGGCCCCGAGGCCCGCGAATCGCGCCAGCACCTCCACGCCATCGGCCGGCGGCGAGACCAGCCGCGCCCGGAACGTCGCCTTTTCGCCGGCCTCCAGCCGCGCCTTCGGCGCCGGGGCCGTCCAGGCATGGCGCGCCCGGCCGTCCGCGCCGCGCACGGCGAGCGCGACCGGCGGCACATTATTGGCCTCGCGGCGCAGATTGACGATTTCGCCTTCGACGGTGAGCGTCTTGTGCGATCCTTCCGCGACGATTTTCGAACTCACGCCGCGCAGCTCCAGCCCGGCCGGTCTCACCTTCAGGCCGACGGCCGAATAGAGCGCCGACATCGGGGGCGCGACGCGTACGATCTTGTCGCGCAGGCCGATGAGCGCCATTGCGCCGAGGAGGATCGCGACAATCGCCGCGACGAGCGGAAGGCGGCTGGATTTTGCAGACGGTTCCGGCTCGCGTGGGGGTTCGCGCCACAAATCGGCATAGGCCCGCTCCCATTCCGGATCGAGCCGCCGGTCGCGCGGCGCTCCAATGTCCGGGGTCGGATGATCTTCGAAGGCGCGCATGGCAAGTGTCCCAGGCGCCGACTTCCCGAGAAAAATTATGAAGTCGGAACAGTCGCCAATCTCCGCTCATATGATTAAGGAGACGTGAACTGATATGATCCGGACGAGCCGCGCGGCCGATTCTTCGGGGCTTTGCCGGCTCTATCGGGCTGCATGTGAAAGAGCTGGGACACCGCCTTGCTGAATTTCGAAAATGTGGGCCTACGCTACGGAACGGGAAGCGAAATCCTGAGCGATGTCAGCTTTTCGATCGAACCGCAGTCCTTTCAGTTCCTCACCGGGCCGTCCGGCGCCGGCAAGACGACGCTGCTGAAGCTCGTGCTCTTGTCGCTGAAGCCGACGCGCGGGCGCATCGAAATTTTCGGCCAGGACACCGCGAGCCTCGACAAGGACGCGATCACGGCGATCAGGCGGCGCATCGGCGTCGTGTTCCAGGACTTTCGCCTGCTCGACCATCTGACTCTCTACGAGAACGTCGCCTTGCCGCTCAGAGTGCTGGGGCGAGCGGAATCGAGCTATCGCGCCGAGGTCGTCGAACTGCTGCGATGGGTAGGGCTCGACGAGCGCAAGCTGTGCCTGCCATCGGTGCTCTCGGGCGGCGAGAAGCAGCGCGCCGCGATCGCCCGCGCGCTCATCGTGCGGCCCGAACTGCTGCTCGCCGACGAGCCGACCGGCAATCTCGACCCGACTCTGGCGCGGCGGCTGCTGCGCCTGTTCGTCGAATTGCACAAGACCGGAACCTCGGTCGTCATCGCCACCCACGATCTCGCGCTGATGGATCAATATGACAGCGCCCGCCGCCTCGTCCTCGCCGACGGCCGGCTGCATGTGTTCGAATGAGGCGCCGAGAATGTCGCAAACGAGCCCGCGCAAGGAGACCAGAGGAAGCCGTGAGGCCGCCGCGCCGGACAATGCGCTCGAGCGTCAGACGCCGCTCGTTCCGACCTCCTCCATCGCCGGACGGTCGCTCGTCATCGTCATCGCGATCATGACCTTTCTGGCCGCGCTCGCCGCCGGCGCCGCCCTGCTCGTCGCCGACGCCAGCGTCGATTGGCGCAACGAGGTGGCGCGCGAGGCGAGCGTCCAGATCCGCCCGGCGCCGGGCCGCGACATCGAGTCGGACGTCAAACGCGCCACCGCCATATTGGTCGCCGCCGACGGCGTTCGCGACGTGCGCGTCTATTCGAAGGCGGAGTCGGAAGCCCTGCTCGCGCCCTGGCTCGGACAGGGCCTCGATTTCGCCGAATTGCCGGCGCCGCGCATGATCGTCGTCAAGCTCGACGCCGAAAAGCGCGCCGATCTCGAGCGCCTGCGCAAGGAGCTGAGCGAGGCGACGCCGACGGCGGCGCTCGACGATCATCGCCTGTGGGTGGAGCGGCTGGGGCAGATGGCGCGCACCGCCGTCGCCGTCGCCGTATTGATTTTCGTGCTGATCGTCGTCGCCATGGGGCTCGCCGTGGCTTTCGCGACGCGCGCGGCCATGGTCGGAAACCGCGAAATCATCGAGGTTCTGCATCTCGTCGGCGCGGCCGACAAATATATCGCCCGGCAGTTCCAGCGACGCTTTCTGGCGCTGGGGCTGCGCGGCGGCCTGCTCGGCGGCGGTTGCGCCATGATCTTCTTCCTCGCCAGCGGCTATTTGACGCGCCGCTGGACAGCGACTCCAGGCGGCGATCAGCTCGAGGCGATGTTCGGCACCTTCGCGCTCGGTCCGCGCGGTTTCGTCGTCGTCGGCGTCATATCGGCGGCGGCCGCGCTGCTCACCGGATACATGTCGCAGGCGATCGTCTTCCGGCAATTGCGTCGGCTGGGCTGAGACCGGCCGAAAGCCGAATTCCTCCTTGGCGCCGCGCTGTGCTTAATCGCCCCGTTTTTTTAGTCTATGGTCGCTTTCGTCGAGAAAAGAACGGGACATCGAGGCGCGTGACCGCAGGCGACCGAGAAGCGAGGGGACGACGCTTCGCCGGGCTGAAGCGCTCGGCGTTCGCGGGCTTTTGCGTCGCCTGTTTCCTTCTATCGGCCTTCGTCGCCGGCTTCGTCGGCTTCGCCCTTTCGCTCGAGCGCGCCGAGACGACGCTGAGGGTCCGGGCCGATGGCGTCGTCGCGCTGACGGGCGGCAGCGATCGCGTCGTCGAGGCGGCGGAATTGCTCGCGAGAGGCCAGGCGCGCCGCCTGCTCATCACCGGCGTCAACAAATCGACGCGCGGCCACGTCCTCGCCAAGCGCCTGCCCGTCTCGCGCGACCTTTTCGACTGTTGCGTCGATCTCGGCTACGAGGCGCAGGACACGGCCGGAAACGCCCTGGAGACGCGCGACTGGGTCAAAGCGCGCGGCATCGGCGGTTCGCTCATCGTCGTGACCTCGAATTATCATATGCCGCGCGCCTTGGCGGAACTCTCCGCCGCTCTGCCGGAGATGGTTCTCTATCCCTTCCCGGTCGTCAGCGACCATGTGCATGTCGCCGACTGGCCCCGCGACATCGGCGTCGCGCGATTGATCGCGGCGGAATATGTGAAATATCTCTATGCCCTAGCGAGAACCAGAGTGCTGGACGTAGCCTTCGGCTCCGACGCCGTTCGGGCGCTGGCTCCGGGACGCGGGAGTAAGGGCGCCGGAGCGAGACCATTCGCGTTCGGGCCCGTTATTTCCGCGTGAAAATGCTGTAGTAGGCAAGCCGTTCGACCGACCCGAAATCAGGCAATCCCGCAATGCTCCTTCTGCGCTCGCTTCTGTTCAACCTCGCCTTCTATGTGAATCTCATAGTGCTGATGACGATCTGGCTGCCGGCTCTGCTGATGCGCCGCCAGGCGTCTCTGGAGCTCGGCCGGGCCTGGGGCCGCACGTCCTTGTGGCTGCTGGACAAGATCGTCGGGCTGAAGGTGGAGTTTCGCGGCCTCGAGAATATTCCGCGAGGCGCGTTCATCGTCGCCTGCAAGCATCAATCGGTATGGGAGACATTCGTTCTGCCGATCAAATTTCCCGATTTCTCCTATATTCTGAAGCACGAACTGATCTTTATCCCATTTTTCGGCTGGTATCTTCTCAGCGCCGAGCAGATCGCCATCGATCGCGCCAAGGGCGGCAAGATTTTGCCGGAGCTGACGCGCAAGGTGAAGGCTCTGTTCGAGCAGGGCCGGCAATTGTTCATCTTTCCGGAGGGAACGCGCCGGCCCGTTGGCGCGCCGCCGGAATATAAGTTCGGCATCGCGCATCTCTATCGTGAGACCGGCGCGCCCTGTCTGCCGGTGGCGCTCAACTCCGGCCTGTTCTGGCCGCGCCGCACGATCCTGCGCCGCGCCGGCACGGTGGTCGTCGAATTTCTCCCGCCGATCCCGCCGGGGCTCGGGACGCGGGAGTTCTTCGACCTATTGCAGGACCGGATGGAGACGGCGACGGACAAACTCATCGACGAGGCGGTCGCGCGCGATCCGTCGCTCGCCGAGATCGTCGCGCGAAATCGCCGGAAGGCGACGGCCGCCGCCTGAGCTACCGGCCGAAGGAGGTCAATTCCCTCGGCGCCGCGACGGGGCCGTTGCGGCGCAGCGGATAGTCCGCCTCGACGATATAGGGACCGCCGCCGACCGAATCGCGTGACGAATACAGGACGAATCGCGTCGCCTCGAAACGCAGCGGCGGGAAATAG
>PQAN01000337.1 GCA_003105285.1 Methylocystaceae bacterium
CATGCGTTGCAAAAGGACGCGATTCTCGTCGCGCGCGGCGAGGGCGCATGGCTCGAAACCAACGACGGCAAGCGCATTCTCGATGCGATCTCGTCCTGGTGGGTCGTCACCCACGGCCATCGCCATCCGAGAATCGTTCAGGCGATCAAGGATCAGGCCGATCGGCTCGATCAGGTGATTTTCGCCGGCTTCACGCATGAACCGGCCGAAAATCTCGCGCGCCGCCTCGTCGCGCTCACGCCCGCCGGCCTCGATTATGTGTTCTATTCGGACAGCGGCTCGACCTGCGTCGAGGTGGCGATCAAAATGGCGCTCGGCTTCTGGCGCAATCGCGGCGCGGCGCGCTCGCGCGTCATCGCCCTCGAGCATGGCTATCATGGCGACACGATCGGCGCGATGTCGACGGGCGCGCGCTCGGTCTTCAATGCGGCCTATGAGCCGCTGCTGTTCGATGTGGCGCGCATTCCCTTTCCCCATGCAGGCCGCGAGCAGGCGACGCTCGACGCGCTGGAGGAGGCGTGCCGAAAGGGCGACGCCGCCGCGCTCGTCGTCGAGCCGCTGATTCTCGGCGCCGGCGGCATGTTGGTCTATGGCGCGGGCGTGCTGCGCGAGATGAAACGCATCTGCGAGAGGCATGACGTCTTGTTCGTCGCCGACGAGGTGATGACGGGTTTCGGCCGCACGGGAACTCTGTTCGCCTGCGAGCAGGCGGGAATCGTCCCCGACATCGCCTGCTACGCCAAGGGGATCACCGGCGGCTCATTGCCGCTCGCCGTCACACTGTGTTCGGCGGCGATTTTTCAGGCGCATTATTCGACCGATCGCACGCGCACCTTCTATCACTCCAGTTCCTTCAACGCCAATCCGATCGCCTGCGCGGCCGCGCTCGCCAATCTCGATATTTGGGAGACCGAGGACGTGCGCGGGCGCGTCGCACATCTCGCCGCGATGCAGGCGGAGCGCCTGCGCAAATTCGAAGGCGACGCGCGGTTCTCGGACGTGCGCCGGCTCGGCACGATCRCGGCGCTCGATCTGCGCGTGACGAACAGCGGCTATCTCGCGACGATCGGCCTCGATCTCCTCGCCTTCTTCACGTCGCGCGGGCTTCTGCTGCGTCCGCTCGGCAATACGATCTATATTCTGCCGCCCTATTGCATCGAGGCCGAAGAACTCGACGCGCTCTATGCGGCGATCGACGAAGCGGCGGACAGGTTTGGTTCGCGGTGAGGCGAGGATCGATCCGCCTTCCGATCCATCCGAAAATTCGCGCATCCCTTCTCCCGAAGGGAGAAGGAGTCGCGCACGAAGGCTGCGCGTTACGAATTACGGCGCGCCAGAACCTCTTCCTTCAGCACCCGGCGCAGCACCTTGCCCACTGTGCTCTTCGGCAAGCTGTCGCGGAATTCGAAATGGCGCGGCGCCTTGTAATGGGTCAGCGTCTCGCGGCAGAAGTCGTGCAACTCCTCGCCCGTGACGCTTTCGTCGCGCGGCACGATGAAGGCGAAAGGCGCTTCGCCCGAATGCGGATCGGGCAGGCCGATGACGGCGGCCTCCTTCACCTTGGGATGCTGGACGAGCACATTCTCCACCTCGTTCGGATAGACGTTGAAGCCGGAAACGAGGATCATTTCCTTGAGGCGATCGACGATCTTCAATTGCCCGTCCGGCAGCATGACGGCGACGTCGCCCGTGCGCAGGAATCCGTCCGGCGTCATGGCCGCCTTCGTTTCTTCCGGCTTGTTCCAATAGCCGGCCATCACTTGCGGACCCTTGACGCATAATTCGCCGCGCTCGCCCACTGCGACGGCCTCGCCCTGCGCGGAGCGGATCGAAACGTCGGTCGACGGATAAGGATAGCCGATGGTCCCCGAGAATGCGTGAAGGTCCGGACGATTGCAGCTCACGACCGGCGAGGTCTCCGAGAGACCGTAGCCCTCGATGATCGGTTGGCCGGTGATCTCTTTCCACTTGTGCGCGACGATGTCCTGCATCGCCATGCCGCCGGCGATGCAGAAGACGAGATTGGAGAAATCGATGTCGCGGAAGCCCGGATGATCGGCGAGCGCGGCATAGAGCGTGTTGACGCCCGAGATCATAGTGAAGCGCGATTTCCGCAGCGTCTTCACGAAGCCGCCGATGTCGCGCGGATTGGCGATCAGCAGGCAACTGCCGCCGATACGCATGAGAACCAGGCAGCAGGCGGTCAGGCCGAAGATATGGTAGAGCGGAAGCGCCGTCACCATCGTCTGCGCTTCATTCGGCAAGAACGGAACGAGCCAGGCCGCCGATTGCGCGACATTGGCGGCGACATTGCGATGCAGCAGCATCGCGCCCTTGGCGACGCCGGTCGTGCCGCCCGTATATTGCAGGAATGCGAGATCGTCCGGCTCGATGTCCACCGGGCGGAAGGCAGCGCGCGCGCCGGCGCGCAGGACGTCGGAGAACGCGATGCTTCCGGGCAGGCGATAGGGCCGCACGGCGCGCTTCACCCATCGCGACACGAAATTGACGAGCGCGCCCTTGAAACCGAGAAGATCGCCGGGCGCGACGATGACGGCTTTCTCGAGCTTCAGGGCTGGCCGAGCGGCGGCCACGGTATGCGCGAAATTCTCCAGCACGAAGACGAAGCGCGCGCCCGAATCCGCGAGCTGGAATTCGAGCTCGCTCGGCGTGTAGAGCGGATTGACGTTGACGACGACCGCGCCGGCGAGCAGCACGCCGAAGATGATCGGCGGATAGGCCATCACATTGGGCGCCATGATGGCGATGCGATCGCCCTTCCCGACGCCCTGGGACTGCAGCCAGGAGGCGACGCCATATGCGGCGCGGCCGAATTCGGCGTATGTCAGCGTCGCGCCGAAACTCTCGAACGCGCTACGCTCGGAATAGTCCGCGACGCTCCGGCGAAACATGTCGGCGAGCGTCGAATAGCTCGTTTCGTCGATCTCGGCCGGAACGCTGGCGGGATAGGAAGCGACCCAGGGCCGCGCGGCATAGGGGTCGTTCGCGAGAAGTGGTGCGGCTGTCATCGTGAGGCCTCGTGACGCGCCGCTCGACTCGCGCGGCGCTGGCTTTGCCCCTACCGTTAGCGTGAAACTGCTGACAAAGACATAGCGCGCGCCGAGCGAAAGCGCGGCGTCGCGGCGAATTTTCGTCGCCGCGGCGCAGCATCGAGGCGCCGTCGCGAGCCTGAAGGCTCGCCTCACGCCCCGGCGCGGTACGAGATCAGCAGGACGAGGCCGAGCCCGAGCACCAGCAGCGCCGCCGACAGCTCGGCGCCGCGAATGACGACGCCTGCGCGCCGCGAGCCCGGCCGCGTCAGCCGCGTCGCCGTTTTCTTCGCGAACACGGCCGTCGCCGCCAATACGCCCGTCGTGATCGCCGTGCCCGCCGCCATCAGCAGCGTCGCGGCGGCGCCGGCCAGGAAGACGCCCTGCGACAGGGAGAAGACGAGCACGAGAATGGCGCCCGAACAGGGCCGCAGTCCGGCGGCGACGACGGTCCCCAGCGCGTTCGGCCAGTCGAAGCCTGTTCCGAGTCGGGCGGGATCGATGGCGTGGGCGTGTCCGCACCCCGGCCCGTGCATATGCGCCGGATCGTCGACCGCCTCGCAGACGAAGGCGCTTCCGCCACGCGAGACGGAAGGCGGAGGCGCGCGCAACGCCTCGTAGAAAGCGCGCCCTTTCATAAAGACGAGCCGCGCGCCCAAGGCGGCGATCGCCGCATAGCTCGCGATCTCGATGAGCGACGCGACATCCGTCATTCGCCGCGCCGTGGCGTTGAAGGCGAGCGCCGCCGCGCCGACGAGGGCGATCGCCACGCCGCCCTGCAGCAGCGCGGCCAGTCCGGCGAGCAGCAGCCCGCGTTTGAGCGCCGTTTCATTGGCGATCATATAGGAGGCGAGCACGGCCTTGCCGTGGCCCGGTCCCGCCGCATGGAAGACGCCATAGGCGAAACTCGCGGCGGCGAGCGTCCAGAACGCGGCGCCGTCGTCCTTCAGCGAGCGCACGGCGTTCTGCAGCAGGAGATGGAACTTGCTCTGCCAGGCGAGGATCAGGGCGGCGAACCCGCTCGCGGCGCCCGCCCCTTCCGAGCCGCCCACGGCGAAAGGATGACGCGCCGCCTGCGCCAGGGCCGCGTCCTGCGCGATGCAGAGCGCCGCCACGGCCGCCGCCGCGATGGCGCAATCCCGCAACCGAACCTTCATGGGCAGGCCACGACGACGCGCGTCGCGAGCTTGACGCCGAAATCGGCGCCGGGCGACATATTGTTGAAAAAGGCCTCGCTCAGCTTCTGCGTGTCCGTGGTGACGAGCGGCTTGGGCTCGTGGAGGCCGGCGGAGCATCCTGCAGGAGCCTGCTGGCCGAGCGTCACCGGGTTCTGCTTCTCGAATCCGAAGGAGACGAAATAGGTCGGGTCATAGACCTGAAAGGAGAAGGGTTTCTGCGCCGCCAGCGGCGTCTCGAGCGGCAGGGTGAAATGCATGGTGACGATTTTCTTGTCGTCCGCCTCAAGCCAAAAATCCTCGGGTGGAGCGAAACTCGCCTTGGCGTTGTTGTGCTTGGCGAAAGTGAAATAGTCGAATTCGGCGAGCGATTCGACATTCGTCTTGGCGAGCGGCGCGAGCTCCTCGCGGGTCGGCGGCTTGCCGTCCTTGCCGAGCCCCTGCAGGGCGAAGGCGGAATACATCTCGTCGAAGGTCCAGGCGTGACGCACGCCCTTGATCCTGCCGTCGGCGGCAAACAATACCTCGCTGCGGACGGCGACCCAGACATGCGGATGGGCCGAGGCCGGAATGGAGAGCAAGGCCAGCGCGAGAGCGGCCGAGGCCGCGCGCGCGAAATTTTCTCTCGAGGGAATTCTGCCCGCCATGTTCTTCATCTGCCTACTCATGGAAACGACCGGCGAACGCAATCTCGCGCCGAGCGGCGTCCCGGAATTCGCACGCGAACCTCGCTATTTCGGCGGGGCGTCCGGTAATCGGCGAAGGCGGCCGAAAAAGGGCGTTTCGAGGCATATTTCGCTGAGCTCCGGATCATGGCGCGACATTGCTTGATGGCGTCGCCGGTCGTGACGTATAATAGCGCGGAGGAAGCGCCGTCGCGATGGGCGGCGCGCCTCGGATGCGCGGAACATCCGTAGGTCTTTTATACGACAGGGTCGACGGTTCATAAGGCGTGCCAGCGAAGCCGCGATGTGATTGGAGCGGTCTCGCGCCGAGATATATGTCGAGCGGTCCTATCAACTCATCCCGAGCCATGGCGAAAGCCGCTCCGGGGCGTCATCGAGGCGCGGCGAACGCGAGGCGGGTTTTCGTCCCGCGAGAATTTCGCGATGCGCGCAGGAGAAAATGCGAATGGCGGAACTTGTCGCCGGCCTCCGGAAAACCGGCTCCGCCATCGGCGAGATTTCTCTCGCCGATCGATTCGATCTTTCCAAGACCCATATCCTGATCAACGGCACGCAGGCGATCGTCCGCCTCCTGCTGATGCAGAAGGAGCTGGATCGCCGCGCCGGTCTGCGCACGGCGGGTTTCGTCTCGGGCTATCGCGGCTCGCCGCTCGGCGGCGTCGACGCGCAGATGCACCGCGCCCGCCCCTTGTTCGAGCATAACGACATCCGCTTCATGCCGGGCCTCAACGAGGACTTGGCCGCGACCGCCATCTGGGGCGCGCAGCAGGCGGAGATGCGCGGCGAAGGCAAATATGACGGCGTGTTCTCGATCTGGTACGGCAAGGGGCCGGGCGTCGATCGCAGCGGCGACGCCCTGCGCCATGTCAATCTCGCCGGCTCCTCGCGCCACGGCGGCGTGCTGGCGCTCATGGGCGACGATCACACCGCCGAATCCTCGACGACGGCGCATCAGTCCGACTATCACTTCGTCGATGTGATGATGCCGATCCTGTCGCCGGCCGGCGTTCAGGAGATTCTCGATTACGGCCTGCACGGCTTCGCGTTGTCCCGATATGCGGGCGTGTGGGTCGGGCTCAAGCTGCTCAAGGATACGGTCGAATCGACCGCCTCCATCGACGGCTCGCTCGGCCGCGTGCGGCCCGTCATGCCCGGCGACTTCATCATGCCGCCCGGCGGCCTGAACATACGGCCGCGAGATCCCGTGCTGGCGCAGGAAGAGCGCATGCAGGAGAGCAAGCGCGACGCCATGCTCGCCTGGATCAGGGCCAATGGACTCAATCGAATCATCACCTCCGGCGGACCGAACGCGAAGGTCGGCGTCATCACCGTCGGCAAATCCTATCTCGACGTGCGCCAGGCGATGGACGATCTCGGCATCGACGAGGTCAGGGCCAACGACCTCGGGCTGCGGCTCTACAAGATCGCCTGCCCTTGGCCGCTCGAGCCCGTCGGCTTGCGCGATTTCGCGCGCGGCCTCGACCTCGTCATCGTCGTCGAGGAGAAGCGCTCGCTGATCGAAGTGCAATTGCGCGAAGAACTCTACGGCGCCGCGCATCAGCCCTTGTGTATCGGCAAGAAGGACGAGCGCGGCGACTGGCTGTTTCCCGTCAAGGGCGCGCTCGACGCCAATGACGTCGCCATCGCCATCGGCCGCCGCCTGTTGAAATATTGCCGTTCGGACGATCTCGAGGGCCGCGTGCGGCGGCTCGAACGCCTGCAGGACAAGCGCGCCGCGATGACCGATGTGGCGGTGCGCGTGCCGCACTTCTGCTCGGGCTGTCCGCACAGCACGTCGACCCATGTGCCGGAGGGCGCGCGCGCCTATACGGGCATCGGCTGCCATTACATGGCGCAATGGATGGACCGCTCGACGGAAGGCTACACCCATATGGGCGGCGAGGGCGCCAATTGGATCGGCGAGGCGCCCTTCTCGACGCGCGCGCATGTGTTCCAGAATCTCGGCGACGGCACCTATAATCACTCCGGCTCGCTCGCCATCCGCTTCGCCGTCGCGACGAAGACGAACATCACCTTCAAGATTCTCTTCAACGGCGTCGTCGCCATGACCGGCGGCCAGAAGCACGAGGGCGAACTCACCGTCGAGGCGATCGCCCATCAGGTCGCTGCGGAAGGCGTCGCGAAGATCGCGCTCGTCACCGACGAGCCGAACAAATATTCCGCCGACATCCAATGGCCGGCGGGCCTGACGATCTACCACCGCAACGTCATCAACGAGGTGCAGAGCGACCTCGCGAAGACGGCGGGCGTCACCATCCTCATCTACGACCAGACCTGCGCGACCGAAAAACGGCGCGGGCGCAAGCGCGGCGAATATCCGGACCCGGACGTGCGCGTCGTCATCAACGAACTCGTCTGCGAAGGCTGCGGCGATTGCGGACGCGCGTCGAACTGCGTGTCGGTGCAGCCGCTCGAGACCGAGTTCGGCCGCAAGCGGCGCATCGACCAATCGAGCTGCAACAAGGATCTGTCCTGTCTCGAGGGCTTTTGCCCGAGCTTCGTCACCGTGCATGGCGCGCGGATGAAGAAGGCGGCTCTGCCGAGCGAGTCCAGTTCGGGCTATCCGACGCTGCCGGAGCCCGTCATTCCCGCGATCGGTTCGGCGCCGTATGGCGTCCTCGTCGCCGGCATGGGCGGCACGGGCGTCGTCACGGTCAGCGCCATTCTCGGCATGGCGGCGCATCTCGAGGGCAAGGGCGTCGGCGTCATCGACATGGCCGGCCTCGCGCAAAAGGGCGGCGCCGTCTATTGCCATGTCAAGATCGGCCGCGAGCGCAGCGACGTCCATGCGATCCGCATCGCCGCCGGCGAGGCCGATCTGGTGCTCGGCTGCGATCTCGTCGTCGCCGGCGCGCGGCAGGTTCTATCCGCGATGGACGCGGGCCACACCTACGTGCTCGTCAACAGCGCCGAAGTGTTTCCCGGCGACATCGAACGCGATCCGGACTTCACTCTGCCCGCCGACAGGATCAAGAGCGCCATCCGAGATGCGTCCGGCGGCAACGTCGATTTCCTCGACGTCACGTCTCTGGCGCTCGCTCTGCTCGGCGATTCGATCGCCGCCAATATGTTCATGCTCGGCTACGCTTGGCAGAAAGGCTTTCTGCCGCTCTCGGAAGCCGCGCTGCTGCGCGCCATCGAGCTGAACGGCGAGGCCGTCGCCATGAATCATTCCGCTTTCGCCTGGGGGCGACGCGCCGCGCATGATTTCGCGAGCGTCGCTTCCGTCGTCGCGTCTCTGCGCGAGCGCAACGAGACGCGCGATCTGTCGCAGAGCCTCGACGAAGTCGTCGCACGCCGCGTCGCCTTTCTCACCGATTATCAGAACGCCGCTTATGCGGCGCGCTATCGCGCTTTCGTCGACAAGGTCGCGCAGGTCGAACGCGAGCGCGCAGGCGCCGATGCGACGGCGCTCACCGACGCCGTCGCTCGCAATCTGTTCAAACTGATGTCGCCGAAGGACGAATATGAGGTCGCGCGGCTCTATACGGACGGCTCGTTCCAGCGCCAGCTCGCCGAAACCTTCGAAGGCGATTTGCGGATGGAGCTGCATCTCGCGCCCAATGTGGCGTCGCTGCAGCGCAAGAACGATATCGGCGGCTCGCGCAAGATCACCTTCGGTCCGTGGATGTTCCACGTCCTCAAATTGCTCGCGCGCCTCAAGGGGCTGCGCGGCACGTTCTTCGATCCCTTCCGTCCCGATCGCGACCGCATCGCCGAGCGCAAATCGCTCGCCGATTATGAAGCGCTGCTCGAGGATATTCTGCCGCGCCTGTCGCCGGCCAATCACACGGTCGCCGTCGCCTTGGCGCGCGCGCCGGAGAAGATACGCGGCTTCGGCCATGTGAGGGCGCGCCATATGGAGGCGGCGAAGGCCGAGACATTGCGGCTCTATGGCGAATTCCACAACATCCGCGCCGATGTGAAATTGGCGGCGGAATGACGCCGCGCAAAGCGAGCGTGAAGGCTCGCATTCCGCGCCATCAGCGGACGCGCGTCCAATCCTCCTCGCCGCAGACCTGCGTTCCCGTCACGCAGCCCTCGAGTCTGAGCACGCTGTCGCTGCGCATGGCGAGGCTCGCCGCGTAATTCTGGCCGTCCTTGGCGTTGTAGATCGTGCCGGTCCACAGATTCGCGCCGCTCGGCTCGAGGTTGAGGATCGGCAAGCCGACGATCGAGCGGTTGCGCTGCCTCGGATCGGGATTGTTCTCGTCGACGCCCGGTTCCGACGTCCAGGCGATCTTTCCGCAAATGGCTTTGCCGCAGCGGCTGATTTGAATATGCGCGGTCCCGTCGGCGACGCGCCACTTGCCTATCGGATCGGCGAGCGCGGCGGTCGGAGCCGACAAGATCGATGCGCAAATCCAAAATCGCTTCATTGCGAGCCTCCGTTTGAATAATCGCGGGCGGGAGTATAGGTCTAACGCATGTCTCAGACAAAGCCGAACCTCGAGACGAAGCGCCATGCCGCGCCGCACTCGAGCGGCGGCGCGGCGACGCGCGCGCTCATTCTCGGAGGAACCGGCGAAGCGCGTCGTTTTGCCGCGCGCATCGCTGGCGATCCGCGCATCGACGCGATCATTTCGCTCGCCGGCCGCACGAGCGAGCCGCTCGAGCAGAGTCTGCCAGCGCGCGTCGGCGGTTTCGGCGGCGTCCAGGGATTGATCCATTATCTCGAGGACGAGCGCATCGACAAGGTCGTCGATGCGACGCACCCATTCGCCGCGCGCATGTCGTCCAATGCGCGACAAGCCTGCGCGGCGCTGAACATTCCGCTGATCGCACTCTCGCGCGCGCCTTGGAGCCCTCTCGACGACGATCGCTGGATCGATGCAGCCGACAATGCGGCCGCCGTCGCCGCATTGGGCGCCGCGCCGCGACGCGTCTTCCTCACCACGGGTCGGCTCGGCCTCGCCGATTTTCTGCTGACTCCGCAGCATTTCTATCTGATCCGCACGATCGATCGGCCGCCGCCGGCCGATCTGCCGCCGCATCACGAGCTGATCCTCGATCGCGGCCCTTTCACGGTCGAGAGCGAATTGTCCCTGATGCGCGACGCGCACATCGATGTGATCGTCTCGAAGAACAGCGGCGGCGGCGCCACCTACGCCAAGATCGCCGCCGCGCGCGAGCTGAGAATAGAGGTCGTGATGATCGCGCCGCCGCGCCGCGAGGACGTCGAAACCGTTCACGACATCGAACAGGCGCTCGCCTTTCTCCTCGAACGACGCGCCGCATGAGCAGAGTTCTGATGATCCAGGGCACGGGCTCGGACGTCGGCAAATCGCTCGTCGTCGCGGGGCTCGCGCGCGCCTTCGTTCGCCGGGGCTTGCGCGTCGCGCCCTTCAAGCCGCAGAACATGTCGAACAATGCGGCGGTGACGCGAGACGGCGCCGAGATCGGCCGGGCGCAGGCGCTGCAGGCGCGCGCCGCGCGGCTCGAGCCGACGGCCGACATGAATCCCGTGCTGCTCAAGCCGCAGGGCGAGGCCGGCGCGCAGGTCGTCCTGCGCGGCAAAATTCTCGGCGCCGCCAAGGCGCGCGAATATCAGGACTGGAAGCCGCGCCTCATGTCGATGGTCCTCGAGAGCTACGAGCGTCTGCGCGAACAAGCCGATCTCGTGCTCGTCGAAGGCGCGGGCAGCGCGGCGGAGATCAATCTGCGCGCCAACGACATCGCCAATATGGGCTTCGCGCGCCGCGTCAATGCGCCGGTCGCGCT
>PQAN01000338.1 GCA_003105285.1 Methylocystaceae bacterium
CGCCTTCCTCGCCGCCGGCGCGGCGCGGGCGCAAGCTCCCGCGGCCGAGCCGCCTGCGAGCGAGGCCGGCCGCTTCGCCATGAGTCCGGCGGAGGGCGGAATGCTGCGGCTCGACAAGCAGACCGGCGCGGTCTCCTTTTGCACTGTGGAGGGCGGGCTCTCCGTCTGCCGCGTCGCGGCCGAGGAGCGCGACGCGCTTCAGGGCGAGATCGAGCGTCTCGTCCGCGAGAACGCCGAATTGCGCGCCAAGCTTCCGGGCGCCGCTCCCGAGGCCGCGCCGCGCAAGGGACTGCCGGGAGAGGAGGAGTTCGAGCGCACGCTCTCCTTTACCGAGCGATTCTTGCGGCGCATGATGAAGCTCTTCCGCGAGGAGGCGCCTCGAGGCGACAGTCTTTGAGCCATCGCCGGCCGAGAGCGAGCAGAGAATGACCGAACGGAGCCCTTTTGCCGATTGGCCCTATCTGAACCAGCCGAAAGGCGCGCGGCCCGAGGGCCCGAGGGAGGCGAACGAGAACGTCATGGCGTCCAATAATTCACTCGAGAATTTTCTCGGCGGCTCGCCGCTTCAGGTGTTCATCAAGCTCCTGTTCATTTCGCTCGTCGTCGGCGCCCTGCTGATGTGGCTCGAGCTGCGCCCGCTCGATCTGCTGCGCGGCGTGCAACATTTCTTCGACCGCATTTATGCGCTGGGCTTCGGCGCGGTGCGCGTCGTGCTCGAATATATCGCGGCGGGCGCGGTCATCGTCGTGCCGATCTGGTTCGTGCTGCGGCTGTTCGGCGCCGGCGGCAAGAGATGAAACGCGCCGCTTCGTCCTGAAGATGGCGAACTCCAGACGAATTGCAATCGCCGTCGCTCTTCGGAGCGAGGCTCAGCGCCTCCGGCCGATGCTCGAGGTGAGGTCCCAATCCTTGGGCGAGCCTTCGGGCGCGAAGGCGCGCGGGCCGTTGGGACGGGGCGGCGGCATCGGCGCGGCGGCGAAGACGCTCGCGCGCTCTCTCGACGCCTGGACATCGAAGGCGGAGCGCGGCGGCGTTTCGCCCGTGTCGGTGTCGTCGTCCATCGCGCGCGCCTCAAGCAGCGGGTCCTGGCCCGGAGGGGGCGAGACGTCGCGCGGCGCCGGCTTGCAGATGCGCCGCGTCCCGCCGCGCCCGTGCATGGCGAGATCGACGTGAATGTGATTGTAGTGGAACATGTTCGAGCCGGGCGACAGCACCGTGCTGAAATGCCGGCACGAGCCGCCATGCACCTCGGCGAGGAAGTCCCGGACCTGCTCGTCGCCCTGCGTCCAGTCGCGCACGACCGAGATTTCGCGCCCGTCCGCGAGCACGAAGCCGCCGATGTCGAGCGCATTGCCGAAGGAATGTTCGGACAGCGGCGCGCCGCGCTGGGCGTTCATGCCGCGGCAGGCGTAGGAGCCCATCGAATTGATCTGGACGACGCTCTGCCCGAAGCGCGCCAGCGCTGCGGGCTGCACGACGTCGACGAGCCATGCGTCGAGTTCGGCGACCATCGGGCAGTCGAGCGTCGCCGTCGCATTGAAGTTCACGGCGCCGTTTTGCAGAGCCGTCACTTTCAGCGGTCTGGTGAGGCCGCAGATGCCCGGTCCGTCGACCTCGTTGGCGATCTGCACATAGGCGGTAAACTGCACGCGCTTTTCCGCCAGACAGGCGTTTTCCGCGACCGCGCGCCAGGCCGGACGCTGCGGCTTGGTGGGGAACGAGCAGCCGGACAGCGCCGCCAGCGAGAGCGCCGTCAGCACGGGAAAGAGATATGGCGGGACGCGACGTGCCATGCCGCGAACATGGACTCCGCTTCCTTAACGCAAAGTCGAAAAGCTTAGTTAACGCCATGTTTTCTGCGGCAGACGCCGCTTCGGCGCCGAGACATACGACGAGTTCAGGCGCGGCGCGGCGCGCCTCTCTCCCTCAGCGCGGCGATGCAGCGCGCGAGATTGACCTTCGCCGTCGCGTCCAACTTCTCCCTGAGTTCTGCGCGACGGAAGAGCGGCGCTCCGCCCTTCGCCAATCCCTCCAGCATGGCGGCCTGCTTCGCGCTGAACTCCGCCTCGTCGACGCCCATCGACTCCGATCTGATCTTGCGCGTATTGACCGCGAATTCGTCCCATGGCGACGCGAGCGGGCTCAAATCCAAATCGATGAACAGATCGAGATCGCCCGAGAAGCCGGGGTAATATTCGTTCCTCGCGCGCGCTCTCATGTGGTCGGCCGTGGCGAGGATGAGATCCTGCACGGCCTCCGCCTCACGACCGGCGAGCAATGTGTGACGCCGGAACAGATCGCCGCTGTCGCGCACATTTTCGGAGTCGAGACGCAGCGCGCCGTCCGATCCCCGCGCGACATGCACGACGTCATGCCAGAAAATCGCCGTGGCGACGAGATCGGGACGCACGGCGAGCTGCCCGAATTCCTCGAGCCGCTCCAGCAGCGCGTCGATGTGCTCCCAGCTATGATAGGCGCGGTGCGCCTGGGTATAGGCCGCGTTCAGAACGTCGAAAGCGCCCCGCGCATGCGCTTTCTCGAGGCCGAGCCAAAATTTTCGCCTGATCGCCTCGTTCATGCCGCCGCCCACGCCTCATTTGCCATCGAACACCCATATGGGCGACCAGTCCGCCTCGAGCCGCGCCTGCGTCAGCGCGGCGAATCGCCCTTGCAATCCCGCATAGAGATCGCGCCATTGCGGCGAGACGCGGGCACAGAGCGACGCCGCCGCCGTCGCGGCCTGCGAGAACTCGCCGGCGGCATAATAATGCAACATGGCGTCATGCGCTCTCCGCCAATCTCCGAACTCGACGCTTCGAGCAAAGGCCTCGTCGCCGACCAGGACGAAAATCGCCGTCGGCGAACTCCGGCCCGCCACGATCGCCGCGCCGAGTTCGAGCCATGCGAGATCGGCGACCGCCGTGCGGACCGCCCCCGACGCGATGATGTCGGCGCGAAACGATTTGCAGAGCCCCTCGAGGCGGGAGGCGAGATTCACGGCGTCGCCGAGAATGGAATAGTCGAACCGCCGCACCGAGCCCATATTGCCGACGCTGCACAGGCCGAGATTGATGCCGACGCCCATCGCCGCCGGCTTGTGGACGCGCCCCGCCCCGGCGGCGCGCGCCGCGCGCGTCTCGTTGAACCGCACGAGCGCGCCGCGCATTTGCAGCGCCGCGAGCGCGGCCTTGCGCGGATGCGCCGGAACGTCGAGCGGCGCGTTCCAGAACGCCATGATGGCGTCGCCGATATATTTGTCGACCGTGCCCTCGCTCTCGAGAATCGCGTCGGTCATCGGCGTGAGATAGTCGTTCATGAAATTCGTCAGCTCCTGCGCGGACAGCCCTTCCGACAGAGCCGAGAAATCGCGCAGATCCGAAAACAGCACGGTGAGCTTGCGCGTCTCTCCGCCGAGCACGAGACGCTCCGGGCGCTCCACGAGCCGATCGACGACGGCGGGCGCGACGAATTTCCCGAAAGCCGCGTGAACATGGCGCTTGGCGGCCTGCTCGAAGCGCCAGAGCGTGAGCGCGCCGACGCCGTAGGCGACGGCGATCGCGAGGCTCGGAAAGGCGGGATCGAACAGGAGGCCGAGCTGATCGAAGGCGAGGAAGGCGAGGCCGAACAGAATGGCCGTCGTCCCGAGAGCCGTCATCGCCGAGACGATCGGCGACGCGACGAGCAACAGCAGCGAGACGCCGACGAAGGACGCGAACGTCACGACGATTTCCAGTCCGCTCGCCCAGTCCGGCCGCGCGAGGAGCTGGCCGGCGAGCAAGGATTCGAGGATCTGCGCGTGGATCTCGACGCCGGCGCTCGCGGGCTCCAAGGGAGTGGCGCGCACGTCGCCGATGCCGACGGCCTCGGCGCCGACGAAGACGATGCGCCCGTCGATCTCATCGCGCGGCGCGCGGTCCTGCAATATGGCGGCGGCCGAAACGATCCGTTCTGGCGCGCTGTAGGAATAGCGCGGTCGGATGTCGGCGTTCGCGCCGGTCGCGATTTCGATCGCGCCGACCTTGATGGCGTTGACGCCCGTATGCCGGCCGAACGCCGCCTGCCCGCTCGCATTGGACGATCTGACGACATAGGTCGTCGCGCCTTGCGCGACGCGCAGAGCTTCGAGCGCGAGCGACGGGACGACGCCGGAGGGGCCGGAGCCGAGGAGAGGAATGCGCCGCACGATCTGATCGCGATCCGGCGTCCAGTTCGTAACGCCGAGCCCATGCGCCGCATCGGCCAGCGCATCGAGCGGCGTCGCGATCGCGGCGAAGGATGGCAAGAAGCCCGCGACATCGTCGCCGGCCATGGCGACGCCGGCCTTCTGCGGCGAGACGCGGCTCGGCCCCGCCGCCGTCAGCGTCATGCCGAGCGTCGCCGGCGCGGCGGCGATCGACGCCGCAAAGACATGATCATTGGGAGGGACGTTCGCCGACGAGCGCGACAATTCGCGCTTCGCCGGGCCGTCGGGAAGAGCCTGAACGAAAAATTCGAGGCTCAGGCGATCGGGCTCGGCGAATATGAAGTCGAAGGCGATCGACGCCGCGCCCGCCGCGGCGAGCTTGTCGGTCAGCTCTGCAAGACGCGTTCTCGGCCAAGGCCATTGGCCGAAAGCGGCGAGGCTCTCCTCGTCGATCGCCACCACGCGCACGGGAGTCTCGCGATCATAGTGGCGCGGGGCGAGACGCTGAAACGAGTCGAAAACGAAATTGCGCAAGTCGTCCAGCAGGCGCGGCTGAAGCGGCCCGAGCGAAAAGATCGCCGAAGCCGCCACGGCCAATGCCGCCGAATAGACTCGCCGCCGCCCCCACATTCTTCGTCTCGCGCCGCGCTCGGTCAGCGGCCCACGCCGGACGGAGGGTAGGAATCCGCATAATCGGGATAGGGAATTTCGTTGCGCGAGACGGGCGGCAAGGGCTGGTTTTCCACGCCGGCGCGGCTCTGCGCGAGCGAATTGCCCGTCCAGATCACGTTCAGAGTTTCGAGCCCCGGCGCGTCGAGGTCGCTCGGCGGCCGGGCGTCGCCGAGACGCCGGCGCGCCTCGACATTCGTCGGCGGCTCGAGAGCCCCGCCGGTCTGCCGAGGACCGCTGCCGAGCGCGGCGTTCAACCGGGCGATCGTTTCGGCCGGCACGCGGAACGGCTCGGACACCGTTCCGCCGGAGGATATGCAGACGCCGACGCCCGAGCGCGTCAGAGGCGCCTGGCCGCCGCGCGCCGCGACGGTAAGGACGCCATATTGATTGACGACCAACGTTCCGCATTGCGGCTCGCCGAGCGCGAAAAGGCCCGTGCCGCCGCGCACGCCGATCGTCGCCGTGGGCGTGCGAATCGTCGCGCCGCCGCCGTGGCTGACGCCGCCGCCGACGAAACGCAGCACGCCCTTAGCGGCCGAGATCGCCTGCCGGCCGGCGCCCGCATCGCCGTCATAGACGAAACGGTCGATCGTCACCGCGCTGTTGCGGCCGATCGTCAGCGTCGACGTGTCGAGAAAGACGATCTGCGCATTGCCGTCGCCGCTCGTCTCGACGCGCTCGCGATCGACGACGCCCGCGCCGAGCGACAGAACGCGCGCCGCCTGCCCCGGAGGCGCGCCGCGCGCCGTCTGATTGACCGCGCCGATATTGCCGACGTTCTGCGCCGTCGCGCCGGAGGCGGCGACAACGAGGCCGGCTGCGAGCGTGAGGCGTTTCGCTGCGAGGGTCATCACGCTCTCTCTTTCTTCAGAACCGCGCCACCGGCCCGAACCAGACGGACAGATTATTGGTTTTGAAATTCGGCAGGTTCGAGTCGTTGCGCGAATATTCGAACGTGCTCGAGAGGCCGAACCAAGGCGTCACCGGCGCCTCGAACGTCACGCCGGATGCCCAGGCCACGTCGCGCCGCGCGCGCCAGGGATCGATGAAAGGGTCTGTGGCGTCGAAGGCGATCTGGAAAATCCGCGCGTAGGGCGCGAGCGACCATTTGCGGCCGATCAATTCGAAAGGCGGGTCGAAATCGACGCGCAGCAGCGCTTGCGCGTCGATCTGATCGAAAGACTGCGAGGCGAGATTCGCATTGGCGCGCGTGAACGTCACTCTCGTCTCCAGCCTCACATCGTCGCGCGGCTTGAAAAGGCCGCCGACCGAAGCCGTCACCGCATCGCCGGTCGAGATCGTGGCGAGCGAACGAAAGAACCCGCCGGAGGCGACGCCGAGACGGCGCCATTCGACGCCCGGCTCGATCGAAAATTCATCGCCGAACGGCAGGCGCAGACTGACGCCCGCGCCGCCCGCGTTCAGATAATTGCTTCCGCCGACATAAGAGGTCAGGCCGGTCACATAGGGCTTGACGCTCGCGCCCGGCCAGAAAGCGAAATCGACCGCCAGGCGGGGGCCGGACGACAGGCTGAATACGCCGACATTGTATTTGTTCAGATGAAACTGCTGCGTCGCATAGCCCTTGAAACGCGTTTCCAGCAGCGCCTCGCCGCCGGCGTCGAGATCCGTGTCATTGGCGATTTCGGCGAGCTGGAATGCGTTGACGTCGGCGCGGCGCTGCAGCGGCGAGAACACGCCGACGCCGCCGACGAGAAACAGCCCGTCGCCGGGAAAATAAGAGGCGTTCGACTGCGAGCGCAGGCCGGTCTGCAGCCGCCCGCGCCAACGGCTCGTTTGCGTCTGCTTCTCGATGTCGGGCAGAGCGGCGTCGATCTGCGCTCTTTGCGCAGGGTCGAGATCGCCATCGGACAATGCGGCGCGCAGATGCAGGGCCGCGGTCTCATAGGCGCCGAGCCGCGCATAGAGGAAGCCCAGTTCCTTCTGCGCGCGCGACAATCCGGGGTTGAAGGCGAGCAGCCGCTCGAGCGCGCCGATCGCCGCCTCGTAATCCTTCAGTTCGATCGAGAGCAGGACATAGCGATAGGTCGCGTCATAATCCGTGGGGCGGAGCCGAACGACTTCGGCGAGCCGCGCCTGCTCGGCGCGGGGGGCTTGCGCAAGGGCGGCCCCCTCGAGGGCGAGCGATGCCCCGCAGGCGCAGATCGCCCCGGCGGCGGCTCGAACGAACTTGCGCACCATGCACCTCGCAGGAAAACGCGCCGAAACGCGGCTCGGCCCCAAACCAAAAAACGCCGCTATTTGAAGCGCAAGCTGCCCCAATTCCCGGTCCGAGACAAGGCGGCCATGCTCCCGCTGGGGTCGATGACGGCGCAGGTGTTGCCGATCGGACACTATCTTGCCGCAATTCATCGACCGTCGGCGTCAATGATCCCCGCAAGCGGCGGCGAGACGCCGCCTGCGAACGACGTCGAAATAGAGAATATCGCCGTCGTTCAGGCCGGCGCGCGGGCGAGCCGCGTCCTTGCGCATGGCGGAAACACGCTCCGCGACGCGCGTTCGCGAATGCGTCGTCCCGGCCTCGCTCGCCCCTGGGGAGCGGGCGCCGACACGAAGCGGGACGACCTCGCCGAGGACGCGCCCGGACAGAAAGCGCCGCAGGACGATCAGCAGATCGGCGGCGTGCTTTTTCGCCCCGAGGTCCAGCGCCATGCGCAGGTCCGCGACGATCATGTCGCGCACGCCCGCCCATCCCCTCTGGCGATGAAGCAGATAGCTGTCATAGAGCGAATCGTGCGTGGCGGACGGCGACACGCCCAGCATGATCTCCTCCGGGCCGAGCCCGCAAAGCTCGGCGCATCGCGCGACGGTCATCAGCTCGTAGGTCATCGACGAAAGCCCCATTGTCCGCCCGCGTTGTTGCGAGCGTCGAGACCATATGTTTCGGCCGAGGGGGAGTTTGTGCGCTGGCGCACAAAGGCGAGCGAGATGGTGAGTAGCGAGTAGCGCGCCCGGACACGCGCTCACGGCTTTCTACTCACTCCTGAACATCAGCCCGCCTGCTCCAGGCTCTCCAGCACGCGTTTTTCCAGCAGCGACGGCTGTAGGAGCACGAGGCCGCCCCTGATCTTTTCGGCGAGGCCCGCATGGACCATCGCCTGCACCTCGCGATTGACCTGCTCACGCCGGCAGCCGATGCGGGCGGCGAGATCTTGCTGGAGCGGCGGCGGCGAGATGATGAACTGCCCGGAAAACCCCTTGCGGGGCGAAGAGAGACGCAGAAGCTCGGCATAGAGCCGATGACGCAGGTCCAGCACCGAGCGCTCGAACAGCCGCTCGTTCAACTCCCGGATGCGCC
This sequence comes from Methylocystaceae bacterium, assembly GCA_003105285.1. Classification (GTDB taxonomy): domain Bacteria; phylum Pseudomonadota; class Alphaproteobacteria; order Rhizobiales; family Beijerinckiaceae; genus Methylosinus. The sequence goes on from PQAN01000338.1 coordinate 8,175, forward strand.
CGGTGAGCAGCCGCAGCAGCCTGTCGCAGACGGCGGGCTGCGAGAAGACGACGCTCTTGAAGACCGACGCCGGCACGATGCAGAGCTCGGCGTTGGTCAGCGCCGAGACATTGGCCGAGCGCTTCGTGCCGTCGATCGCCGCCATTTCGCCGAAGAACTGGCCCGCCTCGAGGTCGTTGAGAATGATCTCCTTTCCGGCCGGCGTGCGAATGAGCACGCGCAGCGCGCCGGAAATGATGAAATAGACGTCGCTCGACAAATCGTCGAAATCGACGACGAGCTCCCGCTCGTCGAACCGTCGCCACACGCAATGGCGAGCGAGCCTCTCCGCCTCGGCCGGCTCCAGCCCCTGGAAAAACGGAATGCGCTCGAACGAACCAGACACCGCGTCACTCTCCAGCAACGAGCCGCCTCGACGCGCGCCCCTTCTCCCGCAAGGGGAGAAGAGGCGCGCCGCATTTTTGCCAAAGAATCGGGATCGCGTCGAGACGAAATGCGGAGCAGTCAGCGCTCGTGCACATAACGGCCGGGCGCCGGGCAAAGGGGAGCGAAGCCTCGCGCGCTCGCGCCCATCGGCGGCGGCGCGACCCGCTCGCCGCCGCTGCGGGCCTCCAGCCATGACGCCCATTGCGGCCACCAGGATCCTTCGGCGCGGCGCGCCGCCGCGAGCCATTTGTCGGCGCTCACATAATGATCGTCGGCGTGGCGGACGCCGAAACGATAGCTGCGGCCGGCATGGCCCGGCTCTGACACCACGCCGGCGTTGTGGCCGCCGGTCGTCAGCACGAAGGTCAGCTCGTTGTCGGTGAACAATTGAATCTTATAGACCGATCGCCAGGGCGCGATATGGTCGGTCTCGGTGCCGACGACGAACATCGGCGCGCGAATGTCCTTCAGCGCGACGACATCGCCCTCGACCGCATAGCGCCCGGCCGTCAGCCGGTTTTCCAAGAACAGTCCGCGCAGATATTGCGAGTGCATGCGATAGGGCATGCGCGTCTGGTCGGCGCTCCACGCCATGAGATCATTGGGCTTTTGGCGCTCGCCGAGCAGATATTCCTGAATGGCCTTCGCCCAGACGAGGTCGTTCGAGCGCAGCGCCGTGAAGGCGCCCGCCATCTGGCGCGTGTCGAGCACGCCCTGATCCCACATCATATCCTCGAGGAAAGCCACCTGCGCGGCGTCGACGAACAGCATCAACTCGCCGGGCTCGCTGAAGTCGGTCTGCGCCGCGAGCAGGCTGATCGACGCCAGACGCTCGTCGCCGCCGCGCGCCATGGCGGCGGCGGCGATGGCGAGCAGAGTGCCGCCGAGGCAATAGCCGCAGGCATGGACCTTGCGGCCCGGCAGAACGGCGTCGACCGCCGCCAGAGCCGCCATGACGCCCGACGTGCGATAATCGTCGAAAGCGATGTCGCGATCCTCGGCCGTCGGATTGCGCCAGGAGATCATGAAGACCGTGAAGCCGCGCTCCACCAGATAACGCACGAGCGAATTCTGCGGACGCAGATCGAGCACGTAATATTTCATGATCCAGGCGGGAATGACGAGGATCGGCTCGGCGAAGACCGTCTCGGTCGCCGGCTCATATTGGATGAGCTCCATCAATTCGTTGCGGAAGACGACCTCGCCGGGCGTCGCCGCGACATCCTCGCCGACGCGAAAGCCGTTGCCGCCATTGGGCATATGCAACGCCGTCCGCACCGCGTCCTCGAAGAAATTAGCGGCGCCGCGCAGCAGATTCGCGCCTCCCTCCTTCTCCGTACGGTCGATGACGACGGGGTTCAGCCACGGCAGATTGGAGGGACACCAGAAATCGAGACATTGCTGCGCCATGAAGGACGCGCGCGCGGCGTCGTTCGGCGTCATGCCGCGCACCTCGCGCGTCGCCGCCTTCCACCAGTCGTCGGTCGCGAGAAACGCCTCCTTCCAAAGGACGAAAGGCAGGTGGTCCCAGGCGGGATCGGCGAAGCGCTTGTCGGCAGGCGCCGTCACGAACGGCTGGTCGGTCCAGTCGCCGGCGAGCGCGTGCGACGCGAAATGCAGCAATTTGGTCGAGGAGTTCAGCGCCTGGAGCGCGAGTTCGATCTGCCGGCCGGGGGCGCGGGAGAGATGCGTCGCCCAATCCAGCCAGGCGGCCATTTGCGCATGCGGCGACACGCCTTGAGTGAAGCGCGCCGTCACGGCGCGAGCGGCGCGATCGAGCGTATCGAAAGAGGCGATCTCGCCGCCGTTGTGACTAAGCGACGTCGAGCGACGCGACCGCTCCTCGTCGGTAAGGAGTTGGTCGGCCCCGGCCCGGTCGCTTGCCGCGCGTGAAAACGCCGATGGCGAAACTACGTTCATCGAACGAACTCCTCATGAGCGTTTCCAGCCGAAGTGGATGCCGGTTCGGCGTCGGAAACGCGTCAAAACAATGATCTAGAGTCTTTCCGCGTCTCAGTGAAACACGAAAAAGGCCCGCCGCCGCCAAGCCCGACGCCACGATGGATGCTATTGCGACCTTCTCGAGACGACTCTTTTATGACGCCGGCTGAAAAAACTTCGCCGAAGCGGCGCCGATGCGTTTCGAAAGGAACCACGGCGTCCAACGTCCGTTGTCCGATCGACGCCACTGTTCGTTCGACTCCAGCCGTGAAGGAGGCGTCCATGCGAAGGACCAGTTACGAACGCGCCAAGAATTTCATCGACAAGGTCGCGGTCTCCAACAGGTTCGAGATCTATGCGAGCGAGCTCGCGCTGAGACACGCCGCATCGGCGGATGTCAAAAGCTTCGCCGAGCAGATGATCGACGACCATCGCAAGACCGGCGAGGAGTTCGCCGCCGTCCTGGAAAAGGCCGCGATCGAGCCGCCGATCGACGCGCTGGATCTCGCTTATACAGGAAAATTCATCCAATTGCGCGCCTTCGGCGTCATGGGCGACGTCGACAGCGATTTCGACCGCTCATATATGCTGCAGCAATTGGAGGCGCATGAAGACGCCGTCGCCGTCTTCAGCGACTATGCGACGAGCGGAGAGACGCCCGAATTGAAAGCCTTCGCGATGAAAACGCTGCCGACGCTCGAACATCATCTCCATATGGCGCGGGCGCTCAATTCGAAAATGACGCATTGAGAACGCTCTGCGCCCTAGAGTCTTTCCGTGTTTCATTGAAACACGGAAAGACTCTAGCTTCTTGTTTTGACGCGTTTCCGACGCCGAACCGGTTTCCACTTCGGCTGGAAACGCTCTAGGTCAGGGCGCGACCAGCTCGTGGACGCTGAACAGCCTTTCGTCGTCGGTCCAGACGCGGCGCGGCGTCCACCCCGCCGAGCGCGCCGTCCGACGAAACTGCTCGATCGTATATTTATATGAATTTTCGGTATGGATCGCCTCGCCGCGACGAAAGTGAAACTCTCGGCCGACGATGGAGGCCGCTTGGTCCTTTCTGCTGACGAGGCGCATCTCGATGCGTCCTTCGCGCTCGTCGTAGACCGCCTCGTGATCGAATGCGCCGAGATCGAGACCGCCGTCGAGTTCGCGATTGATGCGCCCGAGCAGATTGAGATTGAACGCCGCCGTCACCCCGGTCGCGTCGTTATAGGCGCGAAGCAGGCGGTCGACGTCCTTCTTCAAATCGACGCCGACGATCAGGCGTCCGCCCGGCGACAACGCGCCGCGCATGGAGCGCAGCAGGCCCACCGCCTCGGCCGGCGTGAAATTGCCGATCGTCGAGCCGGGGAAGAAGCCGATTCTGCGACGACCCGAAATCTCGGCGGGAAGCCGAATGGGACGGCAAAAATCGGCGACGATCGGCCGCACCGCCAATCGCGGGAACAGCTTCGCCAAACGCCGGCTCGCATCCTCGAGCGCATGATCGCTGACGTCGATCGGCGCATAGGCGCCGAGCGCCGGCGCCTGTTCGAGAAGGATTTCCGTCTTGCGGCTGGAGCCGGAGCCGAATTCGACGAGCGCCGCGTCCTCCCTCGCATCCTCGATCATCCGCGCCGCATTGGCGGCGAGAATGGCGGCCTCGGCTCTCGTCGGATAATAATCCGGCAAGCGGGTGATGATCTCGAACAGGCGACTGCCGCGAGCGTCATAGAAAAACCTGCAGGACAGGCTCTTGCGCGGCTTCGACAGGCCGTCGACCACGTCGCGCGCGAAATCGACTGCGCTCTCGGCGGGCCGAGGCGCCCGCGCGGTTTCCCCGGCCATCAATCGATCTCCGCGGCGAGACGCAGCCCCGTGAACTGCCACCTTTGATGCGCATAGAAAAAATTGCGGTAGCTCGCGCGCATGTGGCCGGCGGGCGTGACGCAGGAGCCGCCGCGCAACACATGCTGGTCGGCCATGAACTTGCCGTTGTATTCGCCGAGCGCGCCCTGCGGCTGGCGATAGCCCGGATAGGGCAGATAGGCGCTCGCCGTCCACTCCCAGACGTCGCCGAACATCTGACGGGGACGCCCGCCCCACGTGTCCGCGGCGGGAAGCGGCCGCAGCGCGTCGGTCGAGAGCAGATTGCCGCCGACGGGCGCCCGAGCGGCGGCGACCTCCCATTCGAACTCGGTCGGCAAACGCTTTCCCGCCCAGCGGGCGAAGGCGTCCGCCTCGTAGAAGCTCACATGCGCGACCGGGGCGTCCGGCAGGAGCGGCTGCGGCCCCTCCAGCGTCATCTCGAGCCAGTCGCCGTCGCGCCGCTCCCAATAGAGCGGCGCGCGCCACCCTTGGCGATCGACCGTCGTCCAGCCGTCGGAGAGCCACAGGGACGGCGTCCGATAGCCGCCGTCAGCGACGAATTCGAGCCATTCGGCATTGGCGACCGGGCGGTCGGCCAGCCTGAACGGATGGATCAGCGCGTCATGGCGCGGCGTCTCATTGTCGAAAGCGAACGCGCCGTCCTCGGCGCCGATCCGGCAGAGGCCGCCGGGAAAATCGATCCAGCGCATCGCCTCGACGGGAGCCTCCCGCGGGCGCGAGCGCGAGGGGCGATAGCTCGGCCGCAGCGGATTGGCGGCGAACAGCGCGAGAATGTCGGTGAGCATCAGCTCCTGGTGCTGCTGCTCGTGATGGACGCCGAGCTCGAGCAGCCGCGCCAGGGCGCCGCCGGCGCGAACGCCGCGAAAGACCAGCCTCTCGAGGGCGAGATCGACGTGGCGGCGATAGGCGAGCACGCGCTGGAGGGAGGGGCGCGTGAGCAGGCCGCGTTTCGGCCGCGGCTGACGCGCGCCTAGGCTCTCGTAATAGGAATTGAAGCAATAACCGAACGTGTCGTCGAACGGCTCATAGCCCTCGAGAAACTCGGTCAGGACGAAGGTTTCGAAAAACCAGCTCGTATGGGCGAGATGCCATTTGGTCGGGCTGGCGTCGTCCATGGCTTGGGCGCCCATGTCCTCCGCGCTCAGCGGAGCCGCGAGCCGCAGCGTCAGATCACGCGTCGCGGCGAGACGCCCGACCGAGGCGCTCGCGTCACATCCGTCGCCCCGCGAATGTCGCGGCGAGAGAGTCGCAGCCTGTCGCGCCATGAACGCATCCCAGAGCGTTTCCGGCCGAAGCGGACGCCGGTTCGATGTCGGAAACGCGCAAAAGCCAGAAGCGAGACGTCGAACGCCCCGAACGCCGTCGATGACCAGCAGCGCATATAGGCCCCGGCTCTCGGACGGCAATCGGCCCCGACCGGCCCGTCGAGCCGTTCATGAGCGAGCGGCGACAAATCTGGCCGAAAATTTGCTCTCCTTCCCTCGGGACGTCCGACGAGCGGGCGCCTCGAAGGGCGAACGCGCGGTGCGCCGGCGCACAGCGAAACGAGAGGCCGGCGGTTAGGGTCGCGAGGCTCGGAGACGACGAGCGGGACCATCCGCTGGGGAGCAACACAATGATCGAGACCATCTGGCGCGCCATCGACGACAAGGGCCACCTGCCGATCGCCGCCTCGACGATCGCTTTGGAAGCCGATCTCTACCGGGCCGGACTGACGCCTTTTGCGGCCGTCCAGGTCATGCTCGCGCTCGAAAAGGCGCTCGAGATCGAATTTCCGAAATCGATGCTCAATCGCCACAGCATGGCGTCGATCGACGCAATCCTCTCCTGCCTTCGCCAATTGCAGGCGGCCGATACGCGACTGCAGGCCGCCTGATACGGTTTCCGGATGATTACTTCATGAACAGTCCCGTCATCGCGAGCCGAAGGCGAAGCGATCCAGAGTCTCGAGGCGGCTCCTGGATCGCTTCGTCGCTCCGCTCCTCACGATGACGGGCGAACAGATCAGCCGGAAATCGTATGACGCCGCAACGGGACGCCGAGAAAGCGAACGCGCCACTCTGCGAGCCTCGCGCCGCGCCCGGTCCTCCCGCCGGCCGGTTCCCCGCCGCGCTCCCTCGAGAAGGATGGCGAGGGCGCCTATTAAATCCTCTGGCCTGAAAAAGAGAGGTTTTTTGCCGCAATTTCGCGCAGCGGGCGACGCTTCGCCGGTCGCTTTCCGCCTTGAAGCGTGCGGCGTTTGTCCATAGTTTGGCCGTCTCGGCGAGTCGAGGACGGCGCAAAAGGGCGCGCCTCGGCGCTCGCTATCGTCGCTCGGCCTCCCTGGCCGGAGGTTTGCGCAGCCCTCGAGCTCCAGGCGGCGCGACGAGCGCCCCATGCCCGGGAAGCTCCATCGAACCCGAGACGCAATCGAAAATGTCCGTCCTCATCGATAAGAACACCAAGGTCATCTGTCAGGGATTCACCGGCAAGAACGGCACGTTCCACTCGGAGCAGGCGATTTTGTACGGCACGCGCGTCGTCGGCGGCGTCTCTCCCGGCAAGGGCGGCTCGACGCATCTCGACCTCCCCGTCTTCGATACGGTGGCTGAGGCGCGGGAGAAGACCGGCGCGGACGCGAGCGTGATCTATGTGCCCCCGCCGGGCGCGGCCGACGCCATCTGCGAGGCGATCGACGCGGAGATTCCGCTCATCGTCGCCATCACCGAGGGCGTTCCGGTCCACGACATGATCCGCGTCAAGCGCGCCCTGAGCGGGTCCAAATCGCGCCTCATCGGCCCCAATTGTCCGGGCGTCGTCACCGCCGGCGAGAGCAAGATCGGCATCATGCCGGGCAATATTTTTCTTCCCGGCTCCGTCGGCGTTGTCTCCCGTTCAGGAACGCTGACGTATGAAGCGGTGTTCCAGACGACCCGCGAGGGCCTGGGGCAGACGAGCGCCGTCGGCATCGGCGGCGACCCGGTCAAGGGAACGGACTTCATCGAGGTGCTGGAGTTGTTTCTCGCGGACGCCGCCACCAAATCCATCATCATGATCGGCGAGATCGGCGGCTCGGCCGAGGAGGATGCGGCACAGTTCTTGAAGGACGAAGCCAAGCGGGGCCGCAAGAAGCCGATGGTCGGCTTCATCGCCGGCCGCACCGCTCCTCCGGGGCGGCGCATGGGACACGCCGGGGCGATCGTCTCCGGCGGCAAGGGCGACGCCGAGAGCAAGATCGCGGCGATGGAGTCCGCCGGGATCAGGGTGTCGCCTTCGCCCGCCCGGCTCGGCAAGACACTGGTTGAAGTGCTGAACGGTTAGGACGGCTCCTCGCCACGTCGGCGGCTCGTCGCCGACGTGCTCGAGAACAGAGCATTCCAGCGAAATCGTAATCGAACGTAAAAATGATTTCGCTTTGATCGGGACGGTTCGGCGCTCGGGAGACTGAAGAGAATGGCGCGTCTCGAGACGAATGGGGGGGCGGCGGGGGATGCTCCGCAGCCTTCGCCGCGAAAAGCGGGCTCCGCTCAGAGTTCGGTTCTGCAAGGCGTCAACGCGGCCTATATCGAAAATCTGCTGACCGCCTACGAGGCCGACCCGGCTTCGGTCGGCCCGGCGTGGCGGGAGTTCTTCGCGAACCTCGGCGCCGCGCCGGGCGACGGCGGAGCCGCCGGCGGTCCTTCCTGGGCGAGGCCCGGCTGGCCGATCGCGCCGACCGACGAGCTCGCGGCGGCCTTGGGCGGCGATATCGGCGCGGGCGAGGCGCCTGTCGCCGAGAAGGCGGAAGGCGCGGCCGCGCCATTGCCGACGGATGAGGAAATCCGGCGGGCGGCGCGCGACAGCGTGCGCGCGCTGATGATGATCCGCGCCTATCGCATGCGCGGCCATCTGCACGCCAATCTCGATCCGCTCGGGCTCGCCGAAAAGCCGAACGACTATAATGAGCTGGAGCCGGAAAACTACGGTTTCACGCCTGCCGACTACAACCGCAAGATCTTTATCGACAACGTGCTCGGCCTCGAATATGCGACCGTGCCGGAAATGCTCGACATTCTGAAGCGTACCTACTGTGGCACGATCGGCGTCGAATTCATGCATATCTCCGATCCGGCTGAAAAAGCCTGGATTCAGGAACGCATCGAAGGTCCGGATAAAAAGGTTGCTTTCACGCCGGAAGGCAAGAAGGCCATCCTGTCGAAGCTGATCGAAGCGGAAGGCTTCGAGCAGTTCATCGACGTCAAATACAAGGGCACCAAGCGTTTCGGCCTCGATGGCGGTGAATCGCTGATCCCGGCCCTTGAGCAGATCGTCAAGCGCGGCGGCGCCATGGGCGTCAAGGAAATCATCTTCGGCATGGCCCATCGCGGCCGCCTGAACGTGCTTAGCCACGTCATGGGCAAGCCGCACCGCGCGATCTTCCACGAGTTCAAGGGCGGCTCGTTCAAGCCCGACGACGTCGAAGGCTCGGGCGACGTGAAGTATCACCTCGGCGCCTCCTCCGACCGTACGTTCGACGGCAACAACGTCCACCTGTCGCTGACCG
>PQAN01000339.1 GCA_003105285.1 Methylocystaceae bacterium
GCCTTGTCGTCGAGATTGGTCCACGGGTCGCCGCCGCCCGCGACGGCCACTTCGTCGGTAAGGCGCTGGGCGCGTCGGCCGTTGCGTTCGAAAACGTCCCATACATAGGCGTAGCGCGTCGCTCCCTCGCTCGCATAGGCGGTCAGATAGCCACGCACGCGATAGGCCGCGTCCGCGCCCCTTGTCGTCGCGATATCGCGGCTCTCGGCCGTCCGCGCGAAAATCTGGCCGAAGCGGGCGATCGCCTCTTCGGGCGCGCCTTCGAGGCTCGTGAGAGCGATACGCGCGCCGCGCGGGCTGACGCCCGCGCGCGCCACGGGCCGCTGACGCTCCGCGACGCCGCCCCTCGGCGCGCCGAGTTCGGCGGCCGTATCGACACAGCCGGCGAGCGCCAGCGCGCCGGCGATCGTCGGGCCGAGGACATATCGGGGCCGGCTCGCACGGTCGCGCATGATCGTCGTCTCCTGAGCCGCGAACGGCCGCCAAATGGTTGACGAATTGCTAACAATGATCGGCCTGCAGGTCCAGCCCGCAGGATTACGGCGGCGTGAACGTCGAACCCGGCGGACCGCTCGGACGACGTTCATACAGGACAGGTCCCCGTCTCACAGGAGGACGCTCGCTTCGCCGGGTCTGAACATCCGGCTGAAAGACCCCGACGGCGAGAGATGGCGATAAGTCGAAGCCCGCCTCATTGAGGCCATCGACGCCGTCGACCATTAAGGCTCGATTAACCGTTCCCGCAATTGCTCGAATGCGACAGGTCTCGCAAACCTCGCGTCAAGGTTGACGGAACCTTCGCTTAACCCTGTCCGGCTAGGACTGACGACCAGAAAGTCGTCAGAGGAGTTCGAGATTATGCAGTTCATTCCCGCCAGGCGCGCCTTCCGCCTCGCCGCCGTGCTGACGGCGGCGCTGGCGATCGCGGCCTGCTCCAAGACCCCGGCCGAGGACGAGAACGGCGGGTCGCTCGCCGGCGGTGGGCGCGCCGGCTATGCGACGCCGGGCAGCCAGCAGGACTTCGTGGTCAATGTCGGCGATCGCGTGTTCTTCGAAACCGATTCCAGCGACCTGACGCCGACCGCCCAAGCGACGCTCGACAAGCAGGCCAACTGGCTGCAGCGATATTCACGCTATTCTTTCACTGTCGAAGGCCACGCCGACGAACGCGGAACGCGCGAATATAATTTCGCGCTCGGCGCGCGCCGCGCCGAGGTCGCGAAGAATTACCTGGCCTCTCGCGGCATATCCGCCTCGCGCATCCGCACGATCAGCTATGGCAAGGAACGCCCGGTCGCCGTCTGCGACGACATCTCCTGCTGGTCGCAGAACCGCCGCGCGGTGACCGTGCTGTCGGGCGGCGGAAACACCTGAGAAACGCGACTTCAAGTCKCGCGGCGATCGCCTCGAGCGCGAAATGGCTCTCGGCGCCACTTGCATCGAAGCGCCCGATGCGGCATTGAAAGGCCGCGCCGCCGAGGCGCCCGCAGGAGTGTAGCTCAATCGGCTAGAGCACCGGTCTCCAAAACCGGGGGTTGGGGGTTCGAGTCCCTCCACTCCTGCCAGTCGAATCCAAAATCAGACAGAGTCGGGCCGACGCCTGCCCTGTAAATCGAGAGAAYGCACGCGGGGCGGCGACGGAGCTTCGCGCGCGCGCCGAGCTGGGCCGTTCGCTCTCATACGAAATCCGGTTGATCGGTTCGCATGCGGCCGAAAGCGAGCCTGAAGGCTCGCGGTCCAGGTTCGCGCATGGACAGCGAGCCTTCGGGCTCGCTTCGAAGCAATCGACCCGAAGCCGTATCACCCCGCTCGCCCGAGAAAATCCCACCGAGAAAATCGCATTTTCAGCGCGCGCGAATGGTCGAGCTCGTGCGACGGACCTTGTTTCGGCTGGCCCGACAGGGTAGGAAATGGATAGAAAACAGTGCGTTCTAAACGATCCTTATTGACTGGACCAGGACGATCGCTAGGGTCGTGCGGCGCGATCTTTCGACCAGCGGCGTCGGATGACGCGCCTGCCCATAGGAGGCGATCTTGGCAGACCTAGGTGTTGTCCCCAGCGTAGTGCAACTTTTCGGCGCCGCCATCGGCGCCAATATCGTCGGCGTCGCGCTGAATAAATTCAGCTTCAACCCCGCGATCAACACATTGGCCGGCGTGGCCGGCGCGGCTGCGACGAAGGGCTTCGTCACGCCGTTCCTGCCGCCGCTGCCCAATTCGGGAGCGGAAGGAACGCTGGAGTTTTCGGTCGTGCTCACCGCCTTCGGGGTCGGCGCGGCGCTCGGCGCCGTCATCGTCGCCATTTTGACCGCGGCGAAATCCCTCACGGGCAAGAAGGCCGCCGCATAATCTTTCGAGACGGCGGCGCCGTTCATCACCCCCGGCGGAGCGTTTCGTACGCCTCGCCGGGGGTAGATTTTTGCCGGACCGAGCCCCTCGCGAATTTTCGACCGTTCGGCTCCGGAGCAATGAGGGTATAAGGGGCGCGCATCGCGACGCGGTCAGAGCGTCGCCTACAGATTCGCAAGCAGAACCGCTCTCGTGAAACGTCCCATATTCGAGTCATTCCGCCGCATCGTCGTCAAGGTCGGCTCGTCCCTCCTCGTCGACCCGCGCGAAGCGAAAGTGAAGCGCGACTGGCTCGCGCATCTCGCCGCCGATCTCGTCGAGGCGCATCGGCGCGGCGCGGATGTGCTCGTCGTCTCGTCGGGGGCGGTGGCGCTCGGCCGCAGCGTCCTCGGCCTGCAGAGCGGCCCCCTGCCGCTCGAGGACAGCCAGGCCGCCGCCGCCGTGGGCCAGATCGCGCTGGCGCGCATCTGGGCCGAGGTGCTCGGCGATCTCGGCGTCACGGCGGGGCAGATCCTCGTCACCTTCGGCGACACGGAGGAGCGCCGCCGCTATCTCTACGCGCGCGAATGCCTGACGCGGCTGCTGGCGCTGCGCGCCGTGCCGGTCATCAACGAGAACGACACGGTCGCGACCTCCGAAATCCGTTACGGCGACAATGATCGCCTGGCGGCGCGCGTCGCCACAATGGCGAGCGCCGACCTGCTCGTGCTGCTGTCGGACGTCGACGGTCTCTATACGGCGCCCCCCGCCGAGGACAAGACGGCGAAGCGCATCGACGTCGTGCCGCGCGTGACGGCGGACGTCGAGGCCATGGCCGGCGGCGCCGCCTCGCAATATTCGCGCGGCGGGATGCGCACCAAGATCGAAGCCGCCAAGATCGCCACGACCGGCGGCGCGCATATGGTCATCGCCGACGGCAGGGTCGCTTCGCCCCTGGCGCGCATCGCTGGCGGCGGCCCGTGCACCTGGTTCCTGACCTCTTCGACGCCGGTGACGGCGCGCAAGAAATGGATCGCCGGCTCGCTCGAGCCGAAGGGCGTCATCCATGTCGACGATGGCGCGGCGCGTGCGCTCGGCGCCGGCAAGAGCCTACTGCCGGCCGGCGTCACCGGCGTCGAAGGGAGTTTCGCGCGCGGCGACTGCATCGTCATCCGCAACCGGAAGGGCGGCGAAATCGGTCGCGGCCTCGTCACTTACGACGCGCTCGACGTTGCGCGAATCATCGGCCGCTCGTCGCGCGACATCGAGGGCCTGCTGGGATTCAAGGGGCCGGACGAGGTCATCCATCGAGACGATATGGCGCTCAACGGCGATTGACGCGGCCTTCGCCGCGTCTCCAGGGTCTTGGCAGAACCATGAGGGATTCCCATATTGCGGGCGCCACGCCCTGCGAAGGCGGGTTCCAACTGGGAGAGACCCATGTCACCCGAAGAACGCCAACTGCTCGCCGGACTATTCGAGCGCACGCGGAGCGCGGGAAGCGCTCAGCGCGATCAGGAGGCGGAGAGTTTCATCAACGAGCAGGTCAAATCGCAACCGGCCGCGGCTTATCTCCTGGCGCAGACCGTGCTGGTTCAGGATCAGGCCCTGCAGGCCGCCAATCAGCGCCTGCAAGAGCTCGAAAGCCGCGTCCGCGAACTCGAGAGCAAGCCTCAGCAGTCCGGCGGCTTTCTCGGCGGGCTGTTCGGCGGCGGCGCGCGGCAGGCCCCTCCGCAGCGTCCCGCCCCCCCTCCTCCGGGCTATGGTCAGCCGGCCTATCCGCCGCAGCAACCGGGCGGCCCATGGGGCGCCGGTCCAGCGGGCGCCGCGCCCTACGCGCAGCCCGGCTATGCGCCGCAGCAGCCCGCGCCGCAGCAAGCGGGCGGCGGCTTCCTGAAGGGCGCGCTCGGCACGGCGGCGGGCGTCGCCGGCGGCGTGCTGCTGGCCGATTCGATTCGGGGGCTGTTCCACGGCGGCGGCGCGGGCGGCCAGCTCGGCATCGGCTCCGGCTACGAACATGCCGGCGGCGAGACGATCATCAACAACTACTACGGCGACTCGGGGCCCGGACAATATCCCGACGCCGGATATGACGACGGACCCGGCCCGAGCGGCCCGGATGTGCAGAGCGCCGATTACGACGTCGACGACGGCGGATTCGGCGGCGACGACGGCGGCGGAGACGGCGGCTTCGACGTCTGACGCCGCGCGACGCTTTCGAGCGCCATCGGGCGACGCCGCCCGATGGCGCTTTTTTTTTGCCCGTCCGTCGGGATCGGACATGGACCTGTGTGGCTTTCGCCGCCGTCCGTCTCGACTTCGCCGTCATAGCGGCCCGCATTGCGCGCGGCCTTGCCGAGGGCGGTCGCATCGGCCATCGTGGCGCGCAGGTCACTCCCCTTCGAATCGAAAGCCCAGCTCACATGCCCGTCTGGACGAGCGAACAGGAACGCGCCCTCGCGGCCGTCGCGGCCTGGTTGAAGGACGGACGCGCGCAAGTGTTTCGCCTGTTCGGCTATGCGGGAACCGGCAAGTCGACCCTCGCGCGCCATGTCGCGGAGAGCGTCGACGGCGACGTCGCCTTCGGCGCCTTCACCGGCAAGGCGGCGCTCGTCATGCGCTCGAAGGGCTGCAAGGACGCGCGCACCATCCACAGCCTCATCTATCGCGCGACCGAATCGGAGACCGAAGAACCGTCGTTCGAACTCAATGACGACAGCGAGGCGGCGAAAGCCGCGCTGATCGTCATCGACGAATGCTCGATGGTCGACGAGGAATTGGGCCGAGACCTGCTCTCTTTCGGCAAGAAGGTGCTGGTGCTCGGCGATCCCGCGCAATTGCCGCCGGTGAAAGGCGGCGGCTTCTTCACCGAGGCGGAGCCCGACGTCATGCTGACCGAGGTGCATCGGCAGGCGGCCGACAATCCGATCGTCCGCCTCTCGATGCTCATTCGCGAGGGCGGCCGGCTCGAACAGGGCGTCTATGGCGAGACGCGCGTCGTTTCGAGGGACGGCCTCGATCCCGCGCTCGTCACCGGGGCGGATCAGGTGCTCGTCGGCTTGAACCGCACGCGCCGCGCCTACAACGGCCGGCTGCGGCAATTGCGCGGCTTTTCCGGCGCGCTGCCGCAATCGGGCGAAAAGCTCGTCTGCCTGCGCAACAATCGCAAGAAGGGACTGCTGAACGGCGCGCTGTTCACCGTCAAGAGCGCGGGCGCGGTGCGGCGCGGCAAGGTGCGGCTGCTGGTCGAGCCGGAGGAGTCGGCCGGCAAGTTCCAGCGGGTCGGCGTGCTGCCGCAATTCTTCGACGGCGGCGACGCGGAGATTCCGTTCGCGCAGCGGCGCGATTCGGACGAGTTCGATTACGGCTACGCGCTCACCGTGCACAAGGCGCAGGGCTCGCAATGGGACAATGTGGCGCTGTTCGACGAATCCTTCGCCTTCCGCGAACATCGCGCGCGCTGGCTCTACACCGGCGTCACCCGCGCGGCGCAGAGGCTGACGGTGGTGGTGTGAGGATTTGGCCGATCGCCGCGCTCGATGCCTCCGAGTTTTCGGCCGGGCTCCGATGGCCGGCGCTGCGCCCTTATTTCTGCGTCCAGGCGTCGAGGGCGTCGATGAATACGCGTTCGCCGCCGGGGCCTTTTTCCAGCGAGATCGTCGCGGCGCGGCCGTCGGCGAGCTGCATCGGCAGATCGAGCACCATGGGCGCGCGCAACAGCGTGAGATTGCGCGCCTCGCGGCCGCCGCGCAAAAGTCCGATGAGAAAATTATTCTCGGTGATCGGCACAGGCACGCCGGCGACCTGCTCGCCCGACTGCGCCTCCGGCCGGCGCATCTGAATCGGCCCGATCGCCTTCACTCCTTGGAGGTCGCCGCCCGGCGCGATTTGAAAGGAGGCGTTGATCGTATGCGAGGCCGACAGAGTCGGATCCGAATTCTTCTGGAACACCAGAGCCAGTTTGAGCTTCGCGGTCGGAATGTCGATATCGCCGCGAATGGCCGGCGTCAGAGGCTGTCCGGGACCGCTGGCGACGCTGTCCAGCCGCCAGACGACCGTGCCGGGATAGGTCTTGACCTTGTTCTGCTCTTCCGGAGCGGAAATCCAGAGCTCCGCCTTTTGCGCGACGGCCACGGCAGGGCCGCTCGGCGCGCCTTCGGGCGCCGTCCGAGCCACGGAAGGCGGCGCCGAGTCGCGATCGACTTCGTCGCCGACGCGATCGGCGATCTTGCCGCTTTCGCTCGTCTCGGGCGTGGACGCCTCGGGCTTCAGGCGCGCCAAATCCTCCGGCCGCTCGCGCAATTGCAGCGCCAGCAGAGCGACGAGGCCGACGACGACGATGAGCACCGCCCCGATCGCCAACATGCGCCGCGAATTGCTCGCCGGCTGGGGCAAGGAGGGCAACGGCGCGGCGGGCCGTTGCGGCTGAGGCGACGGCTCGGGAGCGACCGGCTCCGAGGCGGCGGCCTCCGAGGCGACGGCGTCCTGGGGCGGCGCAGCAGGTTTCGGGGCGGGGGGCTTGTCGGCGGAAGGTTTGTCGGTGGAAGGCTTGGCGCCGAAAGATTTGACAGCGGAGGGTTTCGGCGCAGGAGGCTTCGCCGAGCCTCGGCCCGTCGGCTTGCCGGCCGACCGCTCCGAGGGCGACAACGCGGTCGCGGCTCTCACCGCCTCGAGCTCCAATCTCGCAATGGCTTCGTCGAGTGCGCGGCCCTCGGCCTCTATATCGGCTTCCGCGACCGGCGGCTGAATGCTTCGCAATTGACTGAACAACGCCTTGCGCGCGCGCTCATAGACCGCCTGACGCGATTCCGGCGCCGAGTGCGGAAGGGCGGAGACCGCGCGCGACAGCAGCGAATAGTAATCAGCCATGCGGTTTTAAGAGCATTTCCGGCGATTCCCGTCAATCCTGGAATGGGTTATGAACGAGAATCGTGTCGTCCCGCTCCGGGCTGGTGGAGAGCAGCGCGACCGGCGCCTCGATCAATTCCTCGATACGGCGCACATATTTGATCGCCTGAGCGGGAAGATCGGCCCAGGACCGCGCGCCGCCGGTCGTTCCCTTCCAGCCCTCGATCGTCTCATAGACGGGAACGACGCGCGCCTGCGCGGCCTGCGAGGCCGGCAGCCGCTCGATGCGGCGGTCGTCCAGCATATAATGCGTGCAGACCTTGATCTCGTCCAAGCCGTCGAGAATATCGAGCTTCGTCAGCGCGATGCCGTCTATGCCGGAGGTCTTGACGGCCTGGCGCGCGAGCACGGCGTCGAACCAGCCGCAGCGCCTGCGGCGGCCGGTGTTGGTGCCGAACTCGCGGCCGCGGTCGCCGAGCAATTGGCCGATCCCGTCGTGCAGCTCGGTCGGGAACGGACCGCCGCCGACGCGCGTCGTATAGGCCTTGGCGATGCCGAGAACATAGCCGATCGAGCCCGGCCCGAGGCCGGAGCCGCTCGCCGCCGCGGCGGAAACCGTGTTGGAGGAGGTGACGTAAGGATAGGTGCCGTGATCGACGTCGAGCAGCACGCCCTGCGCGCCCTCGAACAGGATGCGCTTGCCGGCGCGCCGCTCGTCGTCGAGCAGGTCCCAGACGGCGTCCATGAACGGCAGAACCTGCGGCGCCACGGCGAGCAGTTCGTCGCGCACCGACTGCGCCTCGATCTCGCGCAGGCCGAGGCCGCGCCGCAACGGATTATGATGGGCGAGCAGCCTCGTGATCTTGTCGTCGAGCGTATCGGGCTCGGCGAGGTCCATCAGCCGAATCGACCTGCGCCCGACCTTGTCCTCGTAAGCGGGGCCGATGCCGCGCTTCGTCGTGCCGATCTTCACGCCATTACCGGCGAACTCCTCCCGATAGGCGTCGAGCTCGCGGTGCAGCGACAGGATCAGCGGCGCGTTTTCGGCGATCTTGAAATTGAGCGGCGTGATCTCGACGCCCTGATCGCGCAATTTGGCGATCTCCTCGACGAGGAAATGCGGGTCGACGACGACGCCGTTGCCGATGACCGACAGCTTGCCCGGCCGCACGATGCCGGACGGCAGCAAGGCGAGCTTGTAGGTCTCGCCGTTGATGACCAGCGTATGGCCGGCATTGTGGCCGCCCTGGAAACGGACCACCACATCGGCCTCGAGCGAGAGCCAGTCGACGATCTTGCCCTTGCCTTCGTCGCCCCATTGGGCGCCGACCACGACCACATTCGCCATGGCGCTTTTGTCTTTTCTCTTTCGCGAAAACAAAAAGCCCCGGCGGTGTAACGCCGGGGCTCGTTACCGAATTGCTTTAGCGCAAACGGGCTTGCGGGTAAAGCGCGAGAAACGGCTCGCATTCGGCCAGAGCGAGAGCGAGCCCGAAGGCTCGCTATCCGCGATGATAGGGATGGCCGGAGATGATCGTCATGGCGCGATAGATCTGCTCGGCCGCGAGAATGCGCACGAGCTGATGAGGGAGCGTCATCGCGCCGAAGGAGAAGACCGCGCCCGCGCGCTGTCGCACCGAAGGCGCGAGTCCCTCGGCGCCGCCGATGACGAACCACAGTGATTTCGTTCCTCTGTCGCGCTCGCTCGCGACGAGGCCGGCGAATTCCGCGCTCGTCGCGGCCTTGCCGCGCTCGTCGAAAACAATCTGGTCCGCGCCAGCGGGCAGCGCCGCGAGAATCGCCTCGCCCTCCTGCGCCATACGCTCGGCGGGGTTGCGCGCCTTGCTTTCGTCGATCTCCTTGAGATCGAGGCCCGCGAGGCCGAGATTTCGCATCGCCTCGATGCGCGAGGCGTAGCGCGCGTAGAGCTCGCGCTCCGGGCCGGCCTTCAGCCGCCCGACACAAAGAAGTCCGAGG